>NZ_CAAKGZ010000031.1:0-20363 GCF_901007645.1 Pseudomonas sp. FG-3G
GGCTCGCTCCCACAAGGGGTTTTGTGTAGCCAGTGAATGCGGGTTACAACCCCACCACATCCTCAGCCTGCAAGCCCTTCTGCCCTTCCACCACCGCGTACTCGACCTGCTGGCCTTCAGTCAGAGAACGATGGCCTTCGCCACGGATCGCGCGGTAATGCACGAATACATCCGCCCCGCCTTCACGCTGGATGAAGCCGTAGCCTTTGGCGTCGTTGAACCACTTCACATTGCCGGTTTCGCGTGCTGCCATGATTGCTCACTCCCATTTTTATTTTTAAGTCGGCCTTTCGATAGAAAGCCGTACGATCTTCGCCGCCGTCCAGCCGTCCACGCGGAAGGCAGAGGCAGTCAGCTGCCCGAGTATATGACAGACGTAAAAACTCTCAACTGACTTTACTTCGGCGCTTTTTTGCCGATTTTCGACGAATCCGGCACACTAGCCGCCGCTTTATCTTATCCACTCATGCAGAAGCCGTATGACCCGTTCCCCGTTCCGCCGTCTTGTGTTTGGCACCCTGCGCCGACTGTTGTACCTCTGGGTTCGCTCCGAGACGATCAATCAGTCGTCCTTCACCCTCAACCTCGACCGCAGTCGTCCGGTGTTCTACGTCCTGCAAAACCCTTCGCTCACCGACCTGGCGGTGCTCGACACCGAGTGCACCAAGGCTGGCCTGCCCCGCCCGGTACTGCCGGTGTCCGTGGGCAACCTGTTGGAACCGGCGGCGTTTTTCTACCTGACCCCGGCACCGAACTGGCTCGGCCGGCAGGACAAACGTGGCGCACCGCCGACCCTGACGCGACTGGTCAATGCCCTGACCCACAACGCCGCCGAAGACGCACAGATCATCCCGGTCAGCGTGTTTTGGGGGCAGTCG
The DNA here is from genome assembly GCF_901007645.1 of Pseudomonas sp. FG-3G. Classification (NCBI taxonomy): domain Bacteria; kingdom Pseudomonadati; phylum Pseudomonadota; class Gammaproteobacteria; order Pseudomonadales; family Pseudomonadaceae; genus Pseudomonas; species Pseudomonas sp. FG-3G. The sequence continues at coordinate 879 of NZ_CAAKGZ010000031.1, forward strand.
CCCGACAGCGAATCCAGCCCGTGGAAACTGTTGTTCGCCGACAGCTGGGCCGTCACTGGCCGGCTGCGGCGCTTGCTGAGCATCATGATCCTGGGGCGCAAGACCCGCGTGCAGTTTTCCGCGCCGATCCATTTGCGCGAACTGATTGAGCACGACAAGGGCCACGAACGCACCGTGCGCATGGCCCAGCGGATCCTGCGGATACATTTTCGCAACTTGAAAGCGGCGGTCATTGGCCCGGACATTTCCCACCGACGCAATCTGGTCAAGGGGCTGCTGAACCAGCCGCTGGTCAAACAGGCGATTGCCGACGAGGCCGAGCGGGAAAAAATCACCCCGGAAAAAGCCAAGGCCCAAGCGCTGCGTTACGGCAACGAAATCGCCTCGGACTACACCTACACCGCGATCCGTTTTCTGGAAGTGGTGCTGAGCTGGTTCTGGAACAAGATCTACGACGGCATCAAGGTCAACCACATCGAAGGCGTGCAGAAGGTCGCCCAGGGCCACGAAGTCATCTACGTGCCGTGCCACCGCAGCCATATCGACTACCTGCTGCTGTCGTACCTGCTGTTTCGCAACGGCCTGACCCCGCCGCACATCGCCGCCGGCATCAACCTCAACATGCCGGTGATCGGCGGTCTGCTGCGTCGGGGCGGGGCGTTTTTCATGCGTCGCACCTTCAAGGGCAACCCGCTCTATACCGCGGTGTTCAACGAATACCTGCACACACTGTTCACCAAAGGCTTTCCGGTGGAGTATTTCGTCGAGGGCGGTCGCTCGCGCACCGGACGCATGCTGCAACCCAAGACCGGCATGCTCGCCATCACCTTGCGCAGCTTCCTGCGCTCATCGCGCATGCCCATCGTGTTCGTGCCGGTCTACATCGGCTATGAGCGCGTCCTGGAAGGCCGCACCTACCTGGGTGAACTGCGTGGGGCGAGCAAGAAGAAAGAATCGATCTTCGACATTTTCAAGGTCATCGGCGCCCTCAAGCAGCGCTTCGGCCAAGTAGCGGTGAACTTCGGTGAGCCGATCAAACTGGCGGAGTTTCTCGACGGCGAACAGCCGGGTTGGCGCCAACAGGAGCTGGGCCCGCAATTCAAACCGGCCTGGCTCAACGCAACCACCCATCGCCTCGGCGAGCGGGTGGCCCGGCACCTGAACGAAGCGGCGGCCATCAACCCGGTCAACCTGGTCGCCCTGGCACTGCTGTCCACCAGCCGCCTGGCCCTGGACGACCGGGCCATGGCCCGGGTGCTGGACCTGTACCTGGCGTTGTTGCGCAAAGTGCCGTACTCGCCTCACACCACGTTGCCCGAGGGCGATGGGCGTGCGCTGATCGAGCACGTCAAAGGCATGGACCTGCTGTCGGAACAGAGCGATGCCCTGGGCAAGATTCTGTATCTGGACGAGCAGAATGCCGTCCTGATGACCTACTACCGCAACAACGTGCTGCACATCTTCGCCCTGCCGGCGTTGCTGGCGAGTTTCTTCCAGAGCACCTCGCGCATGAGCCGCGAACAGATCCTGCGCTACACCCGCGCCTTGTACCCCTATCTGCAATCGGAATTGTTCATTCGCTGGTCACTGGAAGAACTGGACGCCGTGGTCGACCAATGGCTCGAAGCGTTCGTCGAACAAGGGCTGCTGCGTTTCGAAAAAGACCTGTACCTGCGCCCAGCCCCGAGTTCGCGGCATTTCGTGCTGCTGACCCTGTTGTCCAAAAGCATCGCGCAGACCTTGCAGCGCTTCTACATGACCGTCTCCCTGCTGCTCAACAGCGGCCAGAACAGCATCAGCGCCGAAGAATTGGAAGACCTCTGCACGGTCATGGCCCAGCGCCTGTCGATCCTGCATGGCCTGAACGCACCGGAATTCTTCGACAAGAGCCTGTTCCGGCATTTCATCCAGACAATGCTGGACCTGGACGTACTACGCCGGGACGAAGCGGGCAAGCTAAGCTATCACGAGCTGCTGGGTGAACTGGCCGAAGGTGCGGCCAAGCGGGTCCTGCCGGCGGAGATCCGTTTGTCGATCCGTCAGGTGGCGTTGCATCGCAGTGAAGATGCGGCAGATCAGGTCATCCCGGTGGTTGCGGACTGACCCCACAGGCGCCATCTCTCTGGCGCCCTCAATATGGAAATGCCCCCAATGAAAAAGCTTCTTCTCGTCGCCGTTGCCACGTTACTCAGTGCCTGCTCCAGCGCACCGCTGGCGAGCAAAAACAGTCTCGACGGTGAAGTGTTCTACCTGCAGCGCATTGCCCTGCCGCCCACCGCTGTCTTAAGCGTGAGCCTGCAGGATGTGTCCCTGGCCGACGCCCCCGCGGTGGTGCTCGATGAACAGAGCGGTCCGGTCAAGGGCCAGGTCCCGCTGCCGTTTCACCTCCGCTATGATCCGGCCCAGGTCAAACCCGGCCATCGCTATGCCGTGAGCGCGCGCATTGAAGTGGACGGCCAGTTGATGTTCATCACCACCGAACAACACACCGTGCAGCTCGATGGCAAAGATCCACAGCCGCTGAAGATCCGCGTCAACGCCGCCCGCTGATTTCTCTTTCTAATTTTTTCAAGGAAGCTGCCATGCTCCGCTCTACGCTCCGTTTCACCAGCCTGTGCGCCGGCCTGTTGTTCTGCGCCAACACCATGGCCCTGTCCCTGGCCGACCTCTCGCAGAAGGACGCCACCGGCGGCCTCAAGGACGCACTGACCCAGGGCGCCCAAGTAGCCGTCAAGCAGTTGGGCACACCCGGTGGCTTCAGCAACAACCCCGAGGTGAAGATCGAACTGCCGGGCAAGCTCGGTAAAGTCGCCAGCAAGATGAAAGCCTTTGGCATGGGCGATCAGGTCGAACAACTGGAAACCAGCATGAACCAGGCCGCTGAAGCCGCTGTGGTCCAGGCCCAGCCGATCCTGGTCAATGCCGTGAAGAACATGAGTGTGAGCGATGCCAAGGGGATCCTGAGCGGCGGCAACGATTCCGCCACGCAGTACCTGAACAAGAGCAGCCGCGAGCAGATCCGCGCCAAGTTCCTGCCCATCGTCAAGCAAGCCACCGACAAGGTTGGCCTGGCGCAGAAATACAACACGTTCGCAGGCCAAGCGGCGACCTTCGGCGTGCTGGACGCCAAAAGCGCCAACATCGAAAACTACGTGACCGAACAGGCGCTGGACGGTTTGTTCGAGATGATCGGTAAACAGGAAGCCACCATCCGCCAGAACCCTGCGGCGGCGGCGAGCAGTTTGGCCAAGAAGGTGTTTGGTACGCTCTGAGATTCAGCGCAAAACAACTGTGGGAGCGAGCCTGCTCGCGATAGCGGTATCAGCCATAACATCTGTGTTGACTGATACTCCGCCATCGCGAGCAGGCTCGCTCCCACATTCGATCTTCAGTGCTATCAGGATCGTGTCAGGTCTTTTTGACCCTGAACCACGCCGCATACAACGCCGGCAGGAACAACAGCGTCAACGCCGTCGCCACGATCAGCCCGCCCATGATCGCCACCGCCATCGGGCCAAAGAACAGGCTACGTGACAGCGGAATCATCGCCAGCACCGCCGCCAGCGCGGTGAGCACAATCGGGCGAAATCGTCGCACAGTGGCTTCGATGATCGCCTGCCACGGGGCGAGCCCCGCCTTGATGTCCTGTTCGATCTGGTCCACCAGAATCACCGAGTTGCGCATGATCATCCCCGACAAGGCGATGGTGCCCAACATGGCAACGAAACCGAACGGCTGGCGGAACACCAGCAGGAACAGCGTGACACCGATCAGCCCCAGGGGCGCGGTGAGAAACACCATGGCCGTGCGGGAAAAACTGCGCAGTTGCAGCATCAGCAACGTCAGCACCACGACGATGAACAGCGGCACGCCGGCGTTCACCGATTGCTGGCCACGGGCGGCATCCTCTACCGTACCGCCCACTTCCAGCAGATAACCGTCCGGCAGCTCGGCACGAATCGGGGCCAGGGTCGGGAAGATCTGCTGCACCAGGGTCGCCGGTTGTTCCTTGCCATAGATATCAGCCCGCACGGTCACACTTGGCAGGCGATTGCGGTGCCAGATAACGCCTTCTTCGAAGCCGTATTCCAGCGTCGCGATCTGTGACAGCGCAACGCTTGTGCCATTGTCGGTCGGCACCGCCAGGCTCGGCAGCAGGGACAATTCGGTGCGCTCATGCACCGTGCCGCGCAGCAGAATCTCGATCAGTTCGTTGTCTTCCCGGTATTGGCTGACGCTGGAGCCGGTGAGGGAACTGCGCAAAAAGCTCGACAGGTTAGCCGTACTCACGCCCAACGCTCGGGCGCGGTCCTGATCGACGTTCAGGTACACCACCTTGCTCGGCTCTTCCCAATCCAGATGCACATTGGCCACGTAGGGATTTTCACGAACCTTGGTCGCCACTTTCCGCGCCAGGGCCCGGACTTGTTCGATGTGCTCACCGGTCACGCGAAACTGCACCGGATAACCCACTGGCGGGCCATTTTCCAGGCGCGTGACCCGCGAGCGCAGGGCCGGGAACTGTTCGTTCAACGTGGTGATCAACCAGCTGCGCAGGGGCTCGCGGTCTTCGATGGTCTTGGCCAGCACCACGAACTGGGCGAAGCTGGGTGCCGGCAGTTGTTGATCCAGCGGCAGGTAGAAACGCGGTGAACCGGTGCCGACATAAGCCACGTAGTTGTCGATGCCCGCGTGGTCCTTGAGCAGCGCTTCAAGGCGCTTGACCTGCTCGGCGGTGTTGCTCAAGGACGCGCCTTCGGCCAGCTTCAGGTCGACCATCAGCTCAAGTCGCCCCGAGGCCGGGAAGAACTGTTGTGGCACGAAACGGAACAGCGCCACCGAGCCCACAAATAACAGCACGGTCAGCACGATGACGGTTTTGCGCCGCCGCACGCACCACTCCACCAAGCGCCGGACACGCTGGTAGAACGGCGTGCCGTAGGGGTCGAACTGGCCATCAGCGGTGCCGTGTTTGGCGGCATGAATTTTCGCCAGGTCCGGCAGCAGTTTCTCCCCCAGGTACGGCACGAACACCACCGCGGCCACCCAGGAGGCCAGCAGCGCCAGGGTGACGACCTGGAAAATCGAACGGGTGTACTCGCCGGTGCCTGACTGCGCCGTGGCGATCGGCAGGAAACCCGCAGCGGTGATCAGCGTACCGGTGAGCATCGGGAATGCGGTGCTGGTCCAGGCATAGCTGGCGGCCTTGATCCGGTCGAAGCCCTGCTCCATTTTGATCGCCATCATCTCGACCGCGATGATCGCGTCATCCACCAGCAGGCCCAACGCCAACACCAGCGCGCCAAGGGAAATCTTGTGCAGGCCAATGCCCAGGTAATACATCGCGGCGAAGGTCATCGCCAGCACCAGCGGAATCGCCAGGGCGACCACCATCCCGGTTCGCAGCCCGAGGGAGAAGAAGCTCACCAGCAACACGATCGTCAGGGCCTCCACCAGCACCTGGACGAACTCGCCAACACCGGTTTTCACCGCCGCCGGCTGGTCCGAGACCTTACGTAATTGCATGCCGGCCGGCAGGTTGTTCTGGATACGGGCAAACTCCGCCTCCAGGGCCTTACCCAGAATCAGAATGTCGCCGCCGTCCTTCATCGCCACGGCCAGACCAATGGCATCTTCGGCCATGAAGCGCATGCGCGGGGCTGGCGGATCGTTGAAACCGCGATGCACATCCGCGACATCGCCGATACGGAACGTGCGATCAGCGACACGAATGGGAAAGTCGCGGATCTCTTCTACTGTCTGAAAATTTCCCGATACCCGTAGTTGGACTCGCTCGCTGCCGGTTTCGAAAAAGCCTGCGGTCGATATTGCGTTCTGCTCTTCCAACGCCTGCTGGACTGCCGCCAGCGGCACGCCGAGGGTCGCCAGCTTAACGTTCGACAGTTCGATCCAGATTTTCTCGTCCTGCAAACCCAGCAGTTCGACCTTGCCCACATCCTTGACCCGTTGCAGTTGGATCTGGATGCGATCGGCGTAATCCTTGAGCACGCCGTAGTCAAAACCATCACCGGTCAGCGCATAGATATTGCCGAAGGTGGTGCCGAACTCATCGTTGAAAAACGGCCCCTGGATGCCCGGCGGCAAGGTGTGACGGATGTCACTGACCTTCTTGCGGATCTGGTACCACAACTCGGGAATCTGCGCCGAATGCAGGGAATCGCGGGCCATGAACGTCACCTGGGATTCGCCCGGGCGGGAGAACGAGACGATTCTTTCGTAATCGCCGGTTTCCATCAGTTTCTTTTCGATGCGTTCGGTGACCTGGCGAGAAACCTCCTCGGCCGTAGCCCCCGGCCAGTTGGTGCGAATGACCATGGCCTTGAAGGTAAACGGCGGGTCTTCGCTCTGGCCGAGCTTGGTGTAGGAAAGCGCGCCGACGATTGCCAGCAACAACATCAGGAACAGGACGATCTGGCGGTTACGCAGCGCCCATTCGGAAAGATTGAAGCCCATCGGGGATTACTCCTTGGCCGCCAGATTGACCACGCGGTTGGAGCGATCCACCGGCCGCACCTGCTGGCCGTCGAGGAGCACGTGCACACCGGCTGCGACGACCCAGTCATTGGGGCTCAGCCCTTCAAGCACCGGAACGGTTTTTTCGCCAAACGGGCCGACGCGCACCGGGACTTTTTTCAGGGTGTTATTGCCGTTGACTACCCACACGTAAGTGGCGCCGTTCTCGGCGGTGAGTGCAGACAGCGGCACCGACAGCGACACCTGGTCGCCGGTCTGGATAAACACTCGGGCACTCTGGCCCAACTCAGCCGGAACACTGCCGGCGGTGAAGGCAACGCGAGCGGCGAAGGTGCGGGATCTGGGATCGGCGGCTGGCGACAGTTCGCGGATGCGTCCGCTGAAACGCTGATCGGGCTGGCTCCATAGCTCCACCGAGACCGGCTGACCAATCTTGAACCGGCCAAAGCCCTGCTCCGGCAGGCTGATCAGCACTTCACGCTCGCCGTCAGTGGCGAGGGTGAAGACCGTTTGACCGGCCGACACCACCTGCCCGACCTCCACGGAACGCCGGGCAACCACGCCATCCTGAGGCGCACGCAGCACCGAGTAACTGGCCTGGTTGCTGGCGACATCGAATTCAGCCTTGATCTGCTTGAGCCGCGCGGCACCGGAGCGGTAGAGGTTTTCTGCGTTGTCGTACTGGGAGCGGCTGACCATCTGCCGCTCCATCAAGGTTTTGTAGCGATCACGTTCAGCGCGCACCAGGTTCAGGTTGGCTTCGGCGGCGGCGACCTGGGCACGGGTGGCTTCCAGCTGCAGGCGCACGTCCTGGGGATCGAGCTCGGCCAGGGGCTGGTTGGCCTTGACTCGCTGGCCCTCTTCGACCAGTCGTCGGCTTACTTTGCCGCCGATGCGAAAGGCCAGGTCTGGCTCGAATCGCGCCCTGACTTCCCCCGGATAACTTTCCATCGCCTGGCCCGAAGGCTCTGGCTGCACCACCATGGCGGGGCGCACGGCAAGGGACACGGGTTCGTCCTGACCACACGCAGACAATAAAAAAACCAGGCTCACTGGCAGGGCGAGGGGCAAGGCATAGCGGAACATGGCGAGTGACCTTTCGCTAATGGTGCTTGGAATAATTATACTGACGAGTATGTTATTAATAGCAAACTCACCAGTCCAGTATTAAAAGCGAATAATGTCGAACAATCTTTCACCTCCCAACGGCCCAGGCCGTCCGAAGGATCTGGCCAAGCGCCAGGCCATTCTCGACGCGGCAAAAAAACTCTTCGTCAGCCTGGGGTATGCCAACACCAGCATGGACGCGGTCGCCACCGAGGCCGGTGTGTCGAAGCTGACGGTCTACAGCCACTTCAACGACAAGGAAACGCTGTTTTCCGCTGCCGTGGTGGCCAAGTGTGAAGAGCAAGTGCCGCCGCTTTTCTTCGAATGGCCTGACGGCGTACCGATCGAACATGTGTTGCTGAACATTGCCCGTGGTTTTCACCAACTGATCAACAGCGACGAATCGGTGAACCTGCATCGGTTGATCATGGCCTTGGGCAGTCAGGACCCGCAGCTGTCGACGATCTTCTTCGAAGCAGGCCCGCAACGGATGCTCTCAGGCATGGAAAGGCTGCTGAACAAGGTCAACCAGAGCGGCGCCCTGAGCATCGACAAACCGCGCAATGCGGCGGAGCACTTCTTCTGCCTCATCAAGGGTGCGGCGAATTTCCGCTTGCTGTATGGCTGCGGCGCACCGCTGGAAGCCGCAGCGGCCGAGGCTCATGTCGAGGAAGTGGTGGGGTTGTTTATGCGCGCTTATCGGCCGCAGATCATCTGATAGATTCTCGCCGGCTGGGCGGGCCTCATCGCGAGCAGGCTCGCTCCCACAGGGTAAGGTGTAGTTAACACAACACACATCTGTGGGAGCGAGCCTGCTCGCGATGGAGGCGACGCGGTCTCAGGCCTTGAGCGCCTTCTTGGGATAGATGTCGTAGCGGCTGGATTTACCCTCGAGCCCGTGGCTGGGTTTTGGCCCTTCGATGCACGGTGCCTTGCGCGGACGCTTGACCACGACGCGGTGAGTCGCCAGGGCCAGGGCCGCGGCCAACAACGCCGGAGCGTCCAGGTCGTCGCCCACCAGCGGCCGGAACAGGCGCATTTCCTTCTTCACCAGGGCCGTTTTCTCACGATGAGGGAACATCGGGTCCAGGTAGATCACCTGGGGCGGCTCGCCTTGCCAGTTGCGCATCACCTCGATGGAATTGCCCTTGAGCAACCGCATGCGGGCGACGATCGGCGCCACATCGAAGTCCTCCGCGCCTCGGGCCAGGCCATCCTCAAGCAATGCGCCGATCAGCGGCTGGCGCTCGATCAGGCTCATTTCACAGCCCAGGCTGGCCAGCACAAACGCATCCTTGCCCAACCCGGCCGTGGCATCCAGCACACGCGGACGTACGCCCTGGGCCACACCGACGGCCTTGGCGATCATCTGGCCGCTACCGCCGCCGTACAAGCGGCGATGGGCCGCGCCGCCTTCGACGAAGTCCACCCGCACCGGTCCCGGCGCATCCGGCCCCAGTTGCTGCAACTGCAACCCCTGCTCACCGACCTGCAAGGCAAACTCGCCATCGTCCACCTGCAACGGCAGGTCAAGGCGCTGTGCCCAGTGCTCGGCCTGCGGCTGGAAGGCCGGGGCCAGGGCCTCAACATGGATGCGGCAGGCCGCGGGTTGATCACTCATGGAAGTTGTTCATTCTTGGAAACATGCTCAAAAAATTAAGGATCGGCAAAAGCGGCCGATAACAACGGTGAACGGCATTTTGCCAGAGCTGAGCGTCGACCGAGAAAAATGTCAGACATTCAATCCACATCGATAGGCGTCATCTCCCCTTACGGCGATTACAGCCTGCGCAACACCCAAGCCCTGAGCGGCGTCAGTCACCTGTGGCAGGATTTTTTTGCCCGGGCCCTGGCCGATCAACTGGGTGATAACGCACCGGCGCCTGGCAGCTACCAGCCAGTTGCCCTCGATGAGGCTGTTGAACCGACCCTCGGCGCCGAATTGCTCGAGCACATTGTCAGCCAGCGCAACTGCCAAGTGACTGAAACCCAAGTCAAACCGCCTGAGCCGCTGTTCCTGCCAATCGCTGAATTTGAACTCGACCTGCTGGACAAACCCTTCCCGCCGTTCCCGCCGGAAGAAATCGCCACCCAGCAAAAACAGCAGACCTTCGAAAGCAACTGGGTTCGCCCTCTGGTGCTTGCCGCCGGCCAACCGCTGCCAGAACCGGGACCTGCGCCTCAGCCACGTCCACTGCACCTGCCGATTGCCGAATTCGAACTGGACCTGCTGGACAAGCCGTTCCCGCCGTTCCCGGAAGAGGAACTGGTGGCACAGCAGAAGCAACTGGACTTCGATACCCGCTGGGCACGCCCGATCGTGTTGCAGAACCTGCGCATCGCCGCCTGAATCAACGGCAAATCCACCACGGCCCGACATCCAGATGAAAATGGTTGCGGTGCGCCGCGTTGTAATCCGGACTCAAGACCACATTGAACACGTCACAGGCACCGTCGCGCACCTGGCGCAGGAATTGGGCGTGGGTGTTGTCCTTCGGCCAGTCCTTGAGCACGTTCACACGACGGCCGTCCGCCAGGCGAAACCCGGCGATATCCAGCGCACTGGCCGTGGCATGCTGGCTGCGCGCCCCGCTCTCCCGACCGTACATATTGCGACAGGCGAAACTGCCCAGATGATCGACCTGCACCACTTTCTGCCCATAGGTCGCCTGCGCCGCCGGCTGCAGCGCATGCCGTTCAAACAAGGCAAACGCCACCGCCAGCGGGCAACTGGCCAGGAAGCTGCTGCTCAACGCCACCTCGCCGCCCTGCACCCTCAGCACATTGCTCAGCGGGCAACTGGCCTGGGGACTGCTGTCGGCCTGGCGAGTGGCCCGCAGCCCCGAGGTCGCGAGCGCCTGGTCGCATAACTGCGGATCGTTGCGCAGGGCCATGAGTTTGTAACGGGTCAGCAGGTTCGGCGGCGCATTGACGTCCAGGGGCGCCCAGGGATTCCATTGTGGCGGCACCGCCAGCCAACCGCGCCATACCCCCAGCACTGCGACGCCAACAACCAGCACCAATAGCGTAAAACCTTTCAAAACCCGCACGACAATGCCTCGGGCCTCAACCCTTGAATAATTGGTTGGCCTGGTTGAAGGGCATCGAACGACGGGTGAAGGTGAACGAGCCCTGTTCGCGGATTTCCTCGGCGGCGCGGAAAAACTCGCCATACGCCGCCAGGGCCAGCGCGGACCCGACACTGATGCGCTTGACGCCCATCTCGCTCAGCTGCGCAACCGTCAGGTCCAGCGCCCCGGACATCAACACATTCACCGGTTTCGGCGCCACCGCCCGGACCACCGCCAGCACCTGTTCGGCCGAGCTCAAGCCTGGGGCATACAGCACGTCGGCACCGGCATCGGCGAACGCCTTCAGGCGGGCAAGGGTGTCATCCAGGTCGGGCTTGCCATGCAGAAAATTCTCCGCCCGGGCGGTCAGCACAAAGGGATACGGCAGACTGCGCACCGCGTCAGCCGCAGCTTTAACCCGCGCCACGGCATGCTCGAAGCCATAGATCGGGCTGTCTTCGCGCCCTGTGGCATCTTCGATCGAGCCACCCACCGCGCCGGCCTGCGCCGCGCGGATCAGGCTGCTGGCGCACGCCTCGGGGGCATCGGCGAAGCCGTTCTCCAAATCGACCGCCACTGGCAAGTCAGTGGCCGCCACAATCGCCCGGACATTGGCCAGGGTGTCATCCAGCCCCGCGGCACCATCGGGCCGTCCCAAGGAAAAAGCGTAACCGGCACTGGTGGTGGCCAGGGCCTCGAAGCCGAGACTGGCAAGCATCTTTGCCGAACCGGCGTCCCACGGGTTGGGAATGACGAACGCGCCTTCGCGTTCATGCAAGGCTTTGAAGGCCTGGGCTCGACGGGTTTGCGCATCCATGGAAATCACTCCTGGGCAGAGAAATTTTGCCTCAGAGCAAACCCAGTTGCTCGGCGGCGGGCTCTCTGTATAGCTCAGGCAGGGCCGGCAAGCCAGGCAAACGGCTCATCAATCGGCGATGAAAGTGTTGCGCGAGTTTGGCCGCCAGCACGTTGTCGGCGGTGTGCAGAAAGATATAAGGCGTGCGCCCCTCTTCGATCCACCCGGCGATTTTTTCCACCCAGGGGGTCAGGAACGGTTCGTTGGCCTCCAGCACTGGATGGCCGATGAAACGCACCTGCGGGCAGTGGGTAAACGCGGTCGGCCGGGGCGGTACACGCGGTTTCTTCGATTGAGCATGGAGCACGGCAGGATCGGTCGAGGTGCAACTGAACAATGCCCGGGGATCCAGACAGATGCGTTCTACCCCGCGATCAAGGAGCAGGCGGTTGAGCTGTCGTTCGGCATCGCCCTTGGCAAAGAAGTCACCGTGACGGACCTCCACGGCCAAGGGTCGCTCGAAGGCATCAATGAAGCCCGCCAACTCCGGCAAGCGATTCGGGGTAAAGGCCTTGGATAACTGCAACCAGAACGGTGAAACCCGTTCGCCCAGGGGGCTGAGCAATTGCACGAAGGTTTCGATGGCCGTCAGGTGCTCACGCAAATCGCCATTGTGGCTGATGTCACCGGGCAACTTGGCGGTGAAGCGGAACTGCTCGGGCATGGTCTGCGCCCAGCGCTGAACGATAGCCGCAGGGGGGCTGGCGTAGAAGGTCGTATTGCCTTCCACGGCATTGAACACTTGAGAATAGAGGTTCAGGAAATCGGAGCTTCTGGCGTCTTGCGGATAAAGATAATCGCGCCAGGCGTTTTCGCTCCAGGACGGGCAGCCCAGGTAGTAAGGCAACCCCATCAGATGTAGAGATCGAGTCCCAGCACTTCCATATCCCAGTCAACGAAACCGGCAGTGCTCAGGTAGCTGGCCAGGGCCGCGGATACGCTGCGGCTCATGGCGCGGTGATACAGCATGTCTTGCTGACGGGCCGGAAGATTGCTCAGGCGTTGCGCCGAGGCTTTGGCAGCGCGAGCGGCCAACTGCTCTTCGGACGGAAATTCCAGTTCGCCATCGATGTCATCGAAGGACTCATCCGCAGCAACTTTGCCTGCACGAGGCCTGCGTTTGATGGGGTAGGACTGGGATGAAACGCCGTCTATACGCATAACAGAATGCTCGGTATCAATGATGGCAATTTAGCGGCACTTTCACAGCCGCGCAAATGCGCAAGTGATAACTAGAGCACATAAAGTCAAAAAGGTTTAAAACCGGCTCGAAAAAATGACGACTGGTAATATTGGGCGTGACTTTTGGGGGAGCAAATGACTTTGTAGGAGCAAGGCTTGCCCGCGATGAAGATGACGCGGTCCGCCGGAGAACCGGGGCCCCCGTATCGCGAGCAAGCTTTGCTCTCACAACGCCTGGGTCTACCGTTCGGATTTGGGTGTTGCAACCTTGTCCCGTAAGTACACCGGTTGTGCATCGTCGGCCGGAATGGCTTCGCCGCGCTCCCAGGCGAAGCGGGCCAGGGTCAGCAGGTCTTCGGCATGGGGCAGCATCGAGGCGTCCTGGCCGCTGAGGGGGACGGCAATCCGCTCGCCGTAGCCCCAACCGGTACCGGCGCCGAACCAGTCGCCGCTGGCGTTGGCAGGCAACGCCGCCGCTTCGGGGGGGAGCACCGCTTCGGCGCCCACCAGGCGCATCTCACCCTCGGACTCGCGGTAGCAGCCCCAATACACCTCATCCATGCGCGCATCGATCGCCGCCGCGACCTGGCTGACGCCCTGTTCACGCAAGGCGCGCTGGGCGAGTACCGCCAGGTTGGACACCGGCAGCACCGGCCGCTCCAGGGCAAACGCCAGGCCCTGCACCACGCCGACGGCAATGCGCACGCCAGTGAACGCTCCCGGCCCACGACCAAAGGCAATCGCATCCACCGCCTGCAAGGTGGTCCCAGCATCGCTGAGCAATTGCTGGATCATCGGCAGCAGCTTCTGGGCGTGCAAGCGCGGGATCACCTCGTAATGGCTCGTGACCTTGCCGTCGTGCAGCAAGGCAACGGAGCAAGCTTCAGTCGCGGTATCCAGGGCCAGCAAGGTGCTCATCGGTGTGTCCGTAAATCAGATGGGGAAAAGTGCGCCAGTATAAACAACAACGGCCCGCAAGCGGGCCGTTGTTATTTGCTGCACAGCAGACTTGTCAGCTCAGTGCTTCAAGCACCTTGCCGGTGATCGCTTCAACCGAACCAACGCCGGCGATGTAGCTGTACTTGGGCTTGCCTTGGGTCTTGGCGGACAGCTTCTGGTAGAACTCCACCAGCGGCTTGGTCTGGGAGTGGTAGACCGACAGGCGATGGCGCACGGTTTCTTCGGTGTCGTCCTTGCGCTGCACCAGTGCTTCACCGGTGATGTCGTCCTTGCCGGCGAGTTTCGGCGGGTTATAGACGGTGTGGTAGACACGGCCGGACGGCTCGTGGACACGACGACCGGCAATGCGTTGAACGATCTCTTCGTCGTCGACGGCGATTTCGACAACGTGATCCAGCTCCACGCCAGCCGTAACCAAGGCTTCGGCCTGCGGAATGGTGCGCGGGAAACCGTCGAACAGGAAGCCGTTGGCGCAATCGGCTTGAGCGATGCGATCCTGGACCAGCGCGATGATCAGGTCATCCGACACCAGGCCGCCGGCATCCATGATGCTCTTGGCCTTGACGCCCAGCTCGGTGCCGGCCTTGACCGCGGCACGCAGCATGTCGCCAGTGGAGATTTGCGGGATACCGAATTTTTCGGTGATGAACTTTGCCTGAGTACCTTTACCGGCCCCGGGAGCTCCCAGCAGAATGACGCGCATCGATGTGCTCCTCAATTTTTTTATGTAAACGCTCGGATTCGCCTCGTGGGGCCAATCTCGGAAAACAGGATCGTGACCGCCCAAACGGCCAAAGGCTGATCAAGATACACAGCAGGCCCGACCCACACAAGCCGCCGAAAGTCGAAGGAACCCGCGCCTGACGCGACCTTGGGAGGAGGTGGCGATCGTCGCAACCGGACAACAAACTGTCGCCCGACCGACCTCTTCCCTGCCCACCCGGCCTCCGCCCGGGGGATACCGGGCGGGCCGTTTCGGTACGCCGCTTAACCTTAGCCGGTGTTGCGCAAACCGGCGGCAATCCCCGCCACAGACACCAGAAGCGCCTGTTCCACGGGGCTGCCCTGGGCAACGTCCTGCTGCCGCGAACGGGCAAGCAGTTCAGCCTGCAACAGGTGCAACGGGTCGAGGTAGGTGTTGCGCAGGCGAATGAATTCCAGGGTGTCAGGGCTATGTGCCAGTAGCTGCGACTGGCCGGTCAACCCCAGGACCACCGCGCACGCCTGCGACAATAGGTCGCGTAAATGCTCGCCCAACGGTAGCAGCCCAGGTTCGACCAAACGCTCATCGTAGGAGCGCGCAATGTCCGCGTCGGCCTTGGCCAGCACCATCTCTAGCATGTCGATGCGGGTGCGGAAAAACGGCCATTGTTCGCGCATCTGCCCCAGCAACTCGCCCTCGCCGCGCTCCAGCGCCTTGCCCAGGGCGGTTTCCCAGCCGAGCCAGGCCGGCAGCATCAGGCGCGTCTGTGTCCAGCCGAAGATCCACGGGATCGCCCGCAGGCTTTCGATGCCTCCGGCCCGGCGCTTGGCCGGCCGGCTGCCCAGCGGCAGACGGCCCAGTTCCTGCTCCGGTGTGGACTGGCGGAAGTACTCGACGAATTGCGGATTTTCCCGCACCACGGCGCGGTAAGCCTTGACCCCGTCGGCCGCCAGTTCATCCATCAGATGACGCCACTGAGGAGTGGGTGGCGGCGGTGGCAACAGTGTCGCTTCCAGCACGGCGGCGAGGTACAGATTGAGATTCTGTTCGGCGATGTCCGGCAGGCCAAATTTGAAACGAATCATTTCACCCTGCTCAGTGGTACGGAACCGCCCGGCCACCGAACCCGGCGGTTGCGACAGAATCGCCGCGTGAGCCGGACCGCCGCCACGCCCCACAGTGCCTCCGCGGCCATGGAACAACAGCAGTTCGACTTGCTGTTCGCGACAAATGTCCACCAGCCGTTCCTGGGCTCGATACTGTGCCCAGGCCGCCGCTGTCGTGCCGGCATCCTTGGCCGAATCGGAATAGCCGATCATCACCTCCTGAGGCCCTTGCAGCCGCGAGCGATAGCCCGGCAGCAGCAACAATTGCTCGATCACCGGCCCGGCGTTGTCCAGGTCGGCCAGGGTCTCGAACAGCGGCACCACCCGCATGGGTCGCAACACGCCGGCCTCTTTCAACAAGAGCTGCACCGCGAGCACATCGGAAGCGGCGCCCGCCATCGAGATCACGTACGAGCCCAGGGACGCCGCCGGCGCCGCCGCCACTTCCCGGCACGTGGCCAGGACTTCCGCGGTATCGGCCGACGGTTTGAAATGAGCGGGCAAAAGCGGACGCCGGTTGTTCAGCTCCTCCAGCAGAAAGCTGATGCGCTGCTCCTCGCTCCAGTCCTCATAGCGGCCCAGGCCCAGGTAGTCAGTGATTTCAGTCATGGCTGCGCTGTGGCGCGTGGAGTCCTGGCGCACATCGAGGCGCACCAGGAACAACCCGAACGTCACCGCCCGGCGCAAGCAGTCGAGCAGCGGCCCGTCGGCGATCACGCCCATGCCGCACTCGTGCAGGGACTGGTAGCAAAGCTCCAGCGGGTCCAGCAGTTCGCGGTTGTTCTGCAACACATCGGCAGAGGCTGGGGTGGTGACTTTTAGGGACGCTTGCGCCCAATTGCGCGTGGCACGCAGGCGTTCACGCAATTGCTTGAGCACGGCACGGTAGGGTTCAGCGCTATCACCGGCCTGGGCGCGCAAAGCCTCGCTGGCTTTTTGCATGGACAGCTCAGCCGCCAGGTGATCAACGTCGCGCAGGTACAGATCCGCCGCCATCCACCGCGCCAGCAACAGCACTTCGCGGGTTACCGCAGCGGTGACATTGGGGTTGCCATCCCGGTCGCCGCCCATCCACGAGGCAAAGCGGATCGGTGCAGCCTCCAGCGGCAGGCGCAAGCCGGTGGCGGCATGCAGGGCCTGATCGGCCTTGCGCAGGTAGTTGGGAATGGCTTGCCACAGCGAATGTTCGATCACCGCAAAGCCCCACTTCGCCTCGTCCACCGGGGTCGGCCGGGTGCGGCGTATTTCTTCGGTGTGCCAGGCTTCGGCGATCAGCCGTTGCAGACGCTCGTGGATCTGCGCGCGCTCGGCGCTGGTGAGATCGCGGTGGTCCTGGGCCGCCAGTTGCGCGGCGATGGCATCGTATTTCTGGATCAGCGTGCGCCGGGCCACTTCCGTGGGGTGGGCGGTGAGCACCAGTTCGATTTCCAGCCGTCCCAATTGCCGCGCCAGGGACTCGGCGCCATGGCCCTCGGCCCGCAACCGAGCAAGCAGTTCGGGCAGCACTCGCGCCTCGAACGGTGCCGGCTTGGACTCTTCGCGTCGGTGGATAAGTTGATACTGCTCGGCGATGTTGGCCAGGTTGAGGAACTGATTGAACGCCCGCGCCACCGGCAGCAGTTCGTCCTCGCCCAACTGATTGAGGCTGGCGCTCAGTTCGGCGTCCATGGAGCCGCGTCGATCGGCCTTGGCACCCTTGCGGATCTGCTCGATCTTGTCGAGAAACCTGTCCCCGTACTGTTCGCGGATGGTGTTGCCCAGCAGCTCGCCGAGCAGGTGAACATCCTCGCGCAAGCGTGCATCGATATCGGTCATCAGCAGTTCTCCAGCAAAAGGTCCGGACAGCTCTTGGGTTAGACGTTTTACAGAGAGTGCCGACGCAAGACGTTTATGACAAGCGACGAGGGGACATTAAACCTTGTCGGACAAAGCTAGTCTTAACAGTAAGCCACACAACGGCTTGTCACTCTGCGCGCCTGCCATCCGCGGGCTATTGAGGCCATCATGAAAATCCGTGAGCTCGCCCAACACTGGGAAGAAAACGCCAAGGGTTGCCTGACCCAGACCGGCTACACCATTCACCTGGACGTGGAGGCCGCCGCACGACTGGCGGCGATCTGCGAGATGTATCCCAAGCGCCAACCCGAGGAACTGCTCGGCGAATTGATCGGGGCGGCGCTGGAAGAACTGGAAGCCAGCTTCCCTTACATCAAGGGCTCGCAAGTGGTGGCCACCGATGAAGAGGGTGACCCGCTCTACGAAGACGTCGGCCCGACCCCGCGTTTTCTCGCTCTGTCGCGGCGTCATCTGCATCAACTCTCCTCGCAGAACGACAAGTCCAAGCACTAATTTTCTTTAGGAGCGGGGCTGCGATCTTTCCTAGACGCCAGGTCAAAAGATCGCAACCTTCGCCAGTTCCTACACGCGCCCCCCAAAAAACCCACGCCTCCTACGCCGGGAATACCGCTGCGCGCCTTGAAAGTTCAGCTTTTCTGCTGTTGACCAATCAGTCAGTAAAACTTTTGGCGATTGGCCATCCTCGCTGAACTTTTGAAAAACGCCTCAGGTCACACCGAGTAACCATACTGGAACGGTCGTTTAAATAAACGCGCCCCGGCGCCAGCGCCGAAACAGACGTCCCGGCTTCGGTCCCAGCATGGATCTGTAGTTTTTTCAGGAGTTTTCCAATGGAGTTGAAGCCTATGAATACCTGCACTGCCAAACCCTCATCCACTGGCCTGCGCGGCCTGAAGTTGGCTGCCCTGGCGATCGGTAGCAGCTTCATCCTCGCCGGTTGCGCCGGCAACCCGCCTTCGGAGCAGTACGCGGTGACCCAATCGGCGGTCAACAGCGCCGTCAGCGCCGGCGGTACCGAATTCGCCGCCGTGGAAATGAAGTCGGCCCAGGACAAGCTCAAGCAGGCCGAGATCGCGATGCACGACAAGAACTACGAAGAAGCCAAGCGTCTGGCCGAGCAGGCCGAGTGGGACGCCCGCGTCGCTGAGCGCAAGGCCCAGGCCGCCAAGGCCGAACAGGCTCTCAAGGACTCCCAGAAAGGGGTTCAGGAACTGCGTCAGGAAGGCATGAACAAGCTTCAGTAAGCCGTTCACGCCGCGACGTACTTCTCATTGATAAAAGGACGACAGACTATGATGCACAAACATTTGATGATCCCCGCCCTGCTGGCCGCCTGCGTCTCGCTGGCCGCGTGTTCCACAGATCCGAACGCTAATCTGGAACAGGCCCGTACCAACTACAACGGTCTGCAGGCTGACCCGGCGGCGACCAAGGTTGCGGCTCTGGAAACCAAGGACGCCGCCGACTTCCTGGCCAAAGCCGAAAAGGCTTACATGGACAAGGAAGATGAAGCCAAGGTCGACCAGTTGGCCTATCTGACCAACCAGCGCGTGGAGGTGGCCAAGCAGACCATCGCCCTGCGCACCGCCGAAGCCGAGCTGAAAAACGCCGGTGATGAACGCGCCCGCGCACTGCTCGAGGCCCGTAACGCGCAGATCAAGCAACTGCAAGACAGCCTCAACGCCAAGCAAACCGAACGCGGCACGCTGGTGACCTTCGGTGACGTGCTGTTCGCCACCAACAAGTCCGAGCTGCGCTCCAGCGGCCTGGTCAACGTGAACAAACTGGCCCAGTTCCTCCAGGAAAATCCCGACCGCAAGGTGATTGTCGAAGGCTACACCGACAGCACCGGTTCGGACTCCTACAACCAGTCGCTGTCCGAGCGCCGCGCCAGCTCCGTGCGTATGGCACTGGTGAAAATGGGCGTCGACCCGGCGCGCATCGTGACCCAGGGTTACGGCAAGGAATTCCCGGTAGCGGACAACACCAGCGTCTCGGGCCGTGCGATGAACCGTCGGGTCGAGGTGACCATCTCCAACGACAACCAGCCAGTCGCCCCGCGCTCGACCATGAGCGCCAACTGATCGGCTGACTGCAACTGAAAAGCCCCGCCTGACGTGATCAGGCGGGGCTTTTTCATGGCCAACA
>NZ_CAAKGZ010000032.1:0-112337 GCF_901007645.1 Pseudomonas sp. FG-3G
AGGCTCGCTCCCACAGGGAAATTGAGGCTGGGTTATGGCTCAAGCTTCTTCGGCGTCTCCTGCCCCATGCAGCGCACCGCGCGCTTCTTCTCGTTGATCAGCACGCCGGTCAGGCCTTTCTGTTCGGTGTCGAACAGCACCAGCACGCCATCGATGCACTGGGCAACTTGCGGAGCCGGTTCCAGGGCGACTTTGTAGTCTTCGCCCGGCACGGTCTTGAGCATGGTGAACTCGTTGAGCAGCAACGCATCCTCGGGCTTGGCGAAGTGCAGGTAGCCGTAGTACCAGAGCACCGCGACGGTGCCGAGGATGCTGCAGATACCGGTGATGATCAGGGGGATGGCGTTACGTTCTTCGCTCATTGCGGGCTCTCTGAAGATTCAACGGATGATTTCGGATAATTCGGGATCTCGCCCAGGCGGCGCAGGCCGTCGAAGTGCCAGGGGTCGTCGAGATAGCGCAGCATCACCGTTCGCCAGACCGGGTCGGCGAATGTCTGCACATGCCCACCGCGAGTCAGTTGCAGGACCCGGGGCGGCGGCGCAGCTTGATACAGACGGATGCCGTTGGAAAGAGGCACGATGGGGTCATCGAGGCTGTGGTAGATCAATTTCGGTACGCCCTTCAATTGCGCCACCGAACCGATTGCACTGTCACCGTCGGGCACCAGCCAGGACAACGGCACCTGCAATGCCCAGGTCAGCCATGAAGTACTCAGGGCGAAACGCCCCACGTCGCGATAACTGGCGGGCACGCCATCGAGCACCAAGGCCTTGAGTTGCGGCTGACGCTCGGGATGATCGGCCAGGTAATGCACCGCCAGCGCGCCGCCCAGGCTCTGGCCGAGCAGCACCAGTGGCTTGCCTTGAACCTGTGGCGCCTGGTCGAGCCATTTGAACGCTGCGTCGATGTCCTGATAGATCGCCGGCAGGCTCGGCTCGCCTTCGGACCGGCCGTAACCGCGGTAATCCACCATCAATACCTGGTAACCCTGCTCGGGCAACCACCAGCTCCCCCCCAGATGCCAGGCCAGGTTGCCGCCGTTGCCGTGCAAGTGCAGTACCGTGCCCTTGACCTCCACCCCTTGTTTGACCGGCAGCCACCAGCCGTGGAGCCTGACACCGTCGGCGGTGGTCAGGGTGACGTCGCGGTAGTCGAGCTTGGCCCGTTCCGGGGTAAAGGGCAGGCCGCGTTCGGGGTAGAACAGCAGGGAACTGCAACCGCTCAGGGTCAGCAGCAGGCATAAGATGCCGAGGGTTCGCATCCGGTGAAACCTCGCAAAAAATAAATGAAACACCGTCCCCTGTGGGAGCGAGCCTGCTCGCGATTGCGGTAGAACGGTCAACATCAATGTTGACTGGAACATCGCAATCGCGAGCAGGCTCGCTCCCACATTTTCAACCACATTGTATTCAGAGGATATTGGAATAATCCGCTTCGATCCGGTCCAGGCTCAGGTGGTTGAGGAAGTTGGAGAAACACATCCAGGCCGACAGCGCGTTCATGTCGCGGAACTGTTCCGGCAGGTATTTGGGCGGCACGACCAAGCCTTCGTCCACGAGTTGGCGCATCGTGCGCATGTCTTCAAGGGTGGTTTTACCGCAGAACAACAGCGGCACCTGCTCCAGCTTGCCTTTGCGTACGGCCAGCTGAATGTAGTTGTAAACCATGATGAAGCCCTTGAGGTAGGACAAGTCTTTGGTGAATGGCAGACCGGTTGGCACCGAACCACGGAAAACCCGGCTGGCGTTGCCGTAGCTTTCGCCCATCTCAAAGCCCTGCTCACGGAAGAACTCGTATATCTGCAGAAAGTCCGCCCCCTCCTCCACCATGTGAATGGCCCGGGTGCGATTGGTCAGCTTGCGCAGGCGACTTGGGTAAGAGGCGAAGGTGATGATCTCCATCAGGATCGCCAGGCCTTCCTGGGTCACCGTGGACGAGGGTGGCCCCTTGGACAGGAAGGTGCAGATCGGCTGATTCAGGCCATTGAGGGTGGTGCCGACGTGCACCAGACCTTCATGGACTTCCAGGGCCCGAACGTCACGGTCGTTGAACATCGCATCAGTGCGAATCTTGATGTAATCGGCGCCAGCCGCCGCATCGGCCACGATCCCGTCGGACTCGAACACCCGGATGGTTTCCTCGGCCTCGCCAAAGACCCGGTTGAGCCGATGCTGCAGCAGGCTGACAGCGTCCTGGGCGGTCAGAATCTTCGGCTCGTCCTTCAGGTCGCCACGGCCATCAATGTTGTTCAGGTAATCGGACAGCATCAAGCCCAGGTCAGCCAGGGTCGGGTCGCCGGCATGGAACGCATCGGAAGCGGCCCCGTACAACTCCTGGGAGATCAGCCCGAAATCCTCGGTGCCGCGTGCTTCGAGCATGCGCACCACCATGCGGTATTCCTTGCACATGCGACGCATGATCTGGCCGACCGGGTTGAACTGCCCGAGCTGACGGGTGATGTCACGTTCGATGTTCTGGAATTCCAGCTTCACTTTGCTGGAATCGAACGACAGGGGCCGGTTGAGGTAATAGTCGCGGTCCACGGCGGGCATTTCCTTGCCCTTGGCCTTGAGGAAACCCTTGCGGATGCTTTCGTCCCACTTTACTGCGTCGAGAATGCGAATCGGCGTTTGCGCCAGCACAATGCGATCGGACAAGGTGCGTATCGTCTGCTGGTAATCGTCCACCCGGAACTCCTGTGAAAAAACGTCCGCTTGTTGCAATTATTGGGATTTGACCAGTCGCTGGTAGCGCACGGCCTCCGAGAACACATCGGAGTTGGCCGGGTCGTCGAGGTAACGGAAAACCGTCCCCATGTCGCTGTCCACCAGCACGCCGTCACCTTCTTCGCTCTGGTTCGGCTGGCCACTGAGGATCTTCTGGCTGATGGCCTGGTTGATCTGATCCATATCCAGGTTGTAGATCACCAGTTCCTGCTTGTCGGTCAGTTCAAAACCGGCGATCACGAAATGCCCTCCAAAGCGGGCCGGCACCTTGGCCGACAGATACCAGCGGCTGCCGTGACGGGAGACGGTCACCGGGATGGCTTCGCGCTCCAGCGGCCTGGCCCTGAAGTAGGTGACGGCTTGATAACGGCGCGGGCCCACTTCGACCAACTCCAGATTGAGCGGCTCGCCCCAGGCGTTGGTACTGGTCCAGTGGCCGACCAGCCCTTGGGGCGCGGCTTCGCTGTCGGGCAACGGCGCCTTGAAGGACACCAGGCAGCCACTGAGCAGCAGCAACGACACGGCCATTACAACGGCACGCCAGGCTTTCATTTGAACTCCCTATGGCATACGACGCCTAGTCTTTGTGAGGAGCCTTTGTGGCGAGGGAGCTTGCTCCCGCTTGAGTGCGCAGCGCTCACAAAAGGGGCCGCTACGCAGCCCAGCGGGAGCAAGCTCCCTCGCCACATGTGGTGCTCCTGAAAAACTAAACCGACGCCAATACCAGATGCATGTAGCGGGTCAGGATGCCGAGCATTTCTTCTGCCGCTACCGGCTCGGCGCCATTGAGCAAGCCTTGATATTCCATCCGTCCGATAATCGCCGTCAACACTTTGGCATCCTGCTGGGGTTCACGCGAGCCCAAAACCTGGAAAAACTGACAAGTGCCGTGCAACAGGATCTGCTGGTGAGAGCGCACCAACTCCGCCAGGCGCGGGTTGAGCAGCGCTTCCTGACGAAAAGCCTGTTCCGCCATCAGGTATTCGCGCCGGCTGTGCAATTGATGCTGCACGTAGTCAGCGGTCATCCGGGCGATGTCATCCGCCAGCTGCGAGCGGGATTCGGCGCTGCCGTCTCCGTAGGCAACCATCTCCCGCAGCAGGCCTTCATTGTTGGTCCACAACTTGGCCATGAACGCCGCGCTGCGCTCCACGTACTGGGCGAAGGTATCGGTCAACAGGTCATCGATGTCCTTGAAATAATAAGTCGTGGCCGACAGCGGCACACCCGCTTCGGCGGCCACGGCGCGGTGGCGTACCGCCCGCACACCATCACGCACCACAATGCGCATGGCCGCATCGAGAATCTCCTGGCGACGCTGTTCACTGCCCTGCCGGCTGGCCTTGCGACCCTGGTACTGAACACTTTCAGCGACAGCAGTGGCGACGCCCGCCGCACCTTCTGGAGCCATTACACGATTCACGACAGGTCTTTCCTCGCTATTTCAAAATTAACCAATTGATACGTTTGTACCAGACAGGCAATAAAAAGCCGCCTGTTCGAGGCGGCTTTTTAATTGAAACACTTACGCTTGGGGCCGCATGTGCGGGAAAAGAATGACATCCCGGATCGACGGTGAGTTGGTCAGCAACATCACCAGGCGATCGATGCCGATGCCTTCGCCGGCCGTCGGCGGCATGCCGTACTCAAGGGCGCGAACGAAGTCGGCATCGTAGTGCATGGCCTCGTCGTCGCCGGCGTCCTTGTCGGCCACCTGGGCCATGAAACGCTCTGCCTGATCTTCTGCGTCGTTGAGCTCGGAGTAGGCGTTGGCGATTTCGCGACCACCGATGAACAGCTCGAAACGGTCGGTCACGCTTGGGTTCTCGTCATTGCGACGGGCCAGCGGCGACACTTCGAACGGGTACTGGGTGATGAAATGCGGCTGCTCCAGCTTGTGCTCGACCAACTCTTCGAAAATCATCACTTGCAGCTTGCCCAGCCCCTCGAAGCCGAGCACCTTGGCGCCGGCCTTCTTGGCGATGGCGCGGGCCTTTTCGATGTCCTGCAGGTCGGCCGCGGTGATGTCCGGGTTGTACTTGAGGATCGAGTCGAACACCGACAGGCGCACGAACGGTTCGCCGAAATGGAACACCTTGTCGCCGTACGGCACGTCGGTGGTCCCGAGCACCAGCTGCGCCAGTTCGCGGAACAGCTCCTCGGTCAGGTCCATGTTGTCTTCGTAGTCGGCGTAGGCCTGGTAGAACTCGAGCATGGTGAACTCGGGGTTGTGCCGGGTCGAAACGCCTTCGTTACGGAAGTTGCGGTTGATCTCGAAGACTTTCTCGAAGCCACCCACCACCAGGCGCTTGAGGTACAGCTCCGGCGCGATACGCAGGAACATTTCCATGTCCAGAGCGTTGTGGTGGGTTTCGAACGGCTTGGCCGCCGCACCGCCGGGGATGGTCTGCAGCATCGGCGTTTCGACTTCAAGGAAGTCACGCTTCATCAGGAAGCTGCGGATGTGGGCGATGACCTGCGAGCGCACGCGGAAGGTCTGGCGCACGTCTTCGTTGACGATCAGGTCGACGTAACGCTGACGATAGCGTTGCTCGGTGTCGGTCAGGCCGTGGTGCTTGTCCGGCAGTGGGCGCAGGGACTTGGTCAGCAGGCGCACACTGGTCATTTCGACGTACAGGTCGCCCTTGCCGGAGCGGGCCAGGGTGCCTTCGGCGGCAATGATGTCGCCCAGGTCCCAGGTCTTGACGGCGGCCAGGGTTTCTTCCGGCAGCGTCTTGCGGTTGACGTAGACCTGGATGCGCCCGGTCATGTCCTGGATCACCATGAACGAACCACGGTTGAGCATGATACGACCGGCCACCTTGACTGGAATCGCCGCCTCGGCCAGCTCTTCCTTGGTCTTGTCCGCATACTGCTTCTGCAAGACGTCGCAGTAGGCGTCGCGGCGGAAGTCGTTGGGGAAGGCCTGGCCCTTGGCGCGCTCGGCAGCAAGCTTTTCCTTGCGCAGGGCGATCAGGGAGTTTTCTTCCTGTTGCAGGGCTTGCGGGTCGAGTTCTAGGTCGCTCATGTCTTTAAAGATTCCATCACAGGTTCGTTGCCCCCGGCCCCGGGCCGGAGTTTGCGGCCAGGCCTCGCTCCTGGGTGGAAGCGCGCCTGCCCGCCGCATGGGTGTCGCGTTACAGCCCTTGTTTGAGGCTGGCGATCAGGTATTCGTCGATGTCGCCATCGAGCACCTTGTCACAGTCGCTGCGTTCGATGCTGGTGCGCAGGTCCTTGATGCGCGAGGCGTCAAGTACATACGAACGGATCTGGTGACCCCAGCCGATGTCCGACTTGGTGTCTTCCAGGGCCTGGGACGCCGCGTTGCGCTTCTGCACTTCCTGCTCGTACAAACGGGCCCGCAACATTTTCATCGCGGTGTCTTTGTTCGCGTGCTGGGAGCGTTCGTTCTGGCAACTGACCACAGTGTTGGTGGGTACGTGGGTAATCCGTACGGCCGAGTCGGTGGTGTTAACGTGCTGGCCACCGGCCCCGGAGGAACGGTAGGTGTCGATGCGCAGGTCCGACGGGTTGATGTCGATTTCGATGTTGTCATCGATTTCCGGCGAAACGAACACCGCCGAGAACGACGTGTGACGACGGTTACCGGAGTCGAACGGACTTTTGCGCACCAGGCGATGCACGCCGATCTCGGTGCGCAGCCAGCCAAAGGCGTATTCGCCCTTGATGTGCACGGTGGCACCCTTGATTCCGGCGACCTCACCGGCCGACAGCTCCATGATGGTCGCGTCGAAGCCGCGTTTGTCGGCCCAGCGCAGGTACATGCGCAGCAGGATGTTGGCCCAGTCCTGGGCTTCGGTGCCGCCGGAACCGGCCTGGATGTCCAGGTAGGCGTTGTTGGCATCCATCTCGCCACTGAACATGCGCCGGAATTCCAGCTTGGCCAACGCCTCCTCGAGGCGTGTCAGCTCGGCGACGACATCGCCGACGGCACCTTCATCGTTTTCTTCGACAGCCATGTCCAACAGGTCGCGGCAGTCGGCCAGGCCGCTGGACATTTCATCCAGGGTCTCGACGATCTGCGCCAGCGCAGCGCGCTCGCGGCCCAGTTCCTGGGCGTACGACGGGTTGTTCCAGACATTCGGATCTTCAAGCTCGCGATTGACTTCGGTCAGACGCTCATGCTTTTGATCGTAGTCAAAGATACCCCCGAATAGTTTCGGAGCGCTCGGACAGGTCCTTGATGGTGTTCAGGATCGGGTTGATTTCCATGGCGGGCAGCACTCGTTGGCGAACTTTTGAAAGCCGGCGAGTATAACGTAATCAAGCGCCAGCGGCAGCCCGCCTGGCGGCTTTAGGGACACCAATTCTTGTGGCGAGGGAGCTTGCTCCCGCTGGGCTGCGCAGCAGCCCTAAAAAACACAGCTCAGTCAACCTGACTCACCGAGCTATCTGGTTTCGGGGCCGCTACGCGCCCCAGCGGGAGCAAGCTCCCTCGCCACAAGAACTCTCCAGCCGGCCGGACGCACTACTCGATACCCACCCGATTACGCCCATTGTGCTTGGCCGTGTACAGCCCTTTGTCCGCCGCCGAAATCAGCTGGCGGCAATCGCCACCTTGCTGTGGCGTGAAGGTCGAGACGCCAACGCTGACAGTCAGGTTCGCCCCCTCATGAGGCGTGATGTGGGGGATGTTCAGGGCAACGACGCTCTGGCGCAGCTTTTCGGCCATCAACCGCGCGCCGCCAGCCGAGGTGCTGGGCAAGACCAGGGCGAACTCCTCGCCGCCGTAACGGGCCGGCAGGTCGGACGGACGACTGCACGCATCACGGATCGCCGTGGCGACCTTGCGCAGGGCTTCGTCCCCCTCCAGGTGGCCGAAATTGTCGTTGAAGGACTTGAAGTAATCCACGTCGATCATCAACAGCGAGAGCTGGGACTGGTCCCGCAGCGCCCTTCTCCACTCCAGCTCCAGGTATTCATCGAAGTGCCGGCGGTTGGACAGCCCGGTCAGACCGTCGGAATTCATCAGCCGTTGCAGCACCAGATTGGTGTCGAGCAGTTGCTGCTGGCTGACCCGCAGGGCGCGATAGGCCGCATCGCGTTGCAGCAGCATCATGTAGGACCGCGAGTGGTAGCGAATGCGCGCCACCAGTTCGATGTTGTCCGGCAACTTGACCAGGTAATCGTTGGCCCCGGCGGCGAACGCCGCGCTTTTGACCAGCGGGTCCTCCTTGGTGGACAGGACAATGATCGGAATATCCCGGGTCGCCGGATGGTTACGGTATTCGCGCACCAGGCTCAAGCCATCAAGACCGGGCATCACCAGGTCCTGGAGGATCACCGTTGGCTTGATGCGGACCGCATGGGCGATGGCCTGGTGTGGGTCGGCGCAGAAGTGAACGTCGATGTTCTCTTCATTGGCCAGCCCGCGCCGCACCGCCTCGCCGATCATCGCCTGGTCATCGACGAGCAAGACCATGGCCGCGTTCTCGTCACGCTTGAAATCGTCGAGCTGTAAATCACTCATGGGAACTCACCTGAATACGGCTGGTGGACAAGGCTGCCGGGGTTCTTCATTGGGTAAAAATCTCCACTAACCGTGGCGCTATGTGGTCCAGCGCTAGAATCTGCGCAGCCGCGTCGATGGCCGCGGCCGCTTTGGGCATGCCGTACACCGCGCTGCTCTGCTGGTCCTGGGCGATGGTCAGATAGCCCTGCTGGCGCATGAGTTTAAGCCCTTGGGCACCGTCGCGGCCCATGCCAGTGAGCAAAACGCCTACCGCGTCACCGCTCCAGAAGTGGGCAACGCTCTCGAAAAACACGTCGATGGACGGCCGGTAGATCTCGTTGACCGGCTCGGCGGTGTAGGCCAGGGTGCCGTTTTTCAATAGGCGCAGATGGTGGTTGGTGCCGGCCAGCAGCACCGTACCGCTTTGCGGCGGCTCGCCGTGCCGGGCCAGGCGCACCTGGTGGCCTGACGCACTGCTCAGCCATTGGGCCATGCCCGCAGCAAACACCTCGTCCACATGCTGGACCAGCACAATGGCCGGGGCGAAATGACGGGGCAGGCCCTTGAGCAGGATCTCCAGCGCGGCCGGCCCACCCGCCGACGACCCGATGGCAATCAGGCTATTGCGTGACACCAACATCCGCTGCGCAGCCGGCGCAGCGCGCTCACCGTGATTGCGCTCACCGATCAGCCAGCCGATGTTGGTGATCTTGCGCAGCAGCGGTGCCGCCGCATCCGCGGGGTTGCCCACCCCCAAGGTAGGGGTATCAACCACATCCAGCGCGCCATACCCCATGGCTTCGAACACCCGGTGAACGTTCTGCTGGCTGTCACCGGTGACAATCACAATGGCGCACGGGGTTTCGGCCATGATCCGCCGGGTCGCCTCCACGCCATCCATGATGGGCATGAGCAGGTCCATCAGAATCAGGTCCGGGGTGTATTCGGCGCAACGCTGAACCGCCTCGGCACCGTTGGCGGCCACCCAGACCAACTGGTGCGCCGGCTCGAAAGCCAGGGCTCGGCGCAGGGCTTCGACCGCCAGGGGCATGTCATTGACGATGGCGATCTTCAAGCGCGTGCTCCTCCGATCAATTCGACGACGGCATCAAGCAAGGCGTCGTCATGGAAACTGGCCTTGGCTAGATAATAGTCAGCGCCGGCATCCAGGCCACGGCGACGATCTTCTTCACGATCCTTGTAAGACACCACCATCACCGGCAGCGACTGCAGACGGTTATCGCGCCGCAACAGCGACACCAACTCGATGCCGTCCATGCGCGGCATGTCGATGTCGGTGATCAGCAGGTCGAAATCCTCCGCTCGCAGCGCGTTCCAGCCGTCCATGCCGTCCACGGCCACCGCCACGTCATACCCACGATTGAGCAACAGCTTGCGTTGCAGCTCGCGCACGGTCAGGGAGTCGTCCACCACCAGGATCCGCTTGCGCGGTGTCTGCGTCTGGTTCTGGCGGGCGATGCGTTCCAGGCGCCCGGTGTCGAGCAACTTGTCCACCGAGCGCAGCAGGTCTTCGACATCGACGATCAGCACCACCGAACCATCGTCCAGCAAGGCCCCGGCGGAGATGTCCTGGATCTTGCCCAGGCGTTCGTCCAGGGGCAGGACCACCAGCGTGCGCTCGCCGATGAACCGTTCGACCGCCACGCCGTAGATGGCCTCGCGCTCACGGATCACCACGACCTTGAGCGCCTGGCTGCTGTTCTGTGATGCCGGACGATTGAGCAACTGACTGGCGGCGACCAGCCCGACATGCCGCCCTTCGTGCCAGAAGTGCTGGCGCCCTTCGACCTGCACAATGTCCTCAGGAGCGAGATCGCACATGCGCTCGATGTGAGCCAGGGGAAAGGCGTAGGCTTCACCGCCGACTTCCACCACCAGGCTGCGCACCACTGAGAGCGTCAGCGGCACCTCAAGATGGAAGCGGCTGCCCTCGCCCGCTGTCTGCTCCAGCACCACCGCGCCGCGCAACTGCCGGACCATATGCTGAACGGCGTCCAGGCCGACGCCGCGCCCGGACACCTCAGTGACGGTGTCGCGCAGGCTGAAGCCGGGCAGGAACAGGAACGTCAGCAGTTCCTCTTCGCTCAAATTGGCTGCGGTCTGCTCAGGGGAAAGCCCTCGTTCGACGACGCTGCGCCGCACCCGTTCCAGGTCCACACCGGCGCCGTCGTCCGCCAGTTCCAGCACCAGCAGGCCAGCCTGATGGGAGGCGCGCAAGCGGATCAGGCCTTCGGCGGGCTTGCCGGCCAGCACCCGTTGCTCCGGAGATTCGATGCCATGGTCCACGGCGTTGCGCAGCAGATGGGTCAGCGGCGCTTCGAGTCTTTCCAGCACGTCGCGGTCGACCTGGGTTTTATCGCCCTCAATCTCCAGGCGCACCTGCTTGCCCAGGCTGCGCCCCAGGTCACGGACCATCCGGGCCTGGCCGGATAGCACATCGGCAAACGGTCGCATGCGACAGGCCAGCGCCGTGTCGTACAACACCTGTGCTCGCTGACCGGCCTGCCAGGCGAACTCGTCCATCTCCGCGGTTTTCTGCGCCAGCAATTGCTGGGTTTCGGCCAGCAAGCGGCGGGCGTCGTTGAGCGCTTCCTCGGCCTGCAAGCTCAACGCGTGTTCCTTGAGGTGCACATTCAGCTCTTCCAAGGCCCGCAAGCCGTTGCTCTGCTGGCGCTTGAGCCGTTGCATCGTCGCCAGCCAGGGCTTGAGGCGCTGGGTTTCCACCAAGGATTTACTGGACAGGTCCAACAGGCTATTGAGGCGCTCGGCGGTGACCCGCAAGACCCGCTCGCCCCCTTCGGTAACGCGCTTACCCTTGGGCAGCGGTTCCGTTGCCGCGAGCGGTTCTGCCTCGGCCGGCTCAACGCGAAAAGCCTCCGCTTGCATCTCGATTCGCGGCGACACGACAGGCGTCTGCGCAGCGGCAGGATCGAGCAGTTGCCCCATCAACGCCACATACGCATCGACGTCCTGGGCTCCGATGCTGTTGCCTGGCGTGGCAATTCGCGTCAACAGGTCGGTGCCTTGCAGCAAGGCGTCGATGTGCTCGGCGCGCAGGACCAGGCGGCGCTCCTGGGCGCTGACCAGGCAATCCTCCATGACATGGGCCACGCTGACCCCGGCGTTCACTCCAACGATCCGCGCCGCGCCCTTGAGGGAATGGGCCGCGCGCATGCACGATTCAAGATAATCGGCCTGGGTCGGGTCGCGTTCCAGGGCCAGCAGGCCGGCGCTGAGCACCTGAGTCTGGGCTTCGGCTTCCAGGCTGAACAACTCCAGCAACGAGGCGTCACGCATTTGATCAGGGGTCATGACAGGCTCCGGGTCATG
Source organism: Pseudomonas sp. FG-3G (assembly GCF_901007645.1). Lineage (NCBI taxonomy): Bacteria > Pseudomonadati > Pseudomonadota > Gammaproteobacteria > Pseudomonadales > Pseudomonadaceae > Pseudomonas > Pseudomonas sp. FG-3G. The sequence continues at coordinate 11,554 of NZ_CAAKGZ010000032.1, forward strand.
GCGGACAACAACTGTTCTTCGTCCAGCCAGCGCAGGCTGCGGCCCTTGAACTTCAATACGCCACGGGTGTACTTGGCCGCCGATTGCGAGGCCGCGCCCAGGACGCGCTCATCAATGGCGTGAATGCCGTCCACCTCGTCCACCGGCACCACCACCGGACCGCCCTGGGCCGCGACGATCAACATGCGCGGCATGACCCGCGCGCCGGCCACCACTGCCCCGCCGGGTTCCAGGTCCAACAGTTCCACCAGCGACAGGCAGGCCACCAAGGCCCCGCGCACATTCGCCACGCCCAACAAGGCCCGCGAACGCTGGTGGGGCAGCGAGTGAATCGGCTGCAACGGCGCCACTTCCACCAGACTGCGGGTGGTCAGGCCCAGCCACTCTTCGCCCAGTCGGAACATCAACAGCGATCGTGTGACGATATCGGTGTCCAGCGGCGCGTGGGCCAAGTCCCGGTCGTCGTGCTGCAAGGTGTAGCGATCGAGCAAACGGGTGGCAGCCGCCGAATACACCGCGCAGTTGCGGCAGTGAATATGCTCGGCCAGCAACGGACAGGATTTATCGCCATGCACCCCGATGCGATTCCAGCAATCGTCGATGGCCTGGGCATCGTCATGGGTCAGGTTGTCATTAGCCGAACCACTCATTGTTTACGCTCACTGTCAGCCATGCGCCCGCTGCGAGCGGCGCGGTCCTGCAATCGACGGGCACCGGCCGCGTCTCCCTGGGAAGCCAGCAACGCCGCCAGATGCACCAGGGCCTCGGCGTGTTGCGGTTCAAGATAGAGCGCCTTGCGATAAAAACCCTGGGCCTCAAGCGCGCTACCGGCCATGTCACTGAGCAGCCCCAGCCAGTAGAACACTTGGGCCGCCGGCGCATGATTGCGCAGGTACTGCTGGCAGGCCGCACGGGCTTCGGCGCTTTTGCCAGCATTGGCCAGCGCCGCGATATTGGCCAGTAAGGTAGTGGCGTCGCTGTTTTTCGGCTCAGTGATCGGAGTCACGTTGGCTGCGAACGGCCGGGGCCGGACCACCGGTGGAATGACTCGAGGCGCGACCTGGCCAAGCGGCAGCGGGGCCGGCAGTGGCGTCGACATCAACGCGGGCACTGGCTGTGGCTGCGGGGCACCTTGGCGACTGAAAGCGAACGACTGGGCAATCCCGATTGAACGCATGCCCAACCGCCCCAGCAAACTGCCCTCGGCGGGGCCGATAAACAGCACGCCGTCCTGGTGGGTCAGGCGCTTGAGCACCTCGAACACCTGCTGCTGGGTCGGCTGGTCGAAATAGATCAGCAGATTGCGGCAGAACACAAAATCGTAAGGGGCCTCGTTCACCAGCAAGGCCGGATCCAGCAGGTTGCCCACTTGCAGACGCACCTGTTCACTCACCCGCTCGCTGAGGCGATAACCCTCTGCCTCGGCGCTGAAATATCGCTCGCGAAAGCCGAGGTCGGCACCACGGAACGAGTTCCTGCCGTAAAGCGCTTGCCTGGCACGTTCTATCGACAGCGGACTGACGTCCAGCGCGTCCACCTTGAACTGATGCGGCCCCAGGCCCGCGTCGAGCAACGCCATGGCAATGGAGTAAGGCTCTTCGCCAGTGGAGCAGGGCAAGCTGAGGATGCGCAGCGCACGCAGGTGCTTGATCTCGACCAGACGCTTGATGGCCAGCCTGGCGAGGGTGGCGAAGGACTCGGGATAACGGAAGAACCAGGTCTCCGGGACAATCACCGCTTCGATCAGCGCCTGTTGCTCCTGGGCAGAATGTTGCAGGCATTGCCAGTACTCATCTGCCGTACGCCCAGGCACGGCAATGATGCGCTGGCGCACGGCCCGCTCGATGATGGCGGTGCCGACGGAGGTGACATCCAGGCCGATGCGCACCTTGAGAAAATCGAAAAACCGCTGGTCGCTGTTCATGCCCGTCCCTCGAGGTCATCGAAGTTCAAGGGCGGCGTGGGAAACAGCACGGCACGGACCGACTCGTCGAGCAGGTCATTGACCCGCACCCATTGCAACAGGCCTTGCGCGTCTTCGCGCACCGGGCCCAGGTACGGCGCCTGTGGGTTATCCAAGCCATAAGGTCGGAAATCCGCCGGATCGCAACGCAAGGTGTCGGTGGCCTGTTCCAGAATCAGCCCCAGAACCTGCCCCGCCTGCTGCGCGTCGGGTCGGTAATGCACCAGCACCAGTCTCGTACTGGTACGCGTCTGGGCGCTCTGACCGAAGGTCAGCGTGCACAGATCGATCACGGGCACCACCGCGCCGCGCCAGGCAAACACCCCCGCCACCCAGGACGGTGCCTGGGCAATCGGTTTGAGGGGCAAGCGCGGCAGCACTTCCACCACATCGATGGCTTGCAGGGCGTAGCGTTCGTTGCCGATGCAAAACACCAGGAACAACGACTGACGGGCCGCCGACACGGCGCCACGTCTGGCCTCGAACTCGCTCATCAGACTTTGAAACGCGAGACGCCACTGCGCAGCCCCACGGCCACCTGGCTCAGTTCATCGATGGCAGAACTGGCCTGGCGCAGGGACTCCACCGTCTGACTGCTGGCATCGCCCAATTGCACCAGGGCATGGTTGATCTGCTCGGCGCCGGTGGCCTGGGCCTGCATACCTTCGTTGACCATCAACACCCGCGGCGCCAGCGCCTGTACCTGGTGGATGATCTGCGACAGTTGCTCGCCGACCTGCTGCACCTCGGCCATGCCACGGCGCACTTCTTCGGAAAACTTGTCCATGCCCATCACTCCAGCGGATACGGCGGACTGGATCTCGCGCACCATCTGCTCGATGTCGTAGGTCGCCACGGCTGTCTGATCCGCCAGGCGCCGAACCTCAGTGGCGACCACGGCAAAACCGCGGCCATACTCTCCTGCCTTCTCGGCCTCGATGGCGGCATTGAGGGACAACAGGTTGGTCTGGTCGGCCACCTTGACGATGGTCACCACCACCTGGTTGATGTTGCCGGCCTTCTCGTTGAGGATCGCCAGCTTCGCGTTCACCAGATCCGCCGCGCCCATCACCGAGTGCATGGTTTCTTCCATGCGTGCCAGGCCTTGCTGGCCGGAACCAGCCGCCACCGAGGCCTGGTCGGCGGCGCTGGAAACTTCGGTCATGGTGCGCACCAGATCCCGGGACGTGGCGGCAATTTCCCGAGAGGTCGCGCCGATCTCCGTAGTGGTAGCGGCGGTTTCGGTGGCCGTGGCCTGTTGCTCGCGGGAGGTGGCGGCGATCTCGGTGACCGAGGTGGTGACCTGCACCGAAGAGCGCTGGGCCTGGGACACCAGCGATGTCAGCTCGGCCATCATGTCGTTGAAGCCGGTTTCCACCGCACCGAACTCGTCTTTACGCGCAAGGTTCAGGCGCCCGCTGAGGTCGCCGCTGCGCATGATGCCGAGGATTTCCACAATGCGGTTCATCGGCGCCATGATCGCGCGCATCAACAACAGGCCACAAAGCATGGCAATGAGCACCGCCACGAGAAACGACAGCCCCATGGCAACTTCAGCGGCGGTTACCGACTGACTGATGGTCAGGGCGGCTTTTTCCGCCAGCTCCCGGTTGCGTTCGATGATCTGGTTCAAATGCCCGCGACCGTCGAGCCATGCCGGCGTCAGCTCCTTCTCCAGCGCCAGCTGTGCCCCTTCGAAATCCTTGCGTTCATACAGGTCCAGAACCTTCGCCAGGGCCTTGTTGAAGTCCTGATGATTGACCTCGAATTCATCGAAGGAGACTTGATCGGCAGGGTCCTGGATCAGCTTTTGATAGTGCTGGATTTCCTCGCGCAGATGCTGCTCGTAGCCCTGGTAGAGGGCCTTGTCCTCGGCAGTGATTTCCCGCTGGCCGGAGAGGCCGACGATCTGCTGGGTCTTGACGTAGCTGTCGACCCAGCCACCGCGAATCATGGAACTGTAATACACCCCCGGCACCGCGTAGACGCGTACTTTTTCTTCGCTGGCCTCGATCCTCAATAACCGCGAATACGTGACGACCACCATCAGCAGCATGATGGCGATGATCACCGCAAAACTCGCCAGGATGCGTTGGCGCAACGTCCAGTTCTTCACAGTACAACCTCGGGCATTTTGAAATGCTGGGGAGTATAGCCGAGGGCGACGTTGCGGCTGTATGGCGGTGAGGAAGGAGTTTGGTGATTCGCTCAGCTGTTCAAACAGCTCAAGCCAGGCATCAATGTGGCAGTCGATGCAAAAGTTCTATGGGAGCGAACCTGCTCGCGATTGCGGTGCATCAGTCAATAATGGTGTCGACTGACATACCGCTATCGCGAGCAGGCTCGCTCCCACAGGGGGTGATATTTACCTTGGGGTCAGGCCTGGCTCAAAGAGCGGCCTGACGTACCTGCTTCTCCAGCTCAGTCTTCAACCCCGGCTCCAGTTTGAGCTGGCGCGCCAGTTCATCGAGGTAGGATTTCTCCATGAAGTTTTCCTCATCCACCAGCATCACACTGGCGATGTACATCTCGGCGGCCATTTCCGGCGTGCTGGCGGCCCGGGCGACGTCGGCGGGGTCCAGGGGTTTGTTGAGCTCGGCGTGCAGCCAGTGTTGCAGCTCCTGATCGTTGTCGAGCTTGGTGAACTCGCCTTCGATCAACTGCTTTTCACGCTCGTCGACATGGCCATCGGCCTTGGCCGCCGCCACCAGGGCCGTGAGGATCGCCTGGCTGTGCTGCTCGACCTGGGCCGGGGGAAGACGATCCAGCGTCTGCGGTTCAGTTTGCGGCGCACTGCCCTGCTGGGCTTGCCAATTGCCATAGGCCTTGTAGGCGATCACGCCCAATGCCGCCAGACCACCATAGGTCAGGGCCTTGCCGCCAAACTGGCGAGCCTTCTTGTTGCCCAGCAACAGGCCCATGGCTCCGGCGGCCAGCGCCCCGCCACCCGCGCCAGAGAGCATCCCGCCCAAATTGCCAGCACCACCGCCGAGCAAACCGCCCAGGCCGCCGGATGACTTGCCTTGGGAGCCGCCAGCCTTGTTCTGCAACATTTCCTGACCGGACTTGAGAAGCTGATCGAGCAATCCACGGGTGTTCATTTGCTGCCTCCACGCATTCGGGTAACCGGATCATTAAGGCAATCAGCCTAGTTCGAAAGTGCCCGAGTCTGTCGGTGAGAGTGCTTCGAGATGTTGCTTGCCAATTTTCCTGTGGCTGCGGCGAACCCGATAAAACGATATAGACTCGAATCAACTGAAAAACCGCAGCAAAAACAGCTTTGACGAGGGCTTGGACATGCAAACCAAACTGCTGATCAATGGTCACCTGGTGAACGGCGACGGGCCCGGCCAGGCCGTGTTCAACCCCGCGCTGGGCCGGGTGCTGGTGGAAATCAACGAAGCCAGCGAAGCTCAGGTCGATGCCGCCGTGCGCGCGGCCGACAGTGCCTTCCAAAGCTGGTCCCAGGTATCGCCCAAGGACCGCTCCCTGCTCCTGCTCAAGCTGGCCGACACCATCGAAGCCCACGGCGAAGAACTGGCCAGGCTCGAATCGGACAATTGCGGCAAACCTTTGAACGCCGTGCTGAACGACGAGATCCCGGCAATTGCCGACGTGTTCCGTTTCTTTGCCGGCGCCAGCCGTTGCATGAGCGGCTCGGCGGGTGGCGAATACCTGCCGGGGCACACGTCGATGATCCGCCGCGATCCGGTGGGCGTGATCGCCTCCATCGCGCCGTGGAATTACCCGTTGATGATGGTCGCCTGGAAAATCGCCCCAGCCCTGGCCGCCGGTAACACCGTAGTGCTCAAACCCTCGGAGCAGACCCCACTGACGGCGTTGCGCCTGGCGGAACTGGCGTCGGATATCTTCCCAGCAGGCGTGCTCAACGTGCTGTTCGGTCGTGGTCAGACGGTCGGGCAACCGTTGGTCACTCACGCAAAGGTGCGCATGGTTTCGCTGACCGGCTCCATCGCCACAGGCGCGAACATCATTTCCAGCACCGCCGACAGCGTCAAACGCACCCACATGGAACTGGGCGGCAAGGCCCCCGTGATCATTTTCGACGATGCCGACATTGACGCGGCCGTGGAAGGCATCCGCACCTTCGGCTTCTACAATGCCGGCCAGGACTGCACCGCTGCCTGCCGTATCTATGCCCAACAAGGCATCTACGACAAGTTCGTCGAGAAACTCGGCGCGGCGGTGGCCAGCATCAAGTACGGCCTGCAAACCGCCCCGGACACCGAGATGGGTCCGCTGATCACTGCCCAGCACCGCGACCGCGTGGCCGGCTTTGTCGAACGGGCCATCGCCCAGTCGCATATTCGCCTGATTACCGGTGGCAAGGCCGTGGACGGCAACGGATTCTTCTTTGAACCAACGGTGTTGGCCGACGCCCAGCAGGACGACGAAATCGTGCGCCGAGAGGTTTTTGGGCCGGTGGTGTCCGTCACACCGTTCATCGACGAAGCGCAGGTGCTGGCCTGGGCCAACGACTCGGACTACGGCTTGGCGTCTTCAGTCTGGACCGCTGACATCGGCCGCGCCCATCGCTTGGCGGCACGCCTGCAATATGGCTGCACCTGGGTGAACACCCACTTCATGCTCGTCAGCGAAATGCCCCATGGCGGTCAGAAACGTTCCGGTTATGGCAAGGACATGTCGATGTATGGACTGGAGGACTACACAGTAGTGCGGCATGTGATGTTCAAGCATTGAACCAAAGAACGATTACCACGGCCGGACGGCAGAGTCTGGTCGTGGCGGTTCAAGTGTCATGACGGCACTACCAACGCCACTGAGGGAAAATAACTTCGGTAGCGTTTGGCATCACGAGTGAGCAAAGGCAGGCCATTCACAGCCGCATGGGCACCGATAAAAAAATCGGCCAGCACGTTATTTTTTCCGCCCCCTACCTTCCGGTAACGCACAAAAGCCTTCCCAGCGAGGAACAATGCCGGTCGAGGTACTTCCTGCATCAGCAGCCCGAGCTCAGTAACAACCTCATCCAACGCTTCAAAGGTGGAGAAAGTCTGAGACAGTTCGGCATAGATAATCGGGTTGATGACAAGGTCATGGGCTTGAGATTGGGCACGCAGTTGCTGGATAGACCAATCAGCCCAAACGGGATCGTTTTCCAGGACATCAATCAAAACGTTGGTGTCGACCAGTATCATTAATCTTCACCACGCAAGAGCGCCATCAGCTCATCCGTGCGCCATTTGATATCCGCCTTACCACGGGCGGCTTCGAAGCGATCATGGACTGTTTTCTTCGCAGCTTGGGGTTTACCGGCATGGAGCACCACCTCACCCTGCGCGTTGACACTAAACTCGATTGCACAACCCGGAATCAAATGCAGCGCATCGCGAATTGGCTTAGGGATGGTGACCTGCCCCTTACTCGTCATCGTTGTCGACACAATGTTCTCCTTTGAAGTATTACCTTTGCCAGAAAAGTAATACTTCATACTTAAGGGCGCAACCGCCGCTGATCCGCACTCATTCAAAACCTCGAAACACTGCGCATCGCATCCATCAGGCAACGCATGGCGATCCGGTCGTTTTCCGACAGTTCGCGATAGCGTTCCACCAGTCTTAGTTCGTCCATGCTGAGCGGCCGGGGCCGGCGCGCGCTCGTCAAGCATGGAAGGATCCCCAGCAATTGGGTGATGCCCTGTATTTTTGTCATTGAGCCTTGTCCTTCTGTACGTCGAATTGACCGATAGCACCTGCTGAATCCGCGGGTTCAACCTCTATCACGCTAAAGGATAGGGAGGATTCACACCGTGAACAGGGAGTTTTAGAGTAATTAGTCAAAAAATGCAGAGTTACCCGTTAAAAAAGGAAATATCTGTAAGGAAATTTAACTAAACCACGCTTTCCTCTCTCTCCCGTGCCACGTATCCCCTATGATTTTGCGCCTCGGTGAACCGATCCAGCTCTCAGGCATCTGTTCTAACGTCCGTCGCGTTTGGCCAAAGGCATGTCCGAACTTCTTTACCAGTCTCTGTTGCCAGGAAAGGCTCGGGATTGTTTCCAGAAAGGTTGTATTTATGCACCGCAGGAATCTGCTCAAGGCGTCCATGGCTTTCGCTGCCTACACCGGGCTTTCGGCCTCAGGGCTTATGGCTGCACGCGCCTGGGCTGCTGACCGGACCGCCGACGGCGAGGCCCGTCCTTTCGATTTCAATGGGTTGAAAGAACAGGCCCGGGAACTGGCCAAGAGCCGTTACGTCGACACCAAGCAAGTTTTGCCGCCGACACTGGCGATGATGTCCCCGTTGCAATTCAACGCCATCCGCTACGACGCCAACCACTCGCTGTGGAATGAGCTGGACGGTCAGCTGGATGTGCAGTTTTTCCACGTCGGCATGGGCTTCAAGCAACCGGTGCGCATGTACAGTGTCGATGCCAAGACCCGCATGGCCCGTGAAGTGCACTTCCGCCCGGAGTTGTTCAACTATGAGAAAACCACGGTCAACACTTCGCAGTTGACCGGTGACCTGGGCTTCTCAGGGTTCAGGGTGTTCAAGGCGCCGGAGCTGGACCGGCACGATATCGTTTCGTTTCTGGGGGCCAGTTATTTCCGCGCCGTGGACAACACCGGCCAGTACGGATTGTCGGCCCGGGGCCTGGCCATCGACACTTACGCCAAGAAGCGTGAGGAATTCCCGGACTTCACCAAGTTCTGGTTCGAAATCCCGGACAAGAACAGTACCCGTTTCGTGGTCTACGCCCTGCTCGACTCGCCCAGCGCCACCGGCGCCTATCGTTTTGACATCGATTGTCAGCCCACCCGCGTCGTGATGGAAATCGATGCGCACATCAATGCCCGTACCGCCATCGAGCAATTGGGCATCGCGCCGATGACCAGCATGTTCAGCTGCGGCACCGTTGAGCGGCGCATGTGCGACACCATCCACCCGCAAATTCACGACTCCGACCGGCTGGCGATGTGGCGCGGCAATGGCGAGTGGGTTTGTCGCCCGCTGAACAACCCCGCCACCCTGCAGTTCAACGCCTTCGCCGACAACAACCCCAAAGGCTTCGGCCTGGTGCAGACCGATCACGACTTCGCCAGCTACCAGGACACCGTGGACTGGTACAGCAAGCGCCCGAGCCTGTGGGTCGAACCGACAACGGCCTGGGGCGAAGGCTCGGTCGATCTGCTGGAAATTCCTACGACCGGTGAAACCCTGGACAACATCGTCGCATTCTGGACGCCGAAGAAGCCGGTCGCTGCCGGTGAATCGCTGAACTACGGCTACAAGCTCTATTGGAGCGCCTTGCCACCGGTGAGCACCGAGCTGGCCCAGGTCAACGCGACCCGTTCAGGCATGGGCGGCTTCATCGAAGGCTGGGCACCGGGCGAGCACTACCCCACCGTCTGGGCCCGACGTTTTGCCGTGGACTTCAACGGCGGCGGCCTCGATCAGCTCCCCCCTGGCACCGGTATCGAACCGGTAGTGACCTGCTCCCACGGCGAGGTGAAGGACTTCAACGTGCTGGTGCTAGATGCGATCAAGGGTTACCGCATCACCTTCGACTGGTACCCGACCGACGATCGCGTGGACCCGGTGGAGATGCGCCTGTTCCTGCGCACCAATGACCGGACCTTGAGCGAGACCTGGCTGTACCAGTACTTCCCGCCGGCGCCGGATAAGCGTAAATACCCTTGATCCTTGCGCCTCAGGGATGACGCCATCGCGAGCAGGCTCGCTCCCACAGGGTGGGGTGTGGATCACAAATTCTGTGAACAACTCCAATCCACTGTGGGAGCGAGCCTGCTCGCGATGAGGCAAGTACAGACGCCGTACCATCCAGCCCAATAAACAAAAGCCCCGGCCAAAACGACCGGGGCTTTTTGTTTCAAGCTAACCCTTAATCGCGCAAATCCGACTCATGAATCGGCTGGTCCCGATGCGTGGCTCTCTGATACTGCGCCGGCCACGTGGCCTTACGGCCCCCCAGGTCATCATCGGCATGCAACGCCCAGTACGGATCACGCAACAGTTCGCGGGCCAGGAAAATGATGTCGGCCTGGCAGGTCCGCAAGATGTGCTCGGCCTGGGCCGGTTCGGTAATCATGCCGACAGTGCCGGTGGCGATTTCCGACTCCTTGCGCACCCGTTCGGCAAAGCGCGTCTGATACCCCGGACCGGTGGGAATTTCCGCATTCACAGCGGTGCCGCCCGATGACACATCGATCAGGTCCACCCCCAGCGCCCTGAATCGCCGCGCCAGCTCCACGGTTTCATCCGGGTTCCAGCCATCCTCGACCCAGTCGGTGGCCGATACGCGCACGAACACCGGCAATTCCTCAGGCCATACCGCCCGGACCGCTTCGGTCACTTGCAGCACCAGCCGGATGCGATTCTCGAACGAGCCGCCGTATTGATCGCGCCGCTGATTGCTCAAGGGAGACAAGAATTGATGCAGCAGATAACCGTGGGCTGCATGGACTTCCACGACTTTGAATCCGGCCGTCAGGCTACGTTTGGCCGCCTCCACGAACGCCTGAATGACACCGGCGATCTGTCCCTCGTCCAGTTGGATCGGCTGGGTGTGCTGCGGATCGAAGGCAATCGGCGACGGGCCGACCGGGACCCAGCCGCCCTCCTCCGGTTTTACGCTGCCATGCTTACCGAGCCAGGGTCGCCAGGTGCTGGCCTTGCGTCCGGCGTGAGCCAGTTGAATGCCGGGCACGGCCCCTTGGGCGGTGATGAAGCGGGTGATGCGTTGCAGGGGGCCGATCTGTTCATCGTTCCACAACCCCAGGTCCTGATCAGTAATGCGACCGTCGGCAGTGACGGCAGTGGCTTCGGTGAACACCAGGCCGGCACCGCCCACGGCGCGGCTGCCGAGGTGTACCAGGTGCCAGTCATTGGCCAGGCCATCGGCGCTCGAGTACTGGCACATCGGCGACACCGCGATACGATTGGGCAGGGTCAATTGGCGAAGGGTATAGGGTTCCAGCAGCAGACTCATGGGGCACCTCTCGAATCAGTGGGCAGGCTCCAGGGTTCTGTTTGAAAAGTCGACGAGTGACAAAAGGTGCAACACCCGCCCCCGCGGGCAAAGAAATCCGACAAGACGTCACAAGGGCTATCAAGCAGTGCTTAGAGCCTAGTCGACAACCTGGGAGGCGGGAGGGTTCAGAACTTAAAAATCGACGGTGTGACGCAATGGTGTACCCCTGTGGCGAGGGAGCTTGCTCCCGCTGGGCTGCGAAGCAGCCCCGGCATTGCAGCCATCACATCGCAAGGGGACGCTGGCGCGTCCAGCGGGAGCAAGCTCCCTCGCCACAGAGTACGAACGCAAGATGGCGGCGTGTCTACCGCGGTTCGATATGGGCAATCATCAACTGCACCGTTTCCTGGCCGCGAAACTCGTTGAGGTCGAGTTTGTAGGCCAGTTCCACCCAGCGCACGGTGGGGTTTGGCCAGATATCGCGGTCGATGCCGAAGGCGATACCGTCGAGTTTCACCGAGCCGCATTCGCTCTTGAGGACGACCTTGAGGTGCCGTTCGCCCACCACGCGCTGTTCGACCAACTGGAACACACCGTGAAACATCGGCTCCGGGAAATGCTGCCCCCAAGGCCCGGCGTGACGCAGCGCCCGAGCCAGCTCCAGGTGAAACTCTTCCACCGCCAGGGTGCCGTCCGACAACAGGCGCCCGGTCAGGTCTTCTTCGCGCAATTGGCGGCGCACTTCAGCGTCGAACGCCTCGGCGAACAGTGGAAAATTCTCTTGCGCCAACGTCAGGCCCGCGGCCATGGCGTGGCCGCCATACTTGCTGATCAGCGTTGGATGTTGCGCCGCCACCACACTCAGGGCATCACGAATATGAAAACCCGGCACCGAACGCCCCGAGCCCTTGAGCAGGCCGTCTCCGGCATCGGCAAAAGCAATGGTTGGGCGGAAATACCGCTCCTTCATCCGCGAGGCGAGGATCCCGATAACGCCCTGGTGCCACTGAGGATCGAACAGACATAAACCGAACGGCATGGACTCCACCGGCAAGTCCTTGAGCTGGGCCAGCGCTTCACGCTGCATGCCCTGTTCGATGGATTTGCGATCCTGGTTCATGCCGTCCAGTTGCGCCGCCATCTCCCGCGCCAAGGCCGGATCGTCAGTGAGCAGGCATTCGATGCCCAGGCTCATGTCGTCCAGACGCCCGGCTGCGTTCAGGCGCGGGCCGAGGATAAACCCGAGGTCCGTGGAAGTGATACGAGAATGATCGCGCCTGGCCACTTCCAGGATCGCCTTGATGCCGGGTCGGGCGCGCCCTGCACGAATGCGTTCCAGGCCCTGATGCACCAGGATCCGGTTGTTGGCGTCCAGAGGCACCACATCCGCCACGCTGCCCAGTGCCACCAGATCCAGCAGTTCGCCGATGTTTGGCTGGGGGCTGCTGGCGTACCGGCCCAGGCTGCGCAGACGCGCCCGCAAGGCCATCAGCACATAAAAGATCACACCGACACCGGCCAATGCCTTGCTCGGGAACTCACAGCCCGGCTGGTTCGGGTTGACGATGGCATCCGCCGCCGGCAGTTCGAGGCCCGGCAAATGGTGGTCGGTAACCAGCACCTTGAGCCCCGCCGCTTTCGCCGCTGCCACACCTTCGACGCTGGAAATGCCGTTGTCCACGGTGATCAGCAACTGCGGCTCACGGGTCAGGGCGACCTCGACAATTTCCGGGGTCAGTCCGTAGCCATACTCGAAGCGATTGGGTACCAGATAATCGACATGGGCCGCACCGAGCAAACGCAGGCCCAACATGCCCACCGTGCTGGCTGTCGCCCCGTCGGCATCGAAGTCGCCGACGATCAGGATGCGCTGGCGCTGCTCCAGCGCCACCACCAACAGATCCACGGCCGCGTCGATACCCTTGAGTTGCTGATAAGGAATCAAGCGCGCCAGGCTCTTGTCCAGTTCAGCCTCGGACTGCACGCCACGGGCCGCATACAGGCGCGTCAACAGGGGCGGCAGGTCACCGAGGAATGGCAGGGTGTCGGGTAGCTGGCGGGGTTCTATGCGCATGGGGTGACAAAGTTTTCTCTGGAAATCGTGAAGGTAGTGGCAAGGAAAGCTTGGGTGGGAGCGGGCTTGCTCGCGAAAGCGGCGGCACATTCAACATCAATGCAAACTGATCTGCCGCCTTCGCGAGCAAGCCCGCTCCCACAATGGCTCACTCAATACCGGGTCAATGGCTCAGCCGCGCTCACCCAGCAACCATTGCAATTGGACTTCATGCTGGCCGCGATCATCGGTCACGAAAATCGTCCCCTCGCTGATCATCACATCCCACTTGATCACGCGGGGCATGTCCTTAGCGAGCGTCTCCAGCACTTCCTGGGGCACGGCGGCGATGTTGACGTTCTTGAGGTTCTTTACCGCCGGGATCACCTTGCCTTCCCAGACTCGCAGGCTGCCGTAGGCCAGCAGGCTGGTGCGTTCGGTGCGGCGCGAGCACCAGGTCAGGCGGTCGGCGTCGGGCTGGCCCACTTCGATCCAGTGCAGCACACGGTCATCCAGGCTTTTTTCCCACAGCGCAGGTTCATCGACATCCGACAGACCTCGGCCAAATGCCAGCAGCTCGTTGTACCAGAAAGCGTAGGCCAACAGGCGCACGGTCATGCGTTCTTCGGTTTCCGAAGGATGACGGGCGATGGTCTGCTTCACGTTCTCGTACACACTGCGGTCGAGGTCGGTGAGGTTCAGTTCAAACTTATAGGTCGTGGACGGCTGGGCCATGAACGGGCTTCTTGATACGAGGAAAGGCGGCAAGTCTAACCGATGAGGCGGGCATTCCACGAATTGCCGACCATCAACCTGCGGCGACTGACGCCGGCCTATGATAAAACGCTCTTTCGTTCTGCCTTTGTTCTACAGGATCCGTCATGTCGCTTACTGCCAAACCCCTTGCGGGCGTCAAAGTCATCGAACTCGGCACCTTGATCGCCGGACCTTTTGCCTCGCGGATCTGCGGTGAATTCGGTGCCGAGGTGATCAAGGTCGAATCGCCCGATGGCGGCGACCCGTTACGTAAATGGCGCAAGCTGTATGAAGGCACGTCCTTGTGGTGGTTCGTCCAGGCGCGGAACAAGAAATCCCTGACCCTGAACCTCAAGCACCCCGAAGGTCTGGCGATTCTGAAAAAGCTGATCGGCGAAGCCGACATCCTGATCGAGAATTTTCGCCCCGGCGTGTTGGAAAAGCTCGGCCTGGGTTGGGAAGTCCTACATGCGCTGAACCCGAAACTGGTCATGGTGCGGCTCTCGGGCTTCGGTCAGACCGGTCCGATGAAAGATCAGCCCGGGTTTGGCGCAGTGGGCGAGTCCATGGGCGGCCTGCGTTACATCACCGGGTTCGAAGACCGGCCACCGGTGCGCACCGGCATATCCATCGGCGATTCGATTGCCGCCCTCTGGGGCGTGATTGGCGCACTGATGGCGCTGCGTCATCGCGAGGTCAACGGCGGAACCGGGCAAGTGGTGGATGTGGCGCTGTACGAGGCGATTTTCGCCATGATGGAAAGCATGGTGCCGGAGTTCGATGTGTTCGGTTTCATCCGTGAGCGCACCGGCAACATCATGCCCGGCATCACCCCGTCGTCGATCCACACCAGTGCCGATGGCAAGCACGTGCAGATTGGCGCCAACGGCGACGCGATCTTCAAGCGCTTCATGCAGGTCATCGGTCGTGAGGATCTGGCCAATGACCCCCAACTGGCCAGCAATGACGGGCGCGACAGCCGCCGCGATGAGCTGTACGGGGTCATTGATCGCTGGGTCAATTCACTCCCGCTCGATACCGTTATCGAGCATTTGAACCAGGCGGGAGTGCCGGCCAGTCGGATTTTCAGTGCCGAAGATATGTTCAGCGATCCGCAGTTCCTGGCCCGGGAAATGTTTCTCCAGGCCAAGCTGCCGGACGGCAAGGCGTTCAAGATGCCGGGCATCGTCCCGAAACTCTCCGACACCCCGGGCACCTCTGAATGGGTGGGACCGACGCTGGGTGAGCACAATGCCCAAGTGCTAGGCGAGCTTGGCTATGATGCACAGCAGATCGCCCAACTGCGCATCGACGGCGCCATTTGATGCGGTGAACGAAAGTCTGTGGCCACTGAAGATCAACTGTGGGAGCGAGCCTGCTCGCGATAGCGTCGGTTCAGTCGACTTGATATTGACTGACACTCCGCAATCGCGAGCAGGCTCGCTCCCACAAGGGTTCGGCATCGCTCAGCGCCAGAGCACGCTAAAACCTTAAACGCCGGGCAAAAAGAAACCCCGAGAAGTGGGGAGACAACTCGGGGTTAAACGTGACCATTCAGGTCCGTACAACAAGCGACAAGCACCGGAGCACAATGCTTGATCTTGCTGGTAAAGGGTCTGACTCATCAGGACGTAGGAAGGTTCCCACGAAATAGTGTTCAATTCGGGAGAGCCATCACCTTGTCACGTGCCAGATTACGCAGCGCCGCGATCACACAGGGCTCAAGTCGGCCCTCGGCAATCAGCACGTCGCGGTGCAGGCCATCGACCACGTCCGTCAGTTGGCGTCTGTCGGTCAATTGCGCTTGGTTGAACATACGTTCGACCATGATGGCCCCGGAGGCATTCTTCAGCGTTACCAGACACTCGCCCCTGGCGCCAGAGGGAGTCAGCGTCACCTGATACGGGCTCAAAGCCTCACCCAGCAATAGGCTGATACTTTCCATTCGCTCACCCTTCAATAGTCCGAAAACAACTGCGTATTCACAGTAAATGACCGTGGGCCGCAGCAGAAAGTTCGTTCGCATACCGAGCCGGTACACCTCGACGTCGTTCAACCGAGCATGCGCGTCCAATATGACAGGCAAACAACAGCTACCGCTTGAAGAAATTTCCTCACGAGCAGCCTGCATCAAGCCAGCAATGGCTCAGCGCGGTTCCACCGGCGCCCGACATCGATCCAGCCTCCCAGCAAACCGCGCAACTGCCCATCGGCCCCATAAAAAGGCACCGACCAATGATAGATTTTGCG
Organism: Pseudomonas sp. FG-3G; assembly: GCF_901007645.1. NCBI lineage: Bacteria > Pseudomonadati > Pseudomonadota > Gammaproteobacteria > Pseudomonadales > Pseudomonadaceae > Pseudomonas > Pseudomonas sp. FG-3G. The sequence continues at coordinate 27,551 of NZ_CAAKGZ010000032.1, forward strand.
TAATCCACTCCTGAACATCAGTTGACGATCGACGAACCGGGACTGGCCGGTTCGCAGTTGCTCCATGACCTCTCCATGCAGCAGCTCGGCAGTCGCCGGCGGGAACACCGCGGAATCCGTCAGCCGGGTCCCCCGCAACTTTTCAAAGCGCGTCGCGAACTGCTCTTCGTAACTCTTGTTGCACATGATCAGGCGCCCTTCCAGGTCACGAATGAAGATCGGATCGGGAATGGCATCCATCAAGGCCCTCTGGAGCATCAACTGATCATTGAGGACAGCCTCGGCCTTGAGGCGCTGGTCGATTTGTATCTGCAGGCGGCGGTTCCAGAGCAGGGACAGCAGAGCGAACAACACGACCACCGTCACACACCAATAACCCCAGCGGGAAATCCGCAACCAGACCGATGGCGCCTGGCCAGGGGCGATACCGGCCATCCATTTGGAACGCAGCGCCCGCATTTCTTCGGCCGGAAAAGCTTCCAGCGCCTTGTTCAAAATACTCAGTAATGGAAGCAGATCCTGACGCACGGCCAGATAGTCCGGTTCCCACTTGCCCTCCAGACTTCTTCCTACGCGCAATTGTCCCGCCGGATAAAGGTGCACCCCGGTTTCGTTTTCAATGGTGGCGTGGGCCTCCCGGCTCTCCACCAGGGCCCTCGCTTCCCCGTAAGTCTTGACCGTGCGCAACTCGATGGCAGGGTAGTCGCGCCGGATCTGCGCCTCCAATGCATGCCGTGCCGGCAATGCCAGGATCTTGCCATTGAGCTGCTCCAGCGAATCGGGGACGGACTCCCCGTCGCGCCCGACGAATACCCAGCCGGAACCGCCAAAGGCGTGGCTGAAGCTCAGAAAATCCCTGCGTTCGTCGTTCATCGCCAGCGTGGTCGTCATGTCGGCCTCTGCGTTTTCCAGCATCGCCAGCAATTGTTCAGGGGAGAACGACTCCCGATGCACAAACTCAAGGCCTGTCATGCGCGCAATACGCTGGAGAATGTCGTTGTTCAGGCCGTTCCACTGCCCATGCTCATTCTTGAACAGGTACAACGGAAACTGCATCGAGGCCACGATGACCTGCGGGTTTTGCTCGATCCATTTCAATTCCTGCGGATCCAGCACCAACCGTTCGCCGGGGCCGAACGGTGGCGTTTCGTAGGTCGCCAACTGTGCGGCGTCCACCCCCAGTGCCCAATACACCAGGACCAGGCCCATCATCCAGCCCAGGGCTGGTTTGCGTCTGATAAAAAACAACATCTGCATATCCTTCGAGATTACTCGCCCGTCCCTCCAAGGGCGAAAACCCGATCAGTTTGGCATGCAGAAACAAGAAAGCCCGTCAGGAGACGGGCTTCAAAATGTGACAGGTTTCAGCGCTCAGAGAGGCTTGCCGCGGTTGCCATGCTGACTGACAAAGGCCTGCACGGCTTTCAAGTCATTGGGCAACACGGTGCAACGCTCATCTCGCTCAAACAAATCAGAAAGATGTGCGGGTAGTTCGAGCGCTTTTCCTACACCGGCCTTCTCCACCGCTTCCGGAAACTTGACCGGATGAGCAGTGCCCAGGATCACCATCGGAATGTCCAGACTGCGACGGCACTCACGAGCGGCTCTCACACCGATGGCCGTATGTGGATCGAGCAATTCACCGCTCTGCTCGAACACCTCGGCAATGGTCTCGCAGGTTTGCGCATCATCCACCGCCAGGGAGTCAAACAGCTTGCGCGCTTCGGTCCAGCGCTCAGGCTCGACGCTGAAACCACCGCCCTGCCGGAAGCTGTCCATCAGGCCGGCAATTGCCGCGCCATTGCGACCGTGCAGGTCGAACAGCAAGCGCTCGAAGTTCGACGACACCATGATGTCCATGGACGGCGACAGCGTAGCGTGCAGGGTTTCCTTGACGTACTGGTTGCCGCTCATGAAGCGGTGCAGGATGTCGTTGCGGTTGGTGGCGACGATCAACTGGTTGATCGGCAGCCCCATGTTGCGCGCCAGATAACCGGCAAAGATATCGCCGAAGTTACCCGTAGGCACCGAGAACGATACCGAACGGGCCGGGCCGCCCAGTTGCAGGGCCGCGTGGAAGTAATAAACGATCTGGGCCATGATCCGCGCCCAGTTGATCGAGTTCACTGCGACCAGCCGCGTACCTTTGAGGAAGCTCTGGTCGGCAAAACTGGCCTTGACCATTTCCTGGCAGTCATCGAAGTTGCCTTCGATGGCGATGTTATGGATGTTATCGCCGAAAATCGTCGTCATCTGCCGACGCTGCACTTCCGAGACACGGTTGTGCGGGTGCAGGATGAAAATGTCGACGTTCTCGCAATGCTTGCAGCCTTCGATGGCGGCCGAACCGGTATCGCCGGAAGTGGCACCGACAATCACGACACGCTCGCCACGCTTTTGCAGCACGTAGTCCAGCAGACGACCGAGCAATTGCAGGGCGAAGTCCTTGAAAGCCAGGGTCGGGCCGTGGAACAGCTCCATCACCCATTCGTTACCGTTGAGCTGACGCAACGGCGCGATGGCGTTGTGGGAAAAGACGCCATAGGTCTCTTCCAGGATTTTCTTGAAGTCGGCGTCCGGGATGCTGCCGGTGACAAACGGGCGCATGACCCGGAAGGCCAGCTCGTGATACGGCAAGCCGGCCCAGGAGGCGATCTCTTCCTGAGTGAAACGCGGCAGGTTTTCCGGCACATAGAGGCCGCCGTCCGTGGCCAGGCCGGCCAGCAGGACATCTTCGAAATTCAGGGCCGGTGCCTGGCCGCGGGTGCTGATATAGCGCATGGGGGCAAACCTTTGGTTTGAGCTTCGAGCGTCAAGCTGCAAGCTACAAGTTAAAAGCAGCCGGGCTTTTATTTGTAGCTTGCAGCTCATGGCTTGCAGCTGTATTGATTTAACTTGCAGCTTTTAGCTTGGAGCTTGTAGCTGCTTCAATTCAAATGCTCGACGCGGATACGGACCACCGGCCCGACGACGCCCTGGAGAGCCTCCAACGCGGTGATCGCGTCGTTGATGCGCTGCTCGACCACTCGGTGGGTCAGCAGGATCATCGGCACCAGGCCATCGTGTTCCTCGACTTCCTTCTGCATGATCGACTCGATGTTGATGCCGCGCTCCGAAAGGATGCTCGCCACCTGAGCCAGTACCCCTGGGTGGTCCTTGGCCTGGATACGCAGGTAGTAGGCACTTTCGCATGCTTCGATCGGAAGAATCGGATGATCCGACAGCGAGTCCGGCTGGAAAGCCAGGTGCGGCACACGGTTCTCCGGGTCGGAGGTCATCGCACGCACCACATCCACCAGGTCGGCCACCACCGAGGAAGCGGTCGGTTCCATGCCGGCGCCAGCACCGTAGAACAGCGTGGAGCCCGCGGCGTCGCCGTTGACCATCACAGCGTTCATCACGCCGTTGACGTTGGCGATCAGGCGATCGGCCGGGATCAAGGTCGGGTGCACGCGCAGCTCAATGCCACTGGCCGTGCTACGGGCTACGCCCAGGTGCTTGATGCGGTAGCCCAAGGCTTCAGCGTAGTTCACGTCAGCGGTGGTCAGCTTGGTGATGCCTTCGGTGTAGGCCTTGTCGAATTGCAGCGGAATACCAAAGGCGATGGACGCCAGGATCGTCAGCTTGTGCGCCGCGTCGATGCCTTCCACGTCAAAGGTCGGATCGGCTTCTGCGTAACCCAGGGCCTGGGCCTCGGCGAGCACGTCTTCGAAGGTGCGACCCTTTTCGCGCATCTCGGTGAGAATGAAGTTCCCGGTGCCGTTGATGATCCCGGCGACCCAGTTGATGCGGTTGGCCGAAAGGCCTTCACGAATCGCCTTGATCACCGGAATGCCACCGGCCACGGCGGCTTCAAACGCAACGATCACGCCCTTTTCCCGCGCCTTGGCGAAAATCTCATTACCGTGAACAGCGATAAGCGCCTTGTTCGCGGTGACCACATGCTTGCCATTCTCGATGGCCTTGAGTACCAGCTCGCGGGCAACGGTATAGCCGCCCATCAGCTCTATGACGATGTCGATCTCAGGGTTCGTGGCCACTTCGAAGACATCGTTGGTAATCGCAATACCGGTCGTCTGGAACTGAGGCTTTGGCGTGCGCATGGCAATTTGTGCCACTTCGATTCCACGCCCGGCACGACGAGCAATTTCCTCGGCGTTGCGCTGAAGTACGTTGAAGGTGCCGCCACCGACGGTACCTAACCCACAGATGCCTACTTTGACCGGATTCACTCTTGACTCCCCATGAAACGGCCGACGCAAGGTCGGCCGTGAAATACAGCCGCGCAGCAACGCGACTTTGTGTTTAACGGCCCGACGAAGGTTTTCGCCGAGCCGTGATCTTCACAAACGCACTGCCCATGATCATTTGGCACCAAGGGCCAGTTTGGCGACTTGTGGCGCCGGCTGGTAGCCCGGAATCACCTGGCCGTCCGCCAAAACGATGGCCGGCGTACCGTTCACACCGATGGACTGACCGAGGGCGAACTGCTTGGAAACCGGGTTTTCGCACTTGGCGGCCTTGATTTCCTTGCCATCGACCATCTTGTCCATGGCCGCTTTTTTGTCCTTGGAGCACCAGACCGCCTGCAACTGCTCATCACCCGGTGAACCCAGGCCCTGGCGCGGAAACGCCACATAGCGCACTTCGATGCCGCGCTTGTTCAGCTCCGGCACTTCGGCGTGCAGCTTGTGGCAATACGGGCAGGTGGTGTCGGTGAAAACGGTGATGTGGGACTTGGTTTCGCCGACCGCCGGGTAAACCACGGTTTCGGCAACAGGAATGCCGTTGATCAGCTTGGAAATGCCCTGGCGCTCGGTCTTCTCGGTGAGGTTGACCGGCTTGCCACCCTTGAGCTCGAACAGGTTGCCCTGGACGATGTACTGACCGTCGGCGCTGGCGTAGAGCACGCGGCTGCCCTGGAGCTTGACTTCATACAGGCCGGACATGGGGCTGGCGGTGATGGTTTCGATCGGCACCTCCATCTGAAGGTTTTCCAGGCTCTTGCGGATAGCCTTGTCGGCCGCGTCGTCGGCGATGGCAACAGTACTGGCCAACGCAATGGCGGCGGCGGTGAACATCTGGATCAAACGCATGGGAGCTCCTGAGACGGACAAATGGGACGGGGAACGCCGACCGGCAGATTCGGGTTCCAACCGCCCACTGTGCAAACCGGCAAAGCCTACCACATAAGGCCCGCATGGCCGAATGCCGGTGATACAAGGCATATGGATGCCTTTTTTCTGTGTGCTGGCGTGGGTTCACCTATCTGGCGCTCACCACAACTCCCTGTGGGAGCGAGCCTGCTCGCGATAGCGGTGGGTGAGCTTGCATTGATTTTGAATGCGCCACCGTCATCGCGAGCAGGCTCGCTCCCACATGGGCTATCGGGTACTCATCAATCCAGGGATCTTCATTCAGCCTCGGGGGTGATGCTTGGCGTGCAGATCCTGCAACCGCGCCCGAGCGACGTGGGTGTAGATCTGAGTGGTGGACAGGTCGCTGTGGCCCAGCAGCATCTGCACCACACGCAAGTCGGCGCCGTGGTTGAGCAGGTGCGTGGCGAAGGCATGGCGCAAGGTGTGTGGGGACAGTGACTTGCCGATCCCAGCCACCTTGGCCTGGTGCTTGATGCGGTGCCAGAAGGTCTGGCGAGTCATCTGCTCGCCGCGCAGGCTGGGAAACAGCACGTCACTGGGACGCCCGCCCAGCAGTTCATGACGCGCATCGCGCATGTAGCGCTCGACCCAGACGATTGCCTCTTCGCCCATCGGCACCAGACGCTCCTTGCTGCCTTTGCCCATCACCCGCAGCACGCCTTGACGCAGGTTGACCTGCTCCAGCGTGAGACTGATCAGCTCGGTGACCCGCAGGCCGCACGCGTACAAAACCTCCAGCATGGCCCGGTCGCGCTGACCGATGGCCTCGCTGAGATCCGGCGCCGCCAGCAGCGCCTCTACATCAGCTTCAGACAGGGACTTGGGTAACGGTCGCCCCAGCTGCGGCATCTCCACGCGCAAGGTCGGATCCACCGCAATCAGCTTTTCCCGCAGTAAATAACGATAAAACCCACGCAAACCCGAGAGAAAACGTGCGGTCGAGCGCGGCTTGTAGTTCTGCTCCAGACGCCACGCCAGGTGATCGAGGATCAACTCTCGCCCGGCATTGGCCAGCTCCAGGCCTTGTTCCTGCAACCAGCCATTGAACAGCGCCAAGTCGCTGCGATAGGCATCGCGGGTGTTGTCGGACAGCCCCTTCTCCAGCCACAGGGCGTCGAGAAACTGGTCTATCAGCGGGTGATCAATGGCTGGCATAAAAACTCATGAGGGATGCGTGCGTACGCGGCATCGAAATGGAAATGATGAGATGCAGGGTGCTCAAAGACCAAATCGCAGGCAACAAAAAAGCAGCCCGCAGGCTGCTTTTTTTGCATCGGAAGCTGGACTTAAGCCAGTTTTTCCTTGATGCGAGCTGCTTTACCGGACAGGTCACGCAGGTAGTACAGCTTGGCTTTACGTACGTCACCGCGACGCTTGACAGCCATGCTGTCGATTTGCGGGCTGTAGGTCTGGAAAGTACGCTCTACGCCAACACCGTTGGAGATTTTACGAACGGTGAATGCACTGTTTACGCCGCGGTTACGCTTGGCGATAACAACGCCTTCGAACGCTTGCAGACGCGAACGGTCGCCTTCCTTCACTTTCACCTGAACGACAATGGTGTCGCCCGGGGCAAAGGTAGGGATTTCTTTGGTCATCTGCTCTGCTTCGAGTGCAAGAATGATTTTGTTAGTCATGCTGTGCTCCTAAGGCAAGTCGTCGGACTTACCATCGATACGTTGTGAACTATCGTCCCGCTCGCGGATATATTCCTCGAGCAGCTTCTTCTCTTCTCCAGAAAGCGAGCGGCTTTCCAGAAGATCGGCGCGTCGTTCATAGGTCCGACCAAGGGACTGCTGTAAACGCCAACGCCGGATGTGCGCGTGGTTGCCACTTAGCAACACGTCGGGAACACGCTGATCCGCATACACCTCCGGTCGGGTGTAGTGCGGGCAATCCAGCAGACCATCCGTAAAGGAATCTTCCTCGGCGGAATCTGCATGCCCTAAAGCTCCAGGCAGCAGTCGTGTAACCGCATCGATCAGGACCATCGCCGGCAGCTCGCCGCCAGACAGTACATAGTCGCCAATCGACCACTCTTCATCGACATGAGCTTCAATAAAACGCTCGTCAATGCCTTCATAACGGCCGGCAATCAGGATCAATGCATCCGAATTTGCCAGCTCGCGTACCGCCGACTGAGTCAGCTGACGGCCTTGGGGCGACAGGTAAATCACCTTCGCGCCCTCCCCGGCTGCGGTTCTGGCCTGAACCAGAGCGTCTTCCAGGGGCTTGATCTTCATCACCATGCCCGGACCACCGCCAAACGGGCGATCGTCCACAGTGTGATGCCGATCCGTGGTGTAGTCCCGCGGATTCCAACAGGTAAGCTGCAACAGCTCCTGTTTCACCGCGCGGCTGGTTATGCCGTACTCGCTGATGGCGGAAAACATCTCGGGAAACAACGTGATGACTTCAACGCGCAAATTAGCCACGTTTAGAAATCCGCATCCCATTCCACCTTCATCTCGCCTGCTGCAAGGTCGACGGCCAACACGCATTGCTCGGTATAGGGCAACAGGCGTTCGCGATCATCCAGGCTGCCGACGCAAGGCTTGACCACCATGACATCGTTCGAACCGGTCTCGAGCAGGTGATCGATTTTCCCGAGCAATTGCCCGAGGTGGTCGATGACCTTCAGACCCACCAGCTGGTACCAGTAGTACTCGCCGTCGGTCAGTTCAGGGAACAGGTTGCGTGGCACGCAGATCTCAAAACCGGCCAGAAGACGCGCTTCTTCACGATCATCGAGATCCTTGAGCTTTGCGACCAGGAACTTGTCGTTCCCACGTCCGCTGACCAGCTCAACCTGTTTCACGCTACCTTCGCGCTTGAGCGTCCAGGTTTTGTAGTCCAACAGGTTTTTGATCGGATCAGTAAAGGAATACACCTTCACTTCGCCGCGAACGCCATGAACAGAATAGATTTTGCCGACAACGATCAAATCATCAGCATCTTTTGGCGTCGCGTTCATATTGCTCAGGCCGCAGCCTTAGCCGATTCCTTCAACAACTGAGCAACACGCTCAGAAGGTTGTGCACCAACGCTCAGCCAGTAGGCTACGCGCTCTTGGTTCACGGACAGACGAACTTCCTGACCACGGGCAACAGGGTTGAAGAAACCAACCTGCTCCTTGTGGGAACCGTCACGCGGGTTGCGGCTGTCGGTTACGGTCAGGTGGTAAAACGGGCGCTTTTTGGAGCCGCCAAGGGCAAGACGGATTGTTAGCATGTGAACATCGTTCCTGTAGTCGGTGCTGCAAATCTAAATGCACAGCGGGCATAGGTGCCCGAAAGGCCGCATATTCTAAGGAATATCCGGACTTTTGCAAATGTCTTTTTCCGGCGCCTGGCGCCATGCGATCAAGATTTGCCATAGAGCCGTCATGAAAAACGGCAGGTCAGCTCCCGTGCAGCACGGGTTTGCTGGAGATCCCCGCATCCGTGCGGGGCAACGCCGGCATGACAGCCGGCGCAGATTCTTTACATTTTCGGCATGCCGCCGCCGGGCAACATACCGCCCATGCCGCGCATCATCTTGGCCATCCCGCCCTTGGCGGAGAATTTCTTCATCATCTTCTGCATCTGCTTGTGCTGCTTGATCAAGCGACCGATGTCCTGCACCTGGGTACCGGACCCCATAGCGATGCGGCGTTTGCGCGAACCGCTGATCAGCTCAGGGTCGCGGCGCTCGGCCGGGGTCATGGAGTTGATGATGGCTTCCATCTGCTTGAACTGCTTTTCAGCCGCGCCCTGGGCATTGCCCATCTGCGCCAGGTTCACGCCCCCGATGCTCGGCAGTTTATCCATGAGGCCGCCGAGGCCGCCCATGTTCTTCATTTGTTGCAGCTGATCGCGGAAGTCTTCGAGGTCGAAGCCCTTGCCCTTCTTCAGCTTCTTGGCCAGTTTGTCGGCCTTGTCCTTGTCGAGGGTCTGCTCGGCCTGCTCGATCAGGCTGAGCACGTCGCCCATGCCGAGGATCCGCGAGGCAATACGCTCGGGATGGAACGGCTCGAGCGCTTCGCTCTTCTCGCCCATACCGATGAACTTGATCGGCTTGCCAGTGATGGCACGGACCGACAGCGCGGCACCGCCACGGGCATCACCGTCGACCTTGGTCAGGATCACGCCGGTCAGCGGCAGCGCATCACCGAACGCCTTGGCGGTGTTGGCCGCGTCCTGGCCGGTCATGGCATCGACCACGAACAGGGTTTCCACCGGGTTGATCGCGGCATGCAACGCCTTGATCTCGCCCATCATCTCTTCGTCGATGTGCAGGCGACCGGCGGTATCGACGATGACCACGTCGATGAATTTCAGTTTTGCTTCTTTAATAGCCGCCTGGGCGATGTCCACCGGCTTCTGGCTCAGGTCGGACGGGAAGAACGTCACGCCGATGTCGTTGGCCAGGGTTTCGAGCTGTTTGATCGCCGCCGGGCGATAGATGTCCGCGGACACCACCATCACCGACTTCTTCTTGCGCTCTTTAAGGAAGCGCGCCAGCTTGCCGGCCGTGGTGGTCTTGCCCGCGCCCTGCAGGCCGGCCATCAGCACCACCGCTGGCGGCACGGCGCTCAGGTTCAGGTCTTCGTTGGCGGCGCCCATCAGGCTTTCGAGTTCGGCCTGGACGATCTTCACGAACGCCTGGCCCGGCGTCAGGCTGCGCGACACCTCGGCGCCGACGGCGCGTTCCTTGACCGAATTGACGAAGTCCTTGACCACCGGCAGGGCGACGTCGGCTTCGAGCAACGCCATGCGCACTTCGCGCAGGGTGTCTTTGATATTGTCCTCGGTCAGCTTCGCCTTGCCGGTGACATGGCGCAGCGTCTGCGAGAGACGGTCGGTTAGGTTTTCAAACATGCGCGATCCTTTCAGGCCCAGATAAGACCGGGATAATGGCGGCCCAGACCGTAAAAAATGTGCTCGGCGAGCCTGCGGCGTGGGCAGGTCGCGGATTATAGCGAAGACTGCGCCCGGCGCACACCTCGCCGTCAGTTGCGCTGGTCTTTCGTGCGATGGGGATTCTATGCCAAACTCAGCGCCTTTCGGGCCTGCCTAACAGGATTTATGCTCCCCTTGTCACCCAGTTTGCTTGCCTCCCTCGCCGCCGCTTGTCTTTATGCCGCTGCGACCCTCTATCAAGGCTCCCGCCTGGCCACCGGCGCCAAGGCGAACAAACGCCTGCTGGTCATGCTTGGCGTGCTGGCGGTGCTCGGCCACGCGGCCAGCCTTTATACCCACCTGATGACGCCCATTGGCCTGGGCCTGGACTTCTTCAACGCCGCCAGCCTCATTGCCGTGGCCGTGATCGCCCTGACGCTGCTGGCCTGTTCACGCATCCCGGTGGAAAACCTGCTGGTGCTGCTTTTCCCGCTGGGCCTGGCCACGGTGCTGCTGGCGCAATTCGCGCCGTCGGGCACGGTACAGATCATCGATGAAGAACCGGGCATCCTGGCCCACATCCTGCTCTCGATCCTCGCTTACGGCCTGTTCACCATCGCGGTGTTCCAGGCCTTGCTGCTGCTGGTGCAGGATCACCAGCTCAAGCACAAGCACCCTTCCGGGCTGATCCGCAACTTCCCGCCCTTGCAGACCATGGAAAGCCTGTTGTTCGGCTTCCTCTGGGCCGGCTGGACGCTGCTGTCGCTGTCGCTGATCTCTGGCTGGCTGTTCGTCGAAAACCTGTTCGCCCAGCACCTGGTGCACAAAACCCTGCTGGCGTGCCTGGCGTGGGTGGTGTTCAGCGTACTGCTGTGGGGCCGAAATCGTCTGGGCTGGCGCGGCCATAAAGCCATTCGCTGGACCCTGGCCGGTTTCTGCCTGCTGATGCTGGCGTACTTCGGCAGCAAGCTGGTTCGTGAATACATTCTGCATGTCTGACGGACGCCTCTGATGGATATGTTGCCCGTGGGCCCGCTGTTCGCTGTACTGGTCGTGCTGATCCTCTGGTCCGCCCTGTTCACGGCCATCGAAGCCGCCCAGCAGCATTTGCTGGCCCAACGCAAGGCTTCGCGCGCCGGTGACAAACCGCTGGCGAAGCTGAGTTTCCCCCGGGACAGTCTGATTCTGTGCAATACCCTCTGCCGCGCCCTCGCGGTGGTGATCGGAACACTGCTGGCAATTTTTACCTGGCTGCAACACGGCCCCTTGGTAGCCTGGCTCGGTACCAGCGCGGCTCTGCTGGTCTTTGCCGATTACCTGCCGCGCAACCTGGCCACCCGCCATCCCGACGCGGTATTGGCGCTGGGCAACGCCTTGCTTGGCGTACCCTTGAAGATTCTTTATCCATTTGCCTGGCTGTTGAATGGCATCAGTCAATTGCTGTTGCGTCCGTTTGCCCGCCAGGCAAGCGTGGTACAGCAAAACGACGATGAAATGCCCACACCCGTGCGCAACGATCACGAACCCGAACACAACAGCGGTCGGCCGCATCCGGTTTCCGGCATCCATGCCCTGGACAACATTACCGTCAACGATATTCTCGTGCCCCGCAGTGAGGTCGATGGCATTAACCTCGACGACCCCATCGGCGACATCATTGAACAGTTGCGCCTGAACCGCCGCACTCGCCTGCCGGTGTTTCACAGCGACATCAACCAGGTCGAAGCGGTGCTCAACACCCGCCAGATCCGCCACCTGCTCAAGGATGCGAGCCTGACCCAGGAAGCGCTGCTGGCTGCCTGCCACGAACCCTACTTCGTTCCCGAAAGCACGCCACTGCAGCTGCAATTGCTGAACTTCCACAAGCAGCAACGGCGCCTGGGCATGGTGGTGGACGAATATGGCGAAGTGCTGGGCATTGTCACCCTGGAAGACATCCTTGAAGAAATCGTCGGGGAGTTCGAAAGCGAGCACAGCCTCGACAACCCCCACGTCCATCCCCAGCCTGATGGACGCCTCATGATCGATGGCGCCGCGTCGATCCGCGAACTGAACAGGACCCTGGGCTGGCACCTGCCTTGCGAAGGCCCCAAGACCCTCAACGGCCTGGTGACCGAAGCACTGGAGACCATTCCCGAAAGCCCGGTCTGCCTGAAGATCGGCCGCTATCGGCTGGAAATCATCGAAACCGTGGATAACCGCGTCAGCCAGGTGCTGGTGTGGCACAACAGTTCGGTGCCGCTGGCGTCCTAAGCCCTCGCCACAGGGTTGTGCGCAAGCGCCACTATTGTGTACGGGCTCTCTTGTTGAATCGTTAGCCCCCTTCCTATACTCAACCCGCTTATCCAGCGCGCGCCAGCGGGCCGAGGGAGTTCGACCATAATAATTAGCTCCAACGGAGCACTTGACTGTCAGGGATAACCGCATGACAACGACCACTTGCAACGAAGCTGTGTCTGCCCCGCCAACGAACTCCGCCACCCGCGTGGCGACCGCAAGCTTCATCGGCACGGCCATCGAGTTCTATGACTTCTACGTCTACGCCACGGCTGCGGCCCTGGTGATCGGGCCGGTGTTCTTCCCGCAAACCTCAGGCACGGCACAAATGCTCTCGTCCTTCCTGACGTTCGGCATCGCATTCCTCGCTCGCCCGCTGGGTTCGGCGCTGTTCGGCCACTTCGGCGACCGGATCGGGCGCAAGTCCACGCTGGTGGCGTCCCTGCTGCTGATGGGTGTGTGTACCACGCTGATCGGCGTACTGCCCGGTTACGCCAGTATTGGCGCCTGGGCGCCGATCCTGTTGTGCGTGCTGCGTTTTGGCCAGGGGTTGGGCCTGGGCGGTGAATGGGGTGGCGCAGCGTTGCTCGCCACCGAGAACGCGCCCAAGGGCAAACGCGCTTGGTTCGGTATGTTTCCCCAACTGGGGCCCTCGATCGGCTTTCTGGCGGCCAACGGGTTGTTCCTGACCCTGGCCATGACCCTGGACGACGAGCAGTTCCGTTCCTGGGGCTGGCGCATCCCGTTCCTGCTCAGTGCGGTGCTGGTGATCGTCGGCCTCTATGTGCGCCTCAAGCTTCATGAAACACCCGTCTTCGCCGATGCCATGGCCCGCCAGGAACGGGTGAAAGTTCCGCTGGTCGAGCTGTTCAGCCAGTACTGGGCGCCGACGTTGCTGGGTGCCGCGGCGATGGTGGTGTGTTATGCGCTGTTCTACATCTCGACCGTGTTTTCCCTGAGCTACGGTGTGTCCACCCTCGGCTACAGCCGCGAAACCTTCCTCGGCCTGCTGTGCTTTGCGGTGCTGTTCATGGCCGCCGCGACGCCGCTGTCGGCCTGGGCCAGCGACCGCTACGGGCGCAAACCGATATTGCTTATCGGGGGCGTACTGGCAATTGCCTCGGGTTTCCTCATGGAGCCCTTGCTGACCCAGGGCACAACCTTGGGCGTGGCGCTGTTCCTGTGCATCGAGCTGTTTCTGATGGGCGTGACCTTCGCCCCCATGGGCGCCCTGCTACCGGAGCTGTTTCCCACCCATGTGCGCTATACCGGCGCCTCGGCCGCCTACAACCTGGGCGGCATCGTCGGCGCTTCGGCCGCCCCGTTCTTTGCCCAGAAACTGGTGGCAATGGGCGGTTTGAGCTACGTCGGTGGTTATGTCTCGGGGGCCGCAGTGCTCAGCGTGATCGCGGTGCTGTGCCTGAAGGAGACGCGCCATAACGATTTGAACAGGGTCGCCTGAACCATCGGTGCGGGTCCGGCAACAGGCCCGCACCGAACCTGTCACGAGGCTGAATGCCTTGCAATGAAATAACAGCTAACAATCGCCCACCATTGAAACCACCCCTCACCTGCCCCATCTAAGACCCATACTCCATTGCGCAGGTGCCCCATGAGCGACCAGCACTCTACTGAAGCCACGAACGATTACGCCGACTCCGAACATATCGAACACACCTCCTCCGGCACCGGCCTGGCCCTGCCCGGCCAAAACCTGCCGGACAAGGTCTACATCATTCCAATCCACAATCGCCCGTTCTTCCCGGCTCAGGTGCTGCCGGTCATTGTCAATGAGGAACCCTGGGCTGAAACCCTGGAATTGGTCGCCAAATCCGAACACCATTCCCTGGCGCTGTTTTTCATGGACACGCCCCAGGAAGATCCGCGCCACTTCGACACCTCAGCGCTGCCGCTGTATGGCACGCTGGTCAAGGTGCACCACGCCAGTCGCGAAGGCGGCAAACTGCAGTTCGTTGCCCAGGGCCTGACCCGCGTGCGCATCCGCACCTGGCTCAAGCACCATCGCCCACCGTACCTGGTGGAAGTCGAATACCCGCATCAGCCAAGCGAGCCGACCGACGAGGTCAAGGCTTATGGCATGGCGTTGATCAATGCGATCAAGGAACTGCTTCCACTCAATCCACTGTACAGCGAAGAGCTGAAGAACTATCTCAACCGCTTCAGCCCCAACGACCCGTCGCCCCTGACTGACTTTGCCGCCGCGCTCACCTCGGCCACCGGCAGTGAGTTGCAGGAAGTGCTCGATTGCGTCCCCATGCTCAAGCGCATGGAAAAAGTGCTGCCGATGCTGCGCAAGGAAGTTGAAGTCGCGCGGCTGCAGAAGGAGATTTCTGCCGAGGTCAACAACAAGATTGGCGAGCATCAGCGCGAATTCTTCCTCAAGGAGCAGTTGAAGGTCATCCAGCAGGAGCTGGGGCTGACCAAGGACGATCGCAGCGCCGATATCGAACAATTCGAGCAACGGCTGGAGGGCAAGGACTTGCCGGCCCAGGCGCAAAAGCGCATCGAAGAGGAAATGAACAAGCTCTCGATCCTGGAAACCGGCTCGCCGGAATACGCGGTCACCCGCAATTACCTCGATTGGGCGACGTCGGTGCCGTGGGGCGTGTATGGCCAGGACAAGCTCGACCTCAAGCACGCGCGCAAGGTGCTCGACCAGCACCATGCCGGGCTGGGGGACATCAAGGACCGCATCCTCGAGTTTCTCGCCGTGGGTGCCTATAAAGGCGAAATCAGCGGCTCCATCGTGCTGCTGGTGGGGCCGCCGGGGGTGGGCAAGACCAGTGTTGGCAAGTCCATCGCCGAAACCCTGGGTCGGCCGTTCTACCGTTTCAGCGTCGGCGGCATGCGCGATGAAGCCGAAATCAAGGGCCATCGGCGCACCTACATCGGTGCTCAACCGGGCAAGCTGGTGCAGGCGCTTAAAGATGTCGAAGTGATGAACCCGGTGATCATGCTCGACGAGATCGACAAGATGGGTCAGAGCTACCAGGGCGATCCGGCCTCGGCCTTGCTGGAAACCCTCGACCCGGAGCAGAACGTCGAATTCCTCGATCACTACCTGGACCTGCGCCTGGACCTGTCGAAAGTGCTCTTCGTGTGCACCGCCAACACCCTGGACTCGATCCCTGGCCCGCTGCTGGACCGGATGGAAGTGATTCGCCTGTCCGGCTATATCACCGAAGAGAAGGTCGCCATCGCCAAGCGCCATTTGTGGCCCAAACAACTGGCCAAGGCCGGCGTGTCCAAAGGCAGCCTGAATATCACCGACAGCGCCCTCAAGGCCCTGATCGACGGTTATGCCCGTGAAGCCGGGGTGCGGCAGCTGGAGAAACAGCTGGGCAAGCTGGTGCGCAAGGCGGTGATGAAACTGATCGATGACCCGAAAGCCGTGATCAAGCTCGGGCCCAAGGACCTTGAGGCATCGCTGGGCAAGCCGGTGTTCCGCAACGAGCAAGTGCTGTCCGGCATCGGTGTGATTACCGGCCTGGCCTGGACCAGCATGGGCGGCGCGACGCTGCCGATCGAAGCGACGCGCATCCATACGCTCAATCGCGGCTTCAAGCTCACCGGGCAACTGGGGGAGGTGATGAAAGAGTCAGCGGAAATCGCCCACAGCTACGTCAGCTCGCATTTGAAGCAGTTTGGCGGCGATCCGAAGTTCTTCGACGAAGCCTTCGTTCACTTGCACGTACCGGAAGGCGCCACCCCCAAGGACGGTCCGAGTGCCGGGGTGACCATGGCCAGCGCCTTGCTGTCCCTGGCTCGCAACCAGGCGCCGAAAAAAGGCGTGGCCATGACCGGCGAACTGACCCTCACCGGGCACGTGCTGCCGATTGGTGGGGTGCGCGAGAAAGTGATCGCGGCGCGCCGGCAGAAAATCAATGAGCTGATCCTGCCGGAAGCCAACCGGGGCAACTTCGAAGAACTGCCGGACTACCTCAAGGAAGGCGTCACCGTGCACTTCGCCAAGCGGTTTGCCGATGTGGCCAAGGTGTTGTTCTGATAGTCCTGTAGCGCTTGTGCGGGCCTCATCGCGAGCAGGCTCGCTCCCACAGTGGCTTTGTGTTGTTCACAACATGTGTGATCCACACCAACCCTTGTGGGAGCGAGCCTGCTCGCGATAAGGCCATGAGATCCAACACATGCCCCGCTGACACACCCAGTAGCATCTTCGGTTATGCTCGCCGTTCGTCGTGAATGCCGGAGCCCTTATGTCCCTCACCCGCCTGCTCGTCCCTTTCAGCCTCGCCCTGCTGAGTGCCTGCGCCACGCAACCGAAACACAACGTGACCGTGGAAAAACTGAGCCAGTGCCCGGTGCAGCTCACTAACGGCCAGAACCTGATCCTGAATTTGCCCAGCAACCCCAGCACCGGTTATCGCTGGGCGGTCCAGGATTCGGCTGGCGGCGTGCTGAAGGCCTTGGGGCCTGAGGTTTACCGCAACCCGGAAGACGCCGGCATCGTCGGCGCGGCCGGGGTATCAACCTGGCGTTTCCAGGCCTTTGCTGCCGGAACCGGTCGCTTGCGCCTGACTTATCAACAGCCCTGGGCACCTGAAGTGCCGCCGGTGGAAACCTTCGACTGCGCCATTTCGGTGAATTGACCATGGGTTGGCTGATCCTTGCATTGATGGGCGCGGCCACCTATGTGTACGGGCTCACTGTGCATGCCACCCTGCTGTGCCTGCTGGTCAAGCCGATGCCGGTGCTGGCCCTGCTCGGCTGGCTGCACGATGCGCCACCCAGCGAATATCGACGCTGGATCAGCCTGGGCCTGATTTTCTCGCTGGTGGGCGATGTGCTGCTGGCTTGGCCCGGGGATCTGTTCGTGTTCGGCCTTGGCGCGTTTCTGCTGGCGCACCTGGCCTATCTGAAAGCCTACCTCAGCGACTGTCGCCGTCCGGCGTTGCTATCGCTGGCCCTGGCATTGGGGCTTGGCGCAACGCTGCTGGGGATTCTGATATCGAGCGGTCTGGGGCCTTTGCTCGTCCCGGTGATTGTCTATGGCCTGGCCATCAGCGCCATGCTCTGGCGTGCGCTGGCGCGATTGGGCACTGAAGTCCCCGAGCGCTCGGCCTGGCTGGCCGCTGCCGGGGCTCTGGCGTTTGTGTTTTCCGACAGCGTCATTGGCATAAACCGGTTCGTGGCGCCCTTTCATGCCGCGCCTTACCTGATCATCATCAGTTATTGGCTGGGCCAGTGGGGCATTGCGGCGTCGGCCTTCACTCAAAAAAACCACTGAACCAGAGAGCAAGCCCGGCGCTCACAAAGGCTCGCTCCCACAGGTTTTTTGGTTAAAATGCCGGCCTTTTCACCACCCATGCTGCTGGAACTGCCGTGAGCAAAGAACCCGATCGTCTATTCGCCCAGCCCCTGGCCCAGGTGCCTGACTTCGCCTTTAACGAGGACGTGGTGCGGGTGTTTCCGGACATGATCAAGCGTTCGGTGCCGGGTTACCCGACCATCGTCGAGAACCTGGGCGTGCTCGCCGCGCAATTTGCCCAGCCGGGCAGCGTCCTCTACGACCTGGGCTCGTCCCTGGGCGCGGTGACCCAGGCCCTGCGCCGCCATGTGCGCACCGACGGTTGCCGGGTGATTGCGGTGGATAACTCGGCGGCCATGGTCGAGCGCTGCCGCGAGTACCTTAACGGCCAGGACTCGATGTTCCAGGAGTTGCTGCCGGTTGAAGTGATCGAAGGCGACATCCTCGCCCTGACGTTCCAGCCGGCCTCGGTGGTAGCGCTGAACTTCACCCTGCAATTCATCGCGCCGGATCAGCGTACCGCCTTGTTGAGCCGCATCCGCCAGTCCCTGCTGCCCGGCGGTGCGTTGATCCTCTCGGAGAAGCTGCGCTTTAACGATGAACAAGAGCACGCGCTGCTCAACGACCTGCATGTGGCGTTCAAGCGCGCCAACGGCTACAGCGAGCTGGAAATCGCCCAGAAGCGCAGCGCCATCGAAAACGTCATGAAGCCCGACAGCCTCGAAGAACACCGCGAACGCCTGCTGGCGGCCGGGTTCTCGAAAGTCGTGCCGTGGTTCCAGTGTCTTAATTTTGCCTCGTTGATTGCCCTGCCATGATTGATCTGTCTCCCCTGGCCCGCCACCTGGCCGGCACCCCCCTGGCCGATTGGGCCGCGACGTTGCAAACGCAACTGGACAGCAAAATGGAAAAGGGTCATGGCGACCTGGAGCGTTGGCAGAGCGCCCTCGATGCCTTGCCGGTGCTGCAACCGACCCGGATTGACCTGCTGAACGGCCTGACCCTCGACACCGATTGCAGCGACGAAACCCGAGCACAAATGCGTACGGCGCTGATGGGCCTGTCGCCATGGCGCAAAGGGCCTTTCGACCTGTTTGGCGTGCACGTTGACACCGAATGGCGTTCGGACTGGAAGTGGTCGCGGGTCGCCCCGCACCTGGACCTGGTGGGCAAGCGCATCCTCGATGTGGGCTGCGGCAACGGTTATTACATGTGGCGGATGCTCGGTGCCGGTGCCGACACGGTGATCGGCGTCGACCCCAACTGGCTGTTCTTCTGCCAGTTCCAGGCGGTGCAGCGCTACCTCTCGCAGCCCAACGCCTGGCACCTGCCTTTCCCATTCGAGGCGCTGCCGCCGGAGCTGGAAGGCTTCGATACGGTGTTTTCCATGGGCGTGTTCTACCATCGCCGCTCGCCGATCGAGCATTTGCTGGCGCTCAAGGATTGCCTGGTCAAGGGCGGAGAGCTGGTATTGGAAACATTGGTGATCGAGGGCGACGAACATCAGGTTCTGGTGCCCGAGGATCGTTACGCGCAGATGCGTAACGTCTGGTTCCTGCCTTCAGTCCCAGCCCTGGAACGCTGGCTGCGCCGCGCCGGGTTCAGCGATGTGCGCTGTGTGGACGTGAGCTTGACCACCGTGGAAGAACAGCGCAGCACCGAGTGGATGAAGTATCAGTCGCTTAGCGACTTTCTCGATCCCGCCGACCACAGCAAAACCATCGAAGGACTGCCGGCGCCAATGCGGGCGGTGATTGTGGCGCGGAAATAAATCGCCCAGGTACCATAACCCCCCTCTGTGGGAGCGGGCTTGCTCGCGAAGGCGGCAGCACATTCAACATGAATGCAAGCTGACCCACCGCTATCGCGAGCAAGCTCAGCTCCCACAGGGATTGTGGTGAACGCAGGATCTGTGGACACCCGGGACCCCATGTGGGAGCTGAGCTTGCTCGCGATGGCGGCGGACCATTCAACATCTATGTGACTGACACGCCGCTTTCGCGAGCAAGCCCGCTCCCACAGGGTACAGCGTCAGTCTTGGGATTTGGCTCTGCGGGCCTTGAAAAACTCGCTCAACACCGCACTGCACTCGTCAGCCAACACCCCGCCCTCGAACATCACCCGGTGATTCAGAAACCCCTGGCTGAAAAATTGCCCCTGGCTCTGCACAATGCCGGCCTTGGGCTCCAGGGCGCCGTAGACGACCCGGGCGATGCGCGAGTGAACGATGAGGCCGGCGCACATGCTGCACGGCTCCAGCGTCACATAGAGGGTGCTGCCGGGCAGGCGATAGTTGCTCACGGCCTGGGCGGCGGCGCGGATGGCGACCATTTCCGCATGGGCGCTGGGGTCGTGGCCGCTGATCGGGCAGTTGAAGCCGCGGCCGATGATCTCACCGTCCTGCACCAGCACCGCGCCCACCGGCACTTCACCCAAAGCCGCGCCTTGTGCGGCGAGGCTCAGGGCTTCGCGCATGAAATCCTGGTCACGGCTGCGGTCGATGATTTTGGCGGGGCGAATCTGGCGCATCACGCCACCTCGATGGCGGCCATCAGGCCGGTTTCCATGTGGTCGATCACATGGCAATGGAACATCCACACGCCTGGGTTATCCGCCACCAGCGCCACCTGCGCCCGCTCGTTCTTGCCCAGCAGATAGGTGTCGGTGAAATACGGGATGACCTTGTGCCGGTTGGATGCAATCACCTTGAAGCTCATGCCGTGCAAATGGATCGGATGCTGGTACTGAGTCATGTTCTTCAATTCGAAAATATAGCTCTGGCCTTTTTTCAACGTGGCGATTGGCCGGTCGGCGCAGGTCTTGTCGGTGATGTCCCAGGCCTTGCCGTTGATCTGCCACAAACTCGGTGGTTTGCCGTTGTCGACATTGACCGACACCGAACCGACCCACTCGAAATTGAAGTTGAGTTTCTCGGCATTGGCCAGGTCTGGCTCGGCCACCGGGTTAGGTGGCAACGCAGGCGGCCACTGGGCCGGCGCCTCGTTGTTGGGCACGGAGCGCAAAGTGCCCAGCCGCACCGGACCATTGCGCAATGACAACTCCTCCCCGGCCGCCGGCGCCTTGATCGCCAGACAAATGCGCATGCCCGGACCCAGCCAGTATTCCTTGCCCAGCGGGCGCGGTTCGATAGGGTTGCCGTCCAACGCATAGATCTGCGCTTCAACGCCGGGGATGTTGATGCGGTAAGTGAGAGTGTTGTCGAGATTGAGCAAACGCACCCGGGTGATCTGCCCGGCCGGCAGATCAATCACCGGCAGCGGCTCGCCGTTGATAGTCGACAGACGCCCGGCCGTCCCTCCACGCGCCGCTTCACGGGGAATGCTGAAGGCGACGAACTCGCCTTGCTCATCCACATGCCAGTTCTTGAGGCTGAGGGTTTGTTCGTATTTGAAGCCGGTGGGCTCACGCTCCTCGACAATCAAAGGCCCAACGAGCCCGCGACCGAGCTCCTCGCTGCTGTTGACGTGGGGGTGATACCAATAGCTGCCGGCGTCCGGCACGCGGAATTTGTAATCGAAGTATTCACCCGGCAGCACCGGCAATTGCGAGACATACGGCACGCCGTCCATCTCCAGCGGCAGACGGATACCGTGCCAGTGAATGGTGGTCGCAACCGGCAGGTGATTAATGAAGCGCACCCGCAACCATTCGCCCTGACGCACCCGCAATTCAGTACCCGGTGCCGACGGACCAAAAGCCCAGGCCTGGGTCTTGTGCCCGGCCACCAGCTCCACGTCCAGGGGCGCGGCGATCAACTCATAGTCGTGACCGGCCTCGGCATCGGCCATCTTGCCCAACCAATACCGCGACGCGCCCCCCGCCCCTACGCCCACGACAACAAGACCGGCCAGGCCACCGAGTATTTGGCGACGGGTAAAGGACATGAAGCGACCACCTCTTGAATCTGCGGCGGACCCTGGGGCCCGCAAAAGGCGAATACGATACACCCGCAATTGAGAAATATTAAGTGAAGGATTGTCGCGTCGCCCGGTCGAGCCATCATCGTCAGATGCGACAAGGGCGCCTAATGGCGCCCCAAGCGGTTCAGACCGTCACCCAACCAAAGCTTCCAACTCTCTGACAGCCAAGCCAGGTAACCGCCGCCCCTCTTTCGCAACGTTGACCTGCAAAGCCACCTGCGCCAGATCCAACACGTGCTTGGGAAGTGAATAGCTGCCCTTGGCCTGCAGCCAGGTCAGGATGTCTGCCAAGTGCCAGATAGACGAACTCCCTTCGTGCACAGGCGTCGGGAAGCTGCCAGGATGAGCCAACATCAGCTTGCGCATGTTCTGTCGAGATACGCCTACGATTTCGGCTACGTCGGTCAGCCCGACCCAATCAGGAGCAACCTCGATCAGTTTGGCCGACGGCACCGCGCGGCGGACATCGCCCAGGGCACTAAGCACGGCCTTGATCGCATCCTCAGCCTCCCGAGTGAACTCAAGCGCCAGCCGCCCCGGTTGCCCAATGCCTACCAGAGCGTCGTCGCAGCCAGCCTCACCCAGCCGCTCGACCAGTTCATCCGCGGGACAGTCATCACCAGCGAGCTGATATTTCAAGGTAAAGGTGTATTCCATTTCCTAGTCCTCAGCACCGTCATCAGCTTCGCGCCAATTACGATGCGCAGTGCAATTGTCCACAACGCGCCGCAATGCTCGCGCGTGATTGCCAGGGTTCTTTGGCGTGCTCCATATCGACGTAATACAGAACTCACCGCAGCGGCAGTCCTCATCGTTATAAGGACAATAAGCCCGCCCCCAGGCGTGACTACCGCCAACTACTACACGCCAGCCCTGCGCTTCGGCATGCCTAAGCACTTCTTCGACCTCTTTCTTCGGGTGCGAGGGACGACTCATCCGTGATCTCCAGTATTCGCATGGCCCACTAGGTTGTCAATCGACAACCTTGGCCCGCTCTTCAATAGCTGCGATACCCGCAGGCCATACCGCCCGATGATAAGCGCCTCTCGGCCCCCGCTGAGACGGTAATCGTAGCGAAACGTGACGGGAAAACCGCCTGACAGAAGCTTTCCTCAGGAGACCCGCAGATGAGAAAGCGTAAAGCCAGCGAAAATGAAAAAAGCCCTGGGAAAGTTATCCACAGGGCTTTTCTTCCATACAGCTCAGGTCATCAAGGCCTGGTCAGGATCATTCCCACTCAATCGTCGCCGGCGGCTTGCTCGACACGTCATACGTCACGCGGGAGATGCCTTCGATTTCGTTGATGATCCGCCCGGAAACGGTTTCCAGCAGCTCGTACGGCAGGTGCGCCCAGCGAGCGGTCATGAAGTCGATGGTTTCCACGGCGCGCAGGGCCACGACCCAGGCGTAGCGACGGCCATCGCCGACCACGCCCACCGATTTCACCGGTTGGAACACCACGAACGCCTGGCTGACCTTGTGGTACCAGTCGGCCTTACGCAGTTCTTCGATGAAGATGTGGTCGGCGCGACGCAGCAGGTCGGCGTATTCCTTCTTCACTTCACCAAGGATCCGCACGCCCAGGCCCGGGCCTGGGAATGGGTGGCGGTAGACCATATCGTACGGCAGGCCCAGTTCCAGGCCGAGGCGACGCACCTCGTCCTTGAACAACTCGCGCAGCGGCTCGACCAGCTTGAGGTTCATTTCCTCTGGCAGGCCACCGACGTTGTGGTGGGACTTGATCACGTGGGCCTTGCCGCTCTTGGCGCCGGCCGACTCGATCACGTCGGGGTAGATGGTGCCTTGAGCCAGGTACTTGATGTTGTCCAGCTTGCAGGATTCGGCATCGAATACGTCGATGAAGGTGCGGCCGATGATCTTGCGCTTCTTCTCCGGGTCGGACTCGCCGGCCAGGTTGTTCAGGAACTGCTCTTCGGCGTTGGCGCGGATCACCTTGACGCCCATGTTCTCGGCAAACATGGCCATCACTTGCTCGCCTTCGTGCAGGCGCAGCAGGCCGTTGTCGACGAAGACGCAGGTCAACTGGTCGCCGATGGCCTTGTGCAGCAACGCGGCAACCACCGAGGAGTCCACGCCGCCGGACAAGCCGAGCAGTACGTTGTCGGTGCCAACCTGGGCGCGAACCTGGGCGATGGCGTCTTCAGCGATTTTCGATGGTGTCCACAGGGCTTCGCACTCGCAGATATCGAGGATGAAGCGCGACAGGATGCGACCGCCTTGCTTGGTATGGGTCACTTCCGGGTGGAACTGCACGCCGTAGTAACGGCGATCATCGTTGAACATGCCGGCAATCGGGCAGCTCGGAGTGCTGGCCAGGATATGGAAGTCTTCCGGCATCCTGGTGACCTTGTCACCGTGGCTCATCCACACGTCGAGGCCAAACAGGCCGTCGGCGTCGATGTGGTCTTCGATGCCGTCCAACAGGCGGCTCTTGCCGACCACGTCGACGCGGGCATAACCGAACTCACGCAGGTCGGAGCCTTCTACCTTACCGCCCAGCTGTTCAGCCATGGTCTGCATGCCGTAGCAGATACCGAAGACCGGCACGCCCAGGTCGAACACCGCTTGCGGGCAACGCGGGCTGTCGGCTTCGTGCACAGACTCGGGGCCGCCGGCGAGGATGACGCCTTTAGGCGCGAATTCGCGAATCGCTTCGTCATCCATGTCGAACGGATGCAATTCGCAGTACACGCCGATTTCACGCACGCGGCGGGCGATCAGCTGGGTGTACTGGGAACCGAAGTCGAGGATCAGGATGCGGTGAGCGTGAATGTCGAGGGCCATGACTCATTCTCATGTAGTGAATCAGAAACAACTCGGGGCTGAATGAACAGCCCCGGTGATTAACGTTTTGCTGAAGGCCTTAACCTACGCGGTAGTTCGGCGCTTCCTTGGTGATCTGTACGTCGTGGACATGGGACTCGGCCATGCCGGCGCCGGTGATGCGCACGAACTCCGGCTTGGTGCGCATCTCTTCGATGTTGGCGCTGCCGGTGTAGCCCATGGAAGAACGCAAGCCGCCCATCAGTTGATGGATGATGGCGCTCAGGGTGCCTTTGTACGGCACGCGACCTTCGATGCCTTCGGGCACCAGCTTCTCGGCACCCGCGGAGGAGTCCTGGAAGTAACGGTCGGAGGAGCCCTGGGCCTGGGACATGGCGCCCAGCGAGCCCATGCCGCGGTAAGCCTTGTAGCTGCGACCCTGGAACAGTTCGATCTCGCCCGGCGCTTCTTCAGTACCGGCAAACATCGACCCCATCATCACGCAGGAGGCCCCGGCGACGATGGCCTTGGACAGGTCACCGGAGAAGCGGATGCCGCCGTCGGCGATCAACGGTACGCCAGTGCCTTCAAGGGCTGCGGCGACGTTGGCGATAGCGCTGATCTGCGGCACGCCGACACCGGCAACGATGCGGGTGGTGCAGATCGAGCCTGGGCCGATACCGACCTTGACCGCATCGGCGCCAGCTTCGGCCAGGGCCTTGGCGGCAGCGCCGGTGGCGATGTTGCCGCCGATCACCTGCACTTCAGGGAAGTTCTGCTTGACCCAGCGAACGCGGTCGATCACGCCTTTGGAGTGACCGTGGGCGGTGTCGACCACCACCACGTCGACGCCGGCATTGACCAGGGCCGCGACGCGGTCGCCAGTGTCCTTGCCGGTGCCGACCGCAGCGCCTACGCGCAGACGACCCTGGTCGTCCTTACTGGCCAGCGGATAAGCCTTGGCTTTTTCGATGTCATTGACGGTCATCATGCCCTTGAGGGCGAACTTGTCGTCGACGATCAGCACGCGCTCGATGCGGTGCTTGTGCAGCAACTCGCGAACTTCGTCCTTGCCGATGCCTTCCTTGACCGTGACCAGACGCTCTTTAGGCGTCATCACCTGACGGACGGTGGCGTCCAGGCGGTTCTCGAAACGCACGTCGCGGGAGGTGACGATGCCGACCAGGTCACCATCGTGCAGCACCGGAACGCCGGAGATGTTGTGCATGCGGGTCAGTTCGAACAGATCGCGAACCGTGGCGTCAGCCTCGATGGTGATCGGGTCCTTGACCACGCCAGCCTCGAACCGCTTGACCTTGCGCACTTCGGCGGCCTGCTGTTCGATGGTCATGTTTTTGTGGATGATACCGATACCGCCTTCCTGGGCCATGGCAATGGCCAGACGGGCTTCGGTCACGGTGTCCATGGCGGCGGAAACCAACGGGATATTCAGTTCGATGCCACGGGTAAGACGGGTTTTGAGACTGACTTCGTTAGGCAGTACCTCGGAATAACCGGGCACTAGGAGAATGTCGTCGAAGGTCAGAGCTTCTTGGCTGATACGCAGCATCGCGGGGGCTCCCGAGCGGGAAAATGGAAGCGCGCCATTATATACATGCACCCCCTCTGGCTCAATGTAAAACTCTGTCTATTATTGCCGGGGTGATTGAAGGGCTAAAACCCTGCCCCACAGCCAACACATTCCCCTGTGGGAGCGAGCTTGCTCGCGATGGCGGGGTGTCATTCACTTATATGTAGCTGACCCACCGCTTTCGCGAGCAAGCTCGCTCCCACACCGGTTACCGCGTCGCCTCTATAGCTCCACCTTCACCCAACTCACCGGCTGATCCAGCCAATCGGCGAATTCATCCAGAAACGCCTGTTTGAAACCCGCTTCCAGCCAGTTATTGAAAATGAAACCCAAATTCGAGAAGCCACACGGCTGCAGGAACAGAAAGCCATTGATGTCATCTTCATGCCCACACTCTGGGCAAGTGAAGTTGTCGGTGCGGGCCGGCATCCAGTCTTCCAGGCTTTCGAACAGCGCCTCGCCGATTTCCTTGCGGCATTCGGCGCAGCCCGCTTCCTCGAGAAAGCCTTTGGCCGGGGTATAGATGCAGCGCTTGGTGATGATTTCCAAGCCATTGACCGGTTCGCCAAACGGCAAGGCCTCAGGGTGCATGACCACCTCGCGGGCGCCGGGGGCGATGGCGTGGGCCATGCGATTGCCGGTACGCCCGCAGGTGGTCAGTTGTTCTTCGACGATATTCTTGCGCACCAGCCAGCGCACAACCGCCCGGGCCCGAGGCTCGTGGACCGGCAGGGTAGAAATTTTCGGGACGATGATGCTTTGCGAATTCATGGCGAGGCCTGGCTGTTTCCCTGGCAGGGTCTGATCAAAGGCCGGCAGCTTAATCCCTGGCGGGGCCAGGTCAAGCACTCAGGTAACGCCCGATCAAGGCAATGCCGCTGGCGAGCACCAGCCAGGTCACCAATCGCACGAATGCCTCGCGCGACAACCTCATGGTCAAGCGACGCCCTACCCACAACCCCAGCGCCATGGCCGGCAACAAACACAGCGCCAGTACCAGCAAGGGTAGCTCGGCATACACACCGGCGACGATAAACAAGCTCAAGCGCACCACGGTGCTGCAACTGATCAAGGCACTTTGCGTGGCTCGGGCCGGATCTTTAGGTAGGCGGCTGTTCAGGTAGATTGCATATAAAAAGCCGCCACTGCCGAACAATGCCCCGAACATCCCGCCCACCGTGCCCATCGGAAACGCCCACAGCGATGACAACTGCGTGGGCCGGGTCTTTATCAACAGGCTGTAGATGGCATAGCTGCAGATGAACAGCCCCATCAACAGCAACAACAGGTCGGACTTGAGGTTGAGCAGGAAAATCACCCCCAGGGTGCAGCCCACTGCCATGCACGGCAGCAACCGCAGCAGCTCCGGTCGGGACACGTCCCGACGCGATGGCAACAGGTTGCCAAAGGCTGCGACAAAATCGAGCAAGACCAACAGCGGGACGATCTTCGACAGCGGCATGAACAGCAGCAGGATGGGCGCGGCCACCAGCGCCGTGCCGAAGCCGGCGATGCCGAACACGATGTAAGCCAGGGCGATGGCCAGGCCGATCAGCAGCCACTCCATAGGGGCAAATGCCCACTGGCCTAACCACGACAGAAGATTCATCCGGCACTTCCTTGATGAGGAGAGCGGGGACTTTAGCCAGATGTGTCGGGGCATATCCAACATTTGTGGTGATTGGGCTACCGCTATCGCGAGCAAGCTCGCTCCCACACTGGATCTATGCCGCACTGAAGATCAACTGTGGGAGCGAGCTTGCTCGCGATGCAGACGACTCGGTCTGATTTGTCTGCACACATGGAGATTCATCGGCGAATGCCCTTATCATGCTGCCCATGATTAAAGATCCCTTTGCCCGACTGGGCCTGGACCGCGAGGTCCTGACTGTCAGCCAGCTCAACGGCCGTGCGCGGGTGCTGCTTGAAGACGTGTTCAGCAACATCTGGGTCGAGGGCGAAATTTCCAACCTTGCCCGCCCTGCCTCCGGCCATGTGTATTTCACCCTCAAGGACAGCGGCGCCCAGGTGCGTTGCGCACTCTTCCGGCAAAATGCCGCGCGGGTGCGTCAAGCCCTCAAAGACGGACTGGCGGTGAAAGTACGCGGCAAGGTCTCACTGTTCGAGGGGCGCGGCGACTATCAGCTGATTCTCGACACCGTGGAACCGGCCGGCGATGGCGCCCTGCGCCTGGCCTTCGATGCGCTCAAGGAAAAGCTCAGCGCCGAAGGCCTGTTCAGCGCCGAGCGCAAGGTGCCGCTGCCGGCCCATCCGCAACGCATCGGCATCATCAGTTCGCCCACCGGCGCGGTGATCCGCGACATCATCAGCGTGTTCCGCCGCCGTGCGCCGCAGATTTCCCTGACGCTGATCCCCACCGCCGTACAGGGCCGCGAAGCCACGGCGCAAATCGTCCGCGCGCTGAAACTGGCGGATGCCCGGGGGTTCGATGCGCTGATCCTGGCCCGAGGCGGCGGCTCACTGGAAGACTTGTGGTGCTTCAACGAAGAAGCCGTGGCCCGGGCGGTGGACGCCTGCGTCACGCCGATCGTCAGCGCCGTCGGCCATGAAACCGACGTGTCCATCAGCGATTTCGTCGCTGACGTGCGCGCCCCGACCCCGTCCGCCGCAGCCGAACTGCTGGCCCCCGATGCCGGCGACCTGGTGCGCCGGGTCGAAAGCCTGCACCGGCGGCTGGTGATGCGCATGCGCGACCGCCTGATGCGCGATCAACTGCGCCTTGAAGGCCTGACCCGACGCCTGCGCCACCCCGGTGAGCGCCTGCGCCAGCAAGCCCAGCGCCTCGACGACCTGGACATGCGCATGCGCCGGGCCTTCGAGCGCAGCCTCAATACCCGCCGCGAACGCCTGATCCGCCTGGAAACTCGCCTGGCCGGGCAACATCCGGGGCGGCACCTGGCACTGCTGCGCCAACGCCTGGACAGCCTCGCCGCGCGCTTGCCCCGGGCCATGCGCGAGGGCCTGAAGGCGCGACGCCTGCAACTGCAAAACCAGATGCAGACGCTGCACATTGTCAGCCCCCTGGCGACCCTCGGCCGCGGCTACAGTATTTTGCTGGACGAACGCGGCCAGGCGATCCGCAACGCCGCGCAGACCCAAACCGGCCAGCGCCTGACCGCGCGGCTCGGTGAAGGCGAACTGCTGGTGCGGGTCGAAGACAATCACCTGACGCCGGTCACCCTTTCTCTATTGGATTGATTCATGCCGCGATATCTCGCCCCATTGCTCTTGCTGTGCCTGACCTTCAACGCCAACGCCGACAGTTACATCACCCGCCTGCTGAACAAACCGGTGCCCGGCGGCGTGGCCGTGGTGGACCTGGGCAGCGCGGCCCAGGCGCCAAAAGCCAGTTACCAGGGCAAACCGGTGCTGGTGGTCAAGGAAAAGGATAACTGGCTGGCGATTGTCGGCATCCCGCTGACGGTCAAGCCCGGCACCCAGCAGATCAGCAGTGGCGGCAGCACCCAGCCGTTCGTGGTCGGCTATAAAAAGTACCCCGAGCAACACATCACCCTGAAGAACAAGCGCCAGGTCAATCCGAACCCGGCGGACCTCAAACGCATCAACGCCGAACTGGCCGTGCAACTGAAGGCCTATCGCAGCTTCAGCCCGAACATCCCCAGCAACCTGCTGCTGGACAAGCCGGTCAATGGTCCGATGTCGAGCAAGTTCGGCGTGCGGCGCTTCTTCAACGGCGAAGAACGCAACCCCCACGCAGGCCTGGACTTCGCCGTGCCCGCCGGCACACCCATCAAGACTCCGGCCGCTGGCAAGGTGATCCTCACCGGCAATTACTTCTTCAATGGCAACACCGTGTTTGTCGATCACGGCCAGGGTTTCATCAGCATGTTCTGCCACATGTCGAAGATCGACGTGAAGGTCGGCCAGCAGCTCAAGCGCGGCACGGTCGTCGGCAAAGTCGGCTCCACGGGCCGGGCAACTGGCCCGCACATGCACTGGAATATCAGCCTGAACGATGCGCGGGTGGATCCGGCGATTTTTATCGGGGCATTCCAGCCCTGAGTTTTTTGCGGTGAAGCTGCCGTCATCGCGAGCAGGCTCGCTCCCACACTTGGATCTCTTGTGAACACAACATTTGTGACCAACAGAAAATCCCTGTGGGAGCGAGGCTACTCGCGATGACGGCAGCCACATCCCCACCATCCAGCGAATTGCCAAGCTCAAAACATCGACGCAATTTCCAAGATCAACACTTCGAACCTGCGCGATTAAATCGCGCAAACCCGCCTAAAAACAGAACTTATCTCAATTTTTCCCGACTGCTTGCGATCCGCCCTCCGCGCGGTTAGGGTTGAAGGCATGAAAACCTCTCACACCCTCATTCAGCTTCGCCAGCACCGCAGCCTGTGCCTCGTCAGCGCACGACTGCCGGGCTGAATCGCGGCACCTCGTTCCGGCTGTAAAGCCACCCCGTTCGAACCACCGGCAGGCCGCCTTTTCCCGGCCACGACAATAAAAGGATTCTGCGATGAGCATGCTCAAAGACCCGTCTTCCAAGTACCGCGCCTTCCCGACCATCAACCTGCCGGATCGCACCTGGCCGTCGAAGACCATCACCGCCGCGCCGATCTGGTGCAGTTCCGACCTGCGTGACGGCAATCAGTCGCTGATCGAGCCGATGGACGCCGCCAAGAAGCTGCGTTTCTGGAAAACCCTGGTCGCCGTGGGCGTGAAGGAAATCGAAGCGTCGTTCCCGGCGGCTTCGCAGACCGACTTCGACTTCGTGCGTACCCTCATCGAAGAAGGCCACATCCCGGACGACACCACCATCCAGGTGCTGACCCAGGCCCGTGAAGACCTGATCGCCCGCACGTTCGAATCCCTGCGCGGCGCGAAAAAAGCCATCGTCCACCTGTACAACGCCACCAGCCCTTCGTTCCGCCGCATCGTGTTCAACCAGGACAAGGAAGGCGTGAAGGAAATCGCGGTGAATGCGGCCAAGCTGTTCGTCAAATACGCCGCGCAGCAGCCAGAAACCCAGTGGCAGTTCGAATACTCGCCAGAAACCTTCAGCGCCACCGAGCTGGAATTCGCCAAGGAAGTCTGCGACGCAGTGATCGAGGTCTGGAACCCGACGCCTGAGCGCAAGGTCATCCTCAACCTGCCGGCCACCGTGGAAGTCGCGACTCCGAACGTCTACGCCGACCAGATCGAGTGGTTCGGTCGCAACATCACCCGTCGCGACAGCGTGCTCATCAGCCTGCACACCCATAACGACCGTGGCACCGGCGTAGCCGCCACAGAACTGGGCCTGATGGCCGGCGCCGACCGTGTCGAAGGCTGCCTGTTCGGCAACGGCGAACGCACCGGTAACGTCGACCTGGTGACCGTCGCGCTGAACCTCTACACCCAGGGCATCAACCCTGAGCTGGATTTCTCCGACATCGACGGCGTGCGCAAAGTGGTCGAAGAGTGCAACCAGATCCCGGTGCACCCGCGTCATCCGTACGTGGGCGACCTCGTTCACACCGCGTTCTCCGGCTCGCACCAGGATGCCATTCGCAAAGGTTTTGCCCAGCAGAAACCGGACACCCTGTGGGAAGTGCCGTACCTGCCGATCGATCCGGCCGACATTGGCCGCAGCTACGAGGCGGTGATCCGCGTCAACAGCCAGTCGGGCAAGGGCGGTATCGCCTACCTGCTGGAACAGGAATACGGCATCAGCCTGCCGCGTCGCATGCAGATCGAGTTCAGCCAAGTGGTTCAGCGCGAAACCGATCGCCTGGGCCTGGAAATGACCGCCCAGCAGATCCATGCCCTGCTCCACAGCGAATACCTGCAAGCCAACACCCCGTACGCGCTGGTCAGCCATCGTCTGCAGGAAGAAAACGGCAACAGCGCCGTGGAAGTCGAAGTGGCCAGCAAGGGCCAGGGCGAAACCAACCTGCACTGGCGCGGCAAGGGCAACGGCGCGCTGGAAGCGCTGGTGGCCGGGCTGCCGATTCCGGTGGAGATCATGGACTACAACGAACACGCCATCGGCGCCGGCACCAACGCCAAGGCTGCGGCGTACATCGAGCTGCGGGTCAACGGTGAGCGTGCGGTGCACGGCGTGGGCATCGATGAGAACATCACCACCGCCAGCTTCAAGGCCCTGTTCAGCGCGCTGAACCGCTCCCTGAGCCAGCCGGAAGCCAAAGCGGCCTGATGGTTTAGCTGAAATGCAAAAGGCCCTGGGGTGTGAACCCTGGGGCCTTTTTGTTTGGCGGGTGGTTTTGTACTGCCTGTCAGGGCCTCATCGCGAGCAAGCTCGCTCCCACACGGGATCTTCAGTGGGGCCGAAATCCTGTGCCCGCCTCAGCTCCCCTGTGGGAGCGAGCCTGCTCGCGATGGCGGCCTGTCAGGCAATACAAGTCTCAGGCATGGGTATCAATCGAAATAGTCATCGCCTGCAGCAAAGCGGCCTGCAAGGTCTGCAATGTGGCCTGGGTCGCCATGATCTGAGTCTGGATCGCCATGGCTTCCTGGGCTTTCTGCTCCTGGTTGGCCTGGCTTTTCTGCACGCGAGCCAACTGGGCTTGCTGCTCAGCCAGCAGCTTTTCAGTTTGCTCTATCTGTTTTTTCAGCTGCTCGATGACATCGCCGCTGCCGCTGGCTGGAGCACCGCCGATGTTCGCGCCACTGGTGTCAACTTTCAACTGGCGGTCTTTGTCTTCGCTGGCGTCAGTCGATACCGCAGGGCTGACTGCTGCTACGTCTTCCGCACCCTTGATGGAAACCTTGGGTGCAGAGAGAGGGTATGGATTTACCGTGATTGCGCTGATGCTGGTCATAAGGGACTTCTCCTTGGCTGCCCCGGTTATCGGCAAACACCAGCGCTTCTGAAGGGCTGAAACGTTTCAATCAGATGAATTCAAAACGATCGGCATCCAGGTTCGCCGGAAAGCGTGCGCGGTAAGCCGCCAGCTCCGCCGCACTCAGACACACAGTGAATACCCCGTCGGCCTCACCGGTGCTGAGCAGGGTTTCGCCCTGAAAGTCCAGCACCTGACTGTCACCGGTATAGGCAAAGCCCTTGCCGTCGTGGCCGATGCGGTTTACCGCGGCCACGTAGCACAGGTTCTCGATTGCTCGGGCCGGCAGCAAGCGGTTCCAGTGCTGGCGCCGCGCGCCGGGCCAGTTGGCGGTGTACAGCAACAGGTCGGTGTCCTCGGCGTCGCGGCTCCACACCGGGAAACGCAGGTCATAGCAAATCAGCGGGCGGATCCGCCAGCCGTTGAGTTCGAACAGCACCTGGCGCTCGCCCGGCGTGTAGTGATTATGCTCACCGGCCATGCGGAACAGATGACGCTTGTCGTAATGCAGCACTTCGCCGTCCGGTCGTGCCCAGAGCAGACGATTGCGATGGCTGCCGTCGGCGGCCTGGATAATCACACTGCCGGTGATCACCGCTCCGAGCTTCGCAGCCTGAGCCTGGAGCCACTTGTGCGAAGGACCGTTTTCCGGCTCAGCCAGGGTCTCGGACTCCATGGAAAAACCCGTGGTGAACATTTCCGGCAGGATAATCAGGTCCGCCCCGCGCGCCTGCGCAAGCAAGCCCTCGAAATGTTCCAGATTGGCCTGGCGATCGTGCCAGGCCAGGGTGGTCTGGATCAGCGCAACATTGAGATTGGGCAAGGTACTCAGATCACGCATAGTTTTTCCGCCGCTTCGCGCAGCGTCTCCTCGCGTTTGGCAAAGCACAGGCGCACCAAGCGCTGGCCTTCGGGTGGGTTCTGGTAGAACACCGAGACAGGGATCGTCGCCACGCCGTGCTCACGGGTCATCCAGACTGCCATGTCGACGTCATTGAGGTCCGGGCGGATCTGCGAGTAATCCACCAGTTGGAAATAGGTGCCGGGTACTCGCTTGAAACTGAAGCGCGAGGGGGCCAGCAAATCGCAGAACAGGTCACGCTTGGCCTGGTAGAAGTCCGGCAGTTCTTCGACGTGCTCCGGGTGATCGGCCATGTAGTCGGCCAGGGCGTACTGCAACGGCGTCACGCCGCAGAAGCTGACGTACTGATGCACCTTGCGCAGTTCCGCCGTCAGGGCGGGTGGCGCCACCACATAGCCGGTTTTCCAGCCGGTGACGTGGTAGGTCTTACCGAAGGAACTGACCACAAAGGCCCGCCGGTACAGTTCTTCATGGGCCAGGACACTGGCGTGGGCGACGCCGTCGAACACCAGGTGTTCGTAGACTTCGTCACTGATCAGGTAAATATCGCGGTCACGAATCAGCGCCGCCAACTGGTCGAGTTCGGCGCGGCTGATCAGCGCGCCACTGGGATTGTGCGGCGTGTTGAGAATGATCATGCGCGTACGCGGGCTCAGGGCTTCAGCGAGCTTCTGGAAATCGATGGCGAAATCATCCAGGCCCAATTGCACATGCACACAACGGCCACCGGCCAACTCGACGGCGGGCTCATAGCTGTCGTAGCAAGGGTCGAACACGATCACTTCGTCGCCGCTGTGAACCACTGCCGCGATGGCGCAGAAAATCGCCTGGGTCGCACCGGGGGTCACGGTCACTTCCTGGTCGGCATCGACGGTGACGCCATAGCTGCGGGCGATCTTCGCCGCGATCTGCTGGCGCAGCGCCGGCAAACCGGTCATGGGCGAGTATTGGTTATGCCCTTGGGCGACATGCCGGCCGACTGCATCGCGCAGGGCCTGCGGACCATCGAAATCGGGAAACCCCTGGGACAGATTGAGGGCGCCGGTCTGCGCGGCGAGCTGGGACATCTGGGTGAAGATAGTGATGCCGACATTCGGCAACTTGCTGGTGATCATTGGGGGTTCCCTGCGTCTACACCCGGCTCTGGTGCGGCGCGGGAGAGGTCGAGGATAGCCCAATCGCCGGGCATGAAAAAGGGTGCCACCAAGGGCACCCTTCTTACGCTGACACAACTCATACCCTGTGGGAGCGAGCTTGCTCGCGATGGCGGTGGATCAGCATGCATCCCTGTTGATGTACTGCCGCTATCGCGAGCAAGCTCGCTCCCACAGTGGAACTGCGGTGACTATCGATCAGCGTTTATCACGACGCTTCTTGTCAGCCTTCTTATGGTGCGACATCAAGCGGCGCTTCTTGTTGACCTGACGGTCGGTGAGCGTGTTCTTGTTGCCTTCGTACGGGTTCTCGCCGCCCTTGAACTCGATGCGGATCGGCGTGCCGACCAGCTTCAGGACGCGGCGATAAGTGTTTTCCAGATACCGGACGTACGACTTGGGCACCTTCTCGATCTGGTTACCGTGAATCACGATGATCGGCGGGTTGGCGCCACCCAGGTGAGCGTAACGCAGCTTGATCCGGCGGTTGTTGACCATCGGTGGCGCGTGCTCGCCGACGGCGTCTTCCAGGATCTGGGTCAGACGGTTGGTCGGCCAGCGGGTGACCGCCGACTTGAACGAGTTCTGCACCGACGCGTAGAGGTTGCCCACGCCCGTACCGTGCAAGGCCGAAATGAAGTGGATGTCGGCGAAGTCAACGAAGAACAGGCGACGCTGCAGTTCGATCTTGACGAAATCCCGTTCGCTAGGCGTCATGCCGTCCCACTTGTTGATCGCGATGACCAACGCACGGCCGGCTTCCAGGGCGAAGCCCAGCAGGTTCAGGTCGTGATCGACCACGCCTTCGCGGGCGTCCATCACGAAGATCACCACGTTGGCGTCTTTGATCGCCTGCAGGGTTTTGACCACGGAGAACTTTTCGACTTCTTCGTGGATCTTGCCGCGCTTGCGCACACCGGCCGTGTCGATCAGCGTGTACTTCTCTTCGTTGCGCTCGAACGGGATGTAGATACTGTCGCGAGTGGTGCCGGGCTGGTCGTACACGATGACCCGGTCTTCGCCGAGCATGCGGTTGACCAATGTCGACTTGCCGACGTTCGGGCGGCCGATGATGGCGATCTTGATCCCGTCTTTTTCGCTAGGGCCAGGAATGCGCTTGGCTTCCTCGCCTTCGGCAACGATTTCTTCTTCACCGTCTTCCGGTTCGTCTTCGTCGTCTTTGGGGAAATCAGCCAGGGCGATTTCCAGCATCTGGGTGATGCCACGACCATGGGCGCCGGCGATCGGGATCGCCTGGCCCATGCCCAACGGCGCGAAT
The DNA here is from genome assembly GCF_901007645.1 of Pseudomonas sp. FG-3G. Classification (NCBI taxonomy): domain Bacteria; kingdom Pseudomonadati; phylum Pseudomonadota; class Gammaproteobacteria; order Pseudomonadales; family Pseudomonadaceae; genus Pseudomonas; species Pseudomonas sp. FG-3G. Next base: position 63,601 of record NZ_CAAKGZ010000032.1, read on the forward strand.
TCGGCGCGAGCCATGTCCGGGTCGATGTTGTCGACCTTGTTGGCCACCACGTAGGAACGCTTGTTACGTTTGCGCAGATGCTCGGCGATCATCTGGTCGGCGGCGGTAAAACCGGCCTTGGCGTCTACCAGGAACAGCACCACATCCGCTTCTTCGATGGCGAGCAGCGACTGCTCGGCCATTTTTTCGTCCATGCCGTGTTCATCACCGGAGATGCCACCGGTGTCGACCAGAATATAAGTACGCCCTTGCCACTTGGCCTCACCGTATTGGCGATCACGGGTCAGACCGGACAAGTCGCCGACAATAGCGTCGCGAGTCCTGGTCAGGCGGTTGAACAAGGTGGACTTGCCGACGTTCGGTCGGCCCACCAGGGCGATTACGGGAACCATGCGGCTCTCCACTTCGTTATTTCAGAAAATACAAAAGCCGCTGCGAGGCAGCGGCTGGTGCTCGGGGGCCATCCTGTGGGAGCGAGCCTGCTCGCGAAAGCGTTGGATCAGTCGACATCCATGCCACTGGACCACCGCATTCGCGAGCAGGCTCGCGCCCACAAAAATGAAGCCGCTTGGGATTAACCCAAGCATAGTCTTACTTGATGGTCAGGGCTTCCAGTTTGCCGCTGTTGCCATACACATAAATCATGTTGCCCACCACCAGCGGACGGGCACGCAGGCCGTCGCTGTCGATGCGCTCACGGCCGACGAAACGACCGTCCACCTGGCTGAGCAGGTGCAGGTAACCTTCCAGGTCACCGACTGCAACGTAGCTGGAGAACACTTCCGGGGCCGACAGTTGACGACGGGCCAGGGAGTCGTTGCTCCACAATGCGGTGGTGGAACGCTCGTCGACGCCTTCAACCGTGCCCGAGGACAGGCTCACGTAGACGCTGCCCAAACCCTCGGCGACGCCGGCGTAGCTGGACGCATCGCGCTGCCACAGCGGGCGACCGCTTTCCAGGTCCAGCGCCGCAACGCGTCCCTGGTAGCTGGCAACGTACAGCGTACTGCCAGACAACAGCAGGCCGCCGTCGATGTCGACCACGCGCTCCAGTTCCGAACGGCCCTGTGGGATGGCCACGCGCTGTTCCCAGACCGGCACGCCGTTGGAAATATCCAGGGCCACCACTTTACCGGTCGACAACCCGGCCACCGCGAGACGGTTGGTGACGATCGGCGCACTGGTGCCGCGCAGGGTCAGTACCGCCGGGGTGCTGTCGTACAACCAGCGCTGCTCGCCAGTGGCGGCATCCAGACCGATCAGGCTGTCATCCTGGGTCTGTACCACGACCACGTCACCGTTGGTGGCCGGCGGTGCGAGGACTTCACTGGTCACGCGAGCGCGCCATTTCTCTTCACCGCTGCTGGCGTCCAGGGCCACGATTTCGCCCTTGAGCGTGCCGATCATGACCAGCCCGTAACCCACGCCAACGGCGCCGGAAACGGGCAGTTCAAGATCCTGCTCCCACTTGACGTCGCCATTGGTGCGATCCATCGCCATCACCACGCCAGTGACGTCGGAGGCATAGATAGTGTCGCCATCGATGGCTGGCACCAGCATGTTGTAGGTTTCACCCTGGCCGTCACCGATGGAGCGACTCCATTGCTTCTGCAGCACGACTTCTTCTTTGAAGTCGGTCAGTTCGGCCGGTGGCAGTTCTTTCTTGCTGTTGCTGCTGCAACCCGCGGCCAGAATGGCCAGAGCCAGCAATGCTGCATGTTTCCAACGGATCACGTCACGCATCCCCTTTGGCCAGGTCGTCCAGCTTGATTTGCAGGCCACCGACCGCGGCTTCATCCGACAGCGCAGCCTTGGCTTTTTGGTAGGCCGCATGGGCCTCATCAGCACGACCAAGCTGTACCAGCAGGTCGCCCTTGAGTTCTTCGCGGGTCGCCAGGAACGCCTTGTCGGCATCACCGTCGAGCAGCTTCAACGCATCTTCGGCCTTGTTCTGCGCCGCCAGCACCTGCGCCAGGCGCTGACGCGCCACTTCGCCCAGGGTCGGGTTGACCGGCTTGTCGACAATGGCCTTCAGCTCGGTGGCGGCGTCGTCCAGCTTGCCGGTGTCTACCGCGACCTTGGCCACGAACAGACGGCCATATTGCGCGTAGGCCGTGCCGCCGAATTCGTTGTCGAGCTTGCCGGCCAACTCCGCCACGCGGGCAGCGTCAGGCTTGCCGTCCGGGGTCAGGGTGGTTTCCAGCAACTGCTGATAGAGCATCGAAGCGCCTTGCGCCTGGTTGCTCTGGTATTTCTGCCAGGCCTGCCAGCCGAACACGATGACCAGCGCCAACAGGCCGCCAGTGACCAGCGGCTTGCCGTTGCGCGTCCACCAGTCCTTCAAATCCGCCAGCTGTTCATCTTCGGTACTCGACACCCCAATACTCCTTAATCGCTAAATCGGCTGTTTGACAGCTTCAACCCTGCACGACGCAGGTGGCCAGGTGTGCGGCAAGCGCATCCCAGGCAATGCTTTGTTGTTCGCCCTGGCCACGCAGGGGTTTGAAACCTACCACTTGCTGGGCCAATTCGTCGTCACCGAGAATCAGTGCATACAGCGCACCACTCTTGTCGGCCTTCTTGAACTGGCTCTTGAAGCTGCCGCCGCCGGCGTTGATCTGCAGGCGCAGGTTGGGCAACTGGTCGCGGACCCGCTCGCTCAGCGCCAGGGCCGCCAGTTCGGCTGCTTCGCCGAAGGCGCACAGGTAAACGTCGACCTGACGGGCGATTTCCTGCGGGATCTTGTCCAGCGTCTCAAGCATCAACACCAGACGTTCGATGCCCATGGCAAAACCCACGCCCGAGGTCGGCTTTCCGCCCATCTGCTCCACCAGCCCGTCGTAACGGCCGCCGGCACACACAGTTCCCTGGGCGCCCAACTTGTCGGTGACCCATTCAAAGACGGTCTTGCTGTAGTAATCCAGCCCGCGGACCAGCTTCGGGTTGATGACATAGGGAATACCGACGGCATCCAGGCGCGCCTTCAGCCCCTCGAAGTGCGCACGGGATTCATCGTCGAGGTAGTCAGCCATTTTCGGCGCATCGACCAGGATCGCCTGCGTGTCGGCGTTCTTGGTATCCAACACCCGCAGCGGATTGGTCTTGAGGCGGCGCTGACTGTCTTCGTCCAGCTTGTCCAGGTGAGCGGACAGGAACTCCACCAGCGCTTCGCGGTAGCGCCCACGGGACTCGCTGGTGCCCAGGCTGTTGAGTTCGAGCTTGACCGCATCACGAATGCCCAGCTCGCCCCACAGGCGCCAGGTCAATACGATCAGCTCGGCGTCGATGTCCGGACCGTCGAGGTTGAATACCTCCAGGCCTATCTGGTGGAACTGGCGATAACGACCTTTCTGTGGACGCTCGTGGCGAAACATCGGGCCGATGTACCAGAGTTTCTGCACCTGGCCACCACCGGTAATGCCGTGCTCGAGCACTGCACGCACGCACGCCGCCGTGCCTTCGGGGCGCAAGGTCAGCGAATCGCCGTTGCGGTCTTCGAAGGTGTACATCTCTTTTTCGACGATGTCAGTCACTTCGCCGATGGAACGCTTGAACAGTTCGGTAAACTCGACGATCGGCATGCGGATCTGCCGGTAACCGTAGTTATCCAGCAAACGCGCCACGGTGCCCTCGAAATAGCGCCACAGGGGCGTCTGCTCGGGCAGGATGTCGTTCATGCCACGAATGGCTTGCAGGGACTTGCTCACAGGTAATCCTTAAATTCGTTCGACTCAACCACGCGCGATTACAGCAGCGTCGGCCTCGACCTTTTCGGCCGCTTTCTGGCGGATCAGCCGTTCCAGTTCATCCACCAGATTGTCATTCGTCAGTTTCTGCGACGGCTTGCCGTCGATGTAAATCAGGTTCGGTGTACCGCCGGTGAGGCCGATATGGGCCTCCTTGGCTTCACCCGGCCCGTTGACCACGCAACCAATCACCGCGACATCCAACGGCACCAGCAGGTCTTCCAGGCGCCCTTCCAGCTCGTTCATGGTCTTGACCACATCAAAGTTCTGCCGCGAGCAGCTTGGGCAGGCGATGAAATTGATGCCACGGGAACGCAGGTGCAGGGACTTGAGAATGTCGTAGCCGACTTTCACTTCCTCCACCGGATCGGCCGCCAACGAGATGCGGATGGTATCGCCAATTCCTTCGGCGAGCAGCATACCGAGGCCGACGGCGGATTTCACCGTGCCCGAACGCAACCCACCGGCCTCGGTGATGCCCAGGTGCAGCGGCTGGACGATTTCCTTGGCCAGCAAGCGATAGGCTTCGACGGCCATGAACACGTCGGAAGCCTTCACGCTGACCTTGAAGTCCTGGAAGTTCAGGCGCTCCAGGTGCTCGACATGGCGCAGGGCCGACTCCACCAGTGCAGCCGGGGTCGGTTCGCCGTATTTCTTTTGCAGGTCTTTTTCCAGGGAACCGGCGTTGACGCCGATGCGGATCGGAATACCACGGTCGCGGGCGGCATCCACCACCGCACGCACGCGGTCTTCGCGACCGATGTTGCCCGGGTTGATGCGCAGGCAGTCCACACCCAGCTCGGCCACGCGTAGGGCGATGCGGTAGTCGAAGTGAATGTCGGCCACCAGCGGCACTTTGACCAACTGCTTGATTTTGCCGAACGCCTCGGCGGCGTCCATGTCCGGCACGGAAACCCGCACGATGTCGACACCGGCGGCTTCCAGTCGGTTGATCTGCGCAACGGTGGCGGCCACGTCGTTGGTGTCGCTGTTGGTCATGCTTTGCACAGCGATGGGCGCATCGCCGCCAACAGGAACGTTGCCGACCCAGATCTTTCGCGATTCGCGACGTTTGATTGGAGATTCGCCGTGCATGACTTATTGACCCAACTTCAGGCGAGCGGTCTCGCCACTGGTGAACGGAGCCACGTCGACCGGTTGGCCGTTGTAGCTGACCTGCGCGCCACGGGCATAACCCAGGCGCACGGCAAACGGCGGCGTGCCGTTGACGGAAGTGCTGTCGCCCTTGCGCTTGAGGCCACTGAACAGCACCTTGCCGGTGCCATCGGTGATCTGCGTCCAGCAGTCGGCGGTAAATTGAATCTGTACCTGGCCTTGACCGGCTGCGGGAGCGACGGGCGCTACCGCAGTGGTGGAGGCTGTCGGAGTTGCTGGCGCTGCGGCTGGCGCAGCCGGAGTCTCGACGACAGGGGCTGGTGTGCTCGGTACAGCTGGCGCTTGAGTAGCCGGCGCATTGGCGGTCGGGGCTGGCGTGGCGGGTGCAGCAGGCGCGTCTGCCGGAGCGGCCGGCACACTCGGTTCAGCACCGACGGCCGGATCTGCGCCATCCTGCCCCTGAGGCAACACCAGGTTGGTCTCCCCTGCGCTCTGGCCTTCCACCACAGCCTGATCTTCCGGCTCATCCAGCGGATGTATGCGGGTGGTGCCGTCGGCGCCTTCGACCTCGACATGCTCAGGGTTCATGGCGATGGGATCCTTGGCGCGCAAGGCGGCCTGGTCCTGCCACCAGAGGAAACCGCCACCAATCACCGCGATCAACAGCAACAAACTGACGATTCGCAAAATGGTGTGGGAAACGCGAACCGGCTCTTCGATGCGGCCCAGGCTGTGCACGCTGCTGCCCTGGGCGTCGGAACCGGTGTATTGATCGAATTGCTGGACCAGTTCGGTCTGGTCCATGCCGAGCAATTTGGCGTAGGCACGGATGTAGCCCCGAGCGAAAGTATGCCCAGGCAATTTATCGAACGCGCCGGCTTCCAGGTTGCCCAGGGAAGCCACGGTGAGATTGAGCTTGAGGGCCACCTCTGCCAGCGACCAACCATTGCTTTCGCGAGCTTGGCGCAGGGTCTCACCGGGATTTACGCGAGTCGCTGCTACAACTTCAGGATGCGCCGCTTTCATCATTGCTCCGACAGGTATTGCTGATATTCCGGCGTACCGGGATAGAGTCTTTTTAGTTGCAGGCCAAAACTGGCGGCCTTGTCACGATCTTCGAACACATGGGCCAGCCGAACACCGAGCAATAGACTACGTGCATTTTGCTCGCTCAGCAGGCTAAAACGTTCGTAATAATCGCGCGCGGGCACATAATGCCTGTCTTCGTAAGACAACTCAGCCATTTCCAGCAATGCCCGTGGCTGCTGGCGGTTGAGCCGCAGCGCTTTTTCAAGCTGCTGGCGAGCCAGATCACGCTGGCCGAGTTTCGAGGCCGTCATGCCCAGGTTTTCAAACACCCGCGAACGCTCGGGGTAAAGGGTATCGGCGGTCGCCTGCTCGAAGCGCTCGTAGGCCTCTTTGTAACGCTTCTGCTCGAAAAGGAAGCTGCCGTAGTTGTTCAGGATCCGCGCATCCTGCGGCACGGCGGAGAGCGCCTTGCGAAAATGCGCGTCGGCCAGTTCAGGTTCCATCTCGGCCTGGAATACCAACGCCAGGGCCGCGTTGGCATCAGCATCTGAATCGTCCAGCTCCAGGGCTTTCTTGAGCGGCACCTTGGCCCGCTCGGTCATGCCCTGTTGCAGATAGCCTATGCCCAATTGCACATAGGCTTCACGCGCCTCGTCGCGCCCCTTGCTGGTTTTCATGGGGTTGTAGTCACCCGACAGAACACAGCCGGTGCAAAGACCGGCCAACAGCAACAGCAGCGCGAAGCGCAGGGACATAGAGTTCCTCTCTTAGTGACTGTTCGCAGCGTTTTGCGCAACATCGTCGGCGGCGTTCAACTCACGCACGGCAATGTAGCGTTCACTGCGACGGGTGCGATCCAGCACCTGTCCTACCAATTGGCCACACGCGGCATCGATGTCTTCGCCGCGGGTGGTACGCACGGTGACGTTGAAGCCCGCGTGATGAAGCTGGTCCTGGAAGCGACGAATCGCGTTGTTGCTCGGACGCTCGTAACCGGAATGCGGGAACGGGTTGAACGGGATCAGGTTGATCTTGCAAGGGATGTTCTTGAGCAGCTCGATCATCTCGACCGCGTGTTCAACCTTGTCGTTCACGTCCTTGAGCAGCGTGTACTCGATGGTCAGCACGCGTTTTTCGCCCAGGGACGACATGTAGCGCTGACACGATTCCAGCAGCATCTTAAGCGGATATTTCTTGTTGATCGGCACCAATTGGTTACGCAATGCGTCATTGGGTGCGTGCAGCGACAACGCCAGGGAGACGTCGATGTGCTTGGCCAGCTCATCGATCATCGGCACCACGCCGGAGGTGGACAGGGTCACTCGGCGCTTGGAGATGCCATAACCCAGATCATCCATCATCAGGTGCATGGCAGCGATGACGTTGTCGAAGTTCAGCAGCGGCTCACCCATGCCCATCATCACCACGTTGGTGATGGCACGGTCGACGGTCGCCGGGACGCTGCCAAAGGATTTGTTGGCAATCCACACCTGGCCGATCACTTCGGCGGCGGTGAGGTTGCTATTGAAGCCTTGCTTGCCGGTGGAGCAGAAACTGCAATCCAGGGCACAGCCTGCCTGGGACGAAACGCACAAGGTGCCGCGTTTGCCCTGGGGAATGTAGACGGTCTCGACGCAGCTGCCGGACGCCACGCGCACCACCCACTTACGGGTGCCGTCGCTGGAGATGTCCTCGCTGACCACTTCCGGACCGCGAATTTCAGCAACGGCCTTGAGCTTTTCGCGCAGGGCCTTGCTGACATTCGTCATGGCGTCGAAGTCGTCGACGCCAAAGTGGTGAATCCATTTCATCACCTGGCCGGCACGGAAACGCTTCTCCCCGATCGAGTCGAAGAATTTCTCCATTTCCGGCTGGGTCAGGCCCAACAGGTTGGTTTTGCCGTTCGATGTAGTCATGGATTCACCTTCACTCAAAAGCCTGGGCTTAGCGAGTGGTTACTTCAGTAGCGGAGAAAAAGTAAGCGATTTCGCGAGCAGCAGCGGCTTCGGAGTCCGAACCGTGAACGGCGTTGGCGTCGATCGACTCAGCGAAGTCAGCACGGATGGTGCCGGCAGCAGCTTCTTTAGGGTTGGTGGCGCCCATCAGCTCACGGTTGCGAGCAATGGCGTTTTCGCCTTCCAGCACCTGAACGACAACCGGACCGGAAGTCATGAAGGCAACCAGCTCACCGAAGAAGCCGCGCTCGCTGTGCTCAGCGTAGAAGCCTTCGGCTTCGGCCTTGGACAGTTGCTTCATTTTCGAAGCTACAACGCGCAGGCCAGCGTCTTCGAAGCGGGTAACGATCTTGCCGATCACGTTTTTAGCAACGGCGTCAGGCTTGATGATGGAGAAAGTACGTTGAACAGCCATGGTGTAACTCCAGAAACGGTAATTTGCGAAAAATTAAACCCGCGAATTATACGCGGGTTCAGGGGTATTGCCTAACTGCGTAAGGGAAGCTTCAGTCCTGCTCTTCTTTCCAGGCAGTCTGGATCGCTTCAAGGACCTTTTCACCGCCGCGATCCCGATCGTCGTCAAACCCCGGCAAAGCCATGACCATGTCACGCAATGCCACAAAGTTTACCGAATAGGGATCCGTATCCGGATAACCATCAGCCAACAGGATAGCGATCTCTTGTACATCAACCCATTTAAGGCCCATGACAGCTCCTTGAATCAGTGCGGCGCTTCGGCAGCGTGGTTAAGCGAGTATCTTGGGATTTCGACAGTCAGGTCTTCCGTACCGACAATCGCCTGACAGCCCAGGCGCGATTGCGCTTCCAGGCCCCAGGCCCGATCGAGGAAGTCCTCTTCCAGCTCGTCTGCCTCTTCGAGCGAATCGAAGCCCTCGCGAATAATGCAATGGCAAGTCGTGCACGCACAGACGCCGCCACAGGCACTTTCCATCTCGATATGGTGCTCATGGGCCAGCTCGAGAATGGAAATTCCGGGCTCACACTCCACGACCATGCCCTCGGGACAGAACTTCTCGTGGGGCAGAAAAATCACCTGCGGCATCAGTTATTCCTCAATTTCATTCAGGTTGCGCCCCGCCAGGGCGGCTTTGACCGTCGAGTCCAGGCGGCGAGCAGCAAAGGCATCGGTGACTTGCGACAGACGCTTGGTCTGCTGCTCGATGGCATAACCATCGGTGCCTTTGATCAATTCAGACAATTCCTGCATTTGCAGCTCGATCACCATGCGTTCCTCGGCGTCCAGCAGACGGTCGCCATCGGCCTCAAGAGCGGCCTGCACGGCTTCGACCAGACGCTGGCCGTCGACCTGTTGCTCGCGCAGTACCCGGGCGACCTTGTCGTCGCTGGCATGCTGGAACGAATCCTTGAGCATTTTGGCGATTTCGCCGTCGGTCAGACCGTAGGACGGCTTGACCTGGATGCTCGCCTCGACGCCCGAACCCAGCTCGCGGGCGGAAACATTGAGCAAACCGTCGGCGTCGACCTGGAAGGTCACGCGAATCTTCGCCGCACCGGCCACCATCGCCGGGATGCCGCGCAATTCGAAGCGAGCCAGGGAACGGCAGTCGCTGATCAGTTCACGCTCGCCTTGCAGCACATGAATCATCATGGCCGACTGGCCGTCTTTGTAAGTGGTGAAGTCCTGGGCGCGAGCAACGGGGATGGTGGTGTTGCGCGGAATCACCTTCTCCATCAGGCCGCCCATGGTTTCCAGCCCCAGGGACAATGGAATCACGTCGAGCAACAGCAGCTCGCCACCGTCGCGCTTGTTGCCGGCCAGGGTATCGGCCTGGATCGCGGCGCCGATGGCAACCACTTGGTCCGGGTCGATTTCAGTCAGCGGCTGGCGGCCAAAGGCCTCGGCAACGGCTTCGCGAACCCGAGGCACACGGGTCGAACCACCAACCATGACCACGGCCTTGACGTCTTCGAGCTCCACGCCGGAATCACGCACGGCGCGGCGGCAAGCCTTGAGGCTGCGGGCGACCATGGGCTCGATCAGCGCATCAAAGGCCTCACGGCTCAGTGCAGCCTTCCAGTCGCCGTACGCCACTTCGACACTTGCAGCGTCGGTCAGGGCTTCCTTGGCGGCGCAGGCCGTTTGCAGCAGGTGACGTTGCGCGCCCGGATCAAGGTCGGCGGACAGGCCCGCTTGCTCGATGATCCAGCCGGCGATGGCGTGATCGAAGTCATCGCCGCCCAGGGCGCTGTCGCCGCCGGTGGCCAGGACTTCGAATACACCGCCGGTCAGGCGCAGAATGGAGATATCAAAGGTGCCGCCGCCCAAGTCATAGATCGCGACGAGGCCTTCGGCGTGCTGGTCCAGACCGTAGGCCACCGCAGCGGCGGTCGGCTCGTTGAGCAGGCGCAGCACGTTCAGACCGGCCAGCTTGGCCGCGTCCTTGGTGGCTTGACGCTGAGCGTCGTCGAAATAGGCCGGGACAGTGATGACCGCACCGACCAATTCGCCGCCCAATGCCGCTTCGGCGCGCTGGCGCAGCACCTTGAGAATGTCAGCGGAAACTTCCACCGGGCTTTTCGGGCCCTGCACCGTTTCAATGAACGGCATGTGGGATTCGCCGTCGACGAAACGGTACGGCAGCTGATCACCCAATTGCTTGACGTCGGACAGACCACGCCCCATCAGGCGCTTGACCGACACAATGGTATTGAACGGATCGGTCGCGGCGGCCAGCTTGGCTGACTCGCCCACTTCCACATGATCGGCGTGATAGCGCACGGCGGACGGCAGGATCACTTGCCCCTGCTCATCGGCCAGCGGTTCGGAAAGACCACTGCGCAACGCAGCGACCAGGGAATTGGTAGTACCCAAGTCAATTCCCACAGCCAGGCGACGCTGGTGCGGTTGTGGACTTTGGCCGGGTTCGGCGATCTGCAGTAGGGCCATCGTAATCAGGACTTATCTGTAATCAGGCGTGCGACCGGAGCGGCACTGGGTTAATCGTCGAGGCGCTCTTCGAGCTGGCGCACTTCGTAGGTGAGCTTGTCGAGGAACTGCATGCGCCGCATCAGGCGTTCGGCCTGTTCGCGTTGCGCGGCATCGTCCCAACAGGCTGCGAAGCTTTCATTCAAGGTGTGCTGGGCGTCCTTCAAGCGGCGCTTGAACACCGCGACACCGGCCAGATCGGCGCTGTCCTGCAGATCTTCGAGTTCTTCGCGCCACTGCATCTGCTGCAACAGAAACTCGGGATCATGCACGGTGACTTCCAGAGGCAACTCATGACCGCTGATGGCCAGCAGATAACGCGCGCGCTTGGCCGGGTTCTTGAGCGTCTGGTAAGCGTCGTTGAGGTTCGCCGACTGTTCCAGCGCGCGCCGCTGCTCTGCCTCCGAGGCATCAGCGAAGCGGTCGGGATGGACACCGCGGGCCAGCTCCAGATAACGAGCGGACAACTGCTCGAGATCCAGGGAAAAGCCCGGCTGCAACTGGAACAAAGCAAAATGACAAGGAGTACCCACAAGCCGCCTCAGATGTTGAAGCTTTCGCCGCAGCCACATTCACCGCGCACGTTGGGGTTGTTGAACTTGAAGCCTTCGTTCAACCCTTCCTTGACGAAATCCAGCTCAGTGCCGTCCAGGTACGTCAGGCTTTTCGGGTCGATGATCACTTTCTGACCATGACTCTCGAACACCTGATCGTCTTCGCCCACTTCGTCGACGAATTCGAGCACGTAGGCAAGACCAGAGCAGCCCGTGGTGCGAACACCCAGGCGGATACCCTCGCCCTTGCCGCGCCCCTCAAGAGAGCGCTGCACATGCTTAGCTGCCGCTTCTGTCATCTGGATAGCCATGAAAACTCCTTACCTGTGCGCGGATCAGATCAAGCCTTTCTTCTGCTTGTAATCGCGAACGGCAGCCTTGATGGCGTCCTCGGCGAGTACCGAGCAGTGGATCTTCACTGGCGGCAGGGCCAGTTCTTCGGCCAGCTGAGTGTTCTTGATGGTTTCAGCCTCATCAAGGGTCTTGCCCTTCATCCACTCGGTGGCCAGGGAGCTGGACGCAATGGCCGAACCGCAGCCGTAGGTCTTGAACTTGGCGTCTTCGATGATGCCTTGCTCGTTGACCTTGATCTGCAGACGCATGACGTCGCCGCACGCTGGGGCGCCGACCATGCCGGTGCCAACATCAGGATCCTGCGCGTCCATCTTGCCGACGTTGCGCGGGTTTTCGTAGTGGTCGATGACCTTTTCGCTATATGCCATTTGCTTCAATCCTCATCAGTGAGCCGCTCTGGTGGCGACTTCTTCAGTGCGCCGCCCACTCGATTTTCGAGATGTCGATGCCGTCTTTGTACATGTCCCACAGCGGCGACAGAGCGCGCAGCTTGGTAACGGCCTCGCAGACTTTCTGCGCGGCGTAATCGATTTCTTCTTCGGTGGTGAAGCGGCCGAAGGTGAAGCGGATCGAGCTGTGAGCCAGTTCGTCGTTGCGGCCCAGGGCGCGCAGTACGTACGAAGGCTCGAGGGACGCCGAGGTGCATGCCGAACCAGACGACACAGCCAGATCCTTGAGCGCCATGATCAGCGACTCGCCTTCAACGTAGTTGAAGCTCAGGTTCAGGTTGTGCGGTACGCGGGCGATCATGCTGCCGTTGACGTAAAGCTCCTCGAGGTGCTCGACCTGCTTGAAGAAGCGGTCGCTCAGGGCCTTGATGCGTACGTTCTCGGCGGCCATGTCTTCCTTGGCCACACGGAAGGCTTCGCCCATGCCGACGATCTGGTGGGTCGCCAGGGTGCCGGAACGCATGCCACGCTCGTGACCGCCGCCGTGCATGGTCGCTTCAAGGCGAACACGCGGCTTGCGGCTCACGTACAGCGCGCCGATGCCTTTAGGGCCGTAGGTCTTGTGGGCAGAGAACGACATCAGGTCGACTTTGAGCTTCGACAGGTCGATGTCGACCTTGCCGGTGGACTGAGCCGCGTCGACGTGGAACAGGACGCCCTTGGAGCGGGTCAGCTCGCCGATGGCCTCGATGTCGTTGACGGTGCCGATTTCGTTGTTCACATGCATGATCGAAACCAGGATGGTGTCGTCGCGCAGTGCGGCTTCCACCATGGCCGGGGTGATGATGCCGTCTTCACCTGGCTCGATGTAGGTGACTTCGAAGCCTTCACGCTCCAGTTGGCGCATGGTGTCCAGGACAGCCTTGTGCTCGATCTTGGAGGTGATCAGGTGCTTGCCCTTGGTGTGATAGAAGTGCGCGACACCCTTGATTGCCAGGTTGTCGGACTCAGTAGCACCAGAGGTCCAGACGATTTCACGCGGGTCGGCATTGACCAGGTCAGCGACCTGGCGGCGGGCGTTTTCGACCGACTCTTCGGCTTTCCAGCCGAACACGTGGGAGCGGGACGCCGGGTTACCGAAGTTTCCGTCGACCAGCAGGCATTCACTCATCTTTTGCGCGACACGCGGATCAACCGGGGTGGTCGCAGAGTAATCAAGGTAAATCGGCAATTTCATGGACTTTCTCCTAAATCAGGCTGGCTGGCGTTCCGCTTGCTCTGCGGCGGTCATTCGACGGCGGACGCTTCAATCTTGTCCAGGTGCGGCGTCTTGCCATTGCAACGACGCTGGTCCTGACGCTGGGCTACTTCCTGCACCTCGCGACGAGTTACAAGGTCAGCCAAGCTGATACCGCTAAGAAATTCGTGGATCTGCAGGCTCAAGTCACACCACAAGTGGTGGGTCAGGCAAGTATCGCCGCCATGGCAGTCGCCAAGGCCCTGGCATTTGGTCGCATCGACCGATTCGTTCACCGCGTCGATCACCTGGGCAACCTGGATGCCCTGCATGTCGCGTGACAGCTGATAACCGCCGCCGGGGCCGCGCACACTGGAAACCAGGTTACTGCGGCGCAGCTTGGCGAACAGCTGTTCAAGGTAAGACAGGGAAATGCCCTGGCGCTCGGAGATATCGGCCAGGGACACCGGCCCGTGCTGCGCATGCAATGCCAAATCCAGCATCGCGGTCACGGCGTATCGGCCTTTTGTAGTCAGTCGCATGGACAATTACCACGGAGTTCGGAATGGGGCGAGTATGCAATTCCCGAGTATTTAAGTCAAGTATAAGACCTAGTGCTTTACTCAGGTTTACCCGCAAAAGAGCGCGCGCATCATAGCAAAGGCTGGCCAGTGGCGACCAGCGATACCGCGTTATCGTTCATCGCGAGCAAGCTCGCTCCCACATTGGATCTGCGGCGGCCTTCGATTTTGTGGCCATTGCAAATCCCCTGTGGGAGCGAGCTTGCTCGCGATGAGGCCAGCAGGGTCTCAGCTGGCCTGGCTCTCATCCTTGTCCTTCACACACGCAAAATCTTCCTCGCGCAGTTCAGGCAGGTCCTTGGCGCAGTAATTACTGCCCAGGTCCTTCAGGGCGCCGCACATGCCCTCCAGGCGCCCATCGACGGCCTGCAGGTGATCGAGCAACTGGTTGATCGCACGGGCGACCGGGTCGGGCATGTCTTCGCCGACACCGTAGGCATCGAAGCCGATCTTCTCGGCCATGGCCTTGCGGCGGGCGTCCTGCTCGTCATCGGTCTTGACGATGATCCGCCCCGGAATGCCCACCACGGTTGCACCGGCCGGCACAGCCTTGGTCACCACCGCATTGGAACCGACTTTCGCCCCCGCCCCCACCGTGAACGGCCCGAGCACCTTGGCACCGGCGCCAACCACCACGCCGTCTTCCAGCGTCGGGTGGCGCTTGCCTTTGTTCCAGCTGGTGCCGCCGAGGGTCACGCCCTGGTAGAGCGTCACGTCATCGCCTATCTCGGCGGTTTCACCAATGACAATGCCCATGCCGTGGTCGATGAAGAACCGGCGACCGACCTTGGCGCCCGGGTGGATCTCGATCCCGGTCAACCAGCGTCCGAAGTTGGAGACAACTCGAGCCAACCACTTCCAGCCCATGCCCCACAAGGCACTCGACAGGCGATGGATCCAGATGGCGTGCATGCCCGGGTAGCAGGTCAGCACTTCAAAGGCATTGCGCGCCGCCGGGTCACGATGGAAAACGCTTTGGATATCTTCACGCAAACGATCGAACATCTTTATTCCTTCCGCTTAATCAGCTCGCCACGGGCCGCTTTCTGGGTTTCCGTGAGGATGCCGCGCAATATATTCATCTCCGCCCGGCTGACCGAGCTTCGTCCGTACAACCGACGCAGGCGCGCCATCAAGTGCCGGGGCTTGTCCGGGTCGAGAAACTCGATGTCCACCAGGGTCTGCTCCAGGTGTTCATAGAGCCGCTCCAGCTCGTCCATGGTCGCCAGTGTCTCACTGCGCGGCGACGTGGCCTCGAATTTTTCCACCTTGCTGGGCTTGCCTTCGGCTGCCAGCCAGGCCATGCGCACTTCATAACTCAACACCTGCACCGCCGCCCCGAGGTTCAGGGAACTGAACTGCGGGTCGGAAGGGATATGCACGTGAAAGTGACATCGCTGCAGCTCTTCGTTGGTCAGGCCGGAATCTTCACGGCCAAACACGAGGGCGATCTCAGCACCCTGCCCGGCTTCCTCGACCACTTTCGTTCCGCATTCGCGGGGGTCGAGCAGCGGCCAGGGGATACGGCGGTCGCGGGCGCTGGTGCCGAGCACCAGGTTGCAGCCCACCAGGGCGTCTTCCAGGGTGGCGACCACTTGGGCGGCTGCCAGGATGTCACCGGCGCCGGAAGCCCGGGCGTCGGCTTCGTGATGGGGAAACGAGCGTGGCTCGACCAGCACCAGCCGCGACAGGCCCATGTTCTTCATGGCCCGCGCAGCCCCGCCGATATTTCCCGGATGGCTGGTATTGACCAGGACGACACGAATGTTCTGCAACAAGGGAGGCGCTCTCGAACACGATAAAGGGAGCAAATCTTACCTAAGCACCTACCGTTAAGCTATGAAAGCGAACACCAACCTTCTCCTGGGAAAACTTTCTGATAGAATGCGCGGCTTTCTTTAACAACCTTAGGTGACACATCCATGCAGCCCATGCTGAATATCGCGCTGCGCGCCGCCCGCAGCGCCAGTGAACTGATCTTCCGCTCCATCGAGCGCCTGGATACCATCAAGGTCGATGAAAAAGACGCCAAGGACTACGTGTCCGAGGTTGATCGCGCCGCCGAACAGAAAATCGTCGACGCACTGCGCAAGGCTTACCCGAACCACTCGATCCTGGGTGAAGAGACCGGCATGCACGCCGGCACCGGCATCGAAGGTGAAGAGTACCTGTGGATCATCGATCCGCTGGACGGCACCACCAACTTCCTGCGCGGCATCCCTCATTTCGCTGTCAGCATCGCCTGCAAATACCGTGGTCGCCTGGAACACGCCGTCGTGCTGGACCCGGTTCGCCAGGAAGAATTCACCGCCAGCCGTGGCCGTGGCGCCCAGTTGAACGGTCGTCGCCTGCGCGTCAGCGGTCGCACCAGCCTGGACGGCGCCCTGCTGGGTACTGGCTTCCCGTTCCGCGACGACCAGATGGACAACCTGGACAACTACCTGGGCATGTTCCGCGCCCTGGTCGGCCAGACCGCCGGCATCCGCCGCGCTGGCGCCGCGAGCCTGGACCTGGCATATGTCGCCGCCGGCCGTTTCGATGCATTCTGGGAGTCGGGCCTGTCCGAATGGGACATGGCAGCAGGCGCCCTGCTGATCCAGGAAGCCGGTGGTTTGGTGAGCGACTTCACCGGCGGCCACGACTTCCTTGAAAAAGGCCACATCGTTGCCGGCAACACCAAATGCTTCAAGGCTGTGCTGACGGCCATCCAGCCACACCTGCCGGCTTCGTTGAAGCGCTAAGCAGCTCGGCTACAGAAAAAGCACCTTTCGGGGTGCTTTTTTTATGCCTGTCTCACACCACTCACTGATCGTTCCCACGCTCTGCGTGGGAATGCCGCCAGGGACGCTCCGCGTTCCGCTTCTAGAGGTGACGCAGAGCGTCACGGGATGCATTCCCACGCAGAGCGTGGGAACGATCAACATTCACACCGCTATCGCGAGCAGGCTCGCTCCCACAGGGAATTTGGGGTGGGCCATAGAATGCGGGCATAAAAAAGCACCCCGAAGGGTGCTTCTTCATAACCGCTGGATCACTGAGCCGGTTCGTTCTGACCCAGGATCAGTTGGCCTTCCTTGTTCACCGGGATCTGGTTGCCCGGGTCGCGGTCCATGCGGACGTTGCCTTCCTTGCCATCGAGCATGTAGCGAACGTCATAACCTACAACCTTATCGCTGATGTCGTTGACCGTGTTGCAGCGAGTTTGGGTGGTGGTGTAAGTGTCGCGCTCCTGCATGCCCTCCTGAATCTTGTTACCGGCATAACCGCCGCCGGCCGCACCCGCCACGGTGGCGATTTTCTTGCCGGTGCCGCCGCCGATCTGGTTACCCAACAGGCCACCGGCCACGGCGCCCAATACGGTACCGGCGATCTGGTGTTGATCCTGGACCGGCTTCTGCCGGGTCACGGTGACGTCCTTGCACACCTCACGGGGGGTCTTGATTTGTGTTTTAACCGGGTCCACGGCCAATACTTGCGCATACTCAGGGCCGCTTTTGACCAAGCTGTAGGTGGCTACCGCACCACCGGCAGTCACACCGACAGCACCCAATACCGCACCAACCAGCATCGATTTGTTCACTTGAACCTCCTGACCATCACATGCGGATTTATCCGCGCTTCTCCCAGCCTTGGAGCACAAAAAAAGGCGCGAGTTCAACTCGCGCCTTTCAGGCCGTGACGGGCGGAAGCCAAACCTTACGGTCGGTCGTCCACTTCCGTATCTGTGGCCACCGGAGGAATCAGATCCTCGGTGCTCAGGTTCAGCCAGATCAGCACCACGTTGGCGATGTAGATCGACGAGTAAGTACCCGCCAATACACCAATGAACAGCGCAATGGAGAAGCCGAACAGGTTGTCGCCACCGAAAATCAGCAGCGCGCCGATCGCCAGCAACGTGGAGATCGACGTCGCCATGGTCCGCAGCAGAGTCTGGGTGGTCGAGATGTTGATGTTCTCGATCAGCGTCGCCTTGCGCAGCACACGGAAGTTTTCACGCACCCGGTCGAACACCACGATGGTGTCGTTGAGCGAGTAACCGATGATCGCCAGCACCGCCGCCAACACCGTCAAATCGAAGGTGACCTGGAAGAACGACAGGATGCCCACAGTCACGATCACGTCGTGGATCAGCGAGACAATCGCGCCCACCGCGAACTTCCACTGAAAGCGGAAAGCCAGGTACAGCAGGATCCCGCCCAGCGCCATCAGCATGCCGAGGCCGCCCTGGTCGCGCAGCTCTTCACCCACTTGCGGGCCGACATACTCGACACGCTTGACCTGCGCCGGGTTGTCACCGCCGGCCTTCTGCAAAGCCTCGGCCACTTGCTGACCCAGTTGCGGGTCTTCACCCGGCATCCGCACCAGCAGGTCGGTGGTCGCGCCAAAGCTCTGCACCACAGCGTCGGTGTAACCCGAGGTCATCAGTTGCTCGCGCACCTTGGTGACATCGGCCGGACGCTCGTAGGTCAGCTCGATCAGCGTACCGCCGGTGAAATCCAGGCCGTAGTTCAGGCCCTTGCTGAACCAGCTGAACAACGCCAGCAGGGTCAGCAATACAGTGACGCCGAACGCAACGTTGCGAACGCCCATGAAGTTGATTGTACGTAACATGGCAGCCCCTTAAATCCACAACTTCTTGAAGTCACGGCCACCATAAATCAGGTTGACCATTGCACGGGTCACCAGAATGGCTGTGAACATCGAGGTAAAGATCCCGAGGGACATGGTCACTGCGAAGCCCTTCACCGGGCCGGTGCCCATGGCGAAGAGAATCCCGCCCACCAGCAAGGTGGTCAGGTTGGCATCGATAATCGCAGTAAATGCCCGGCCGAAGCCTTCGTTGATTGCCCGCTGGACCGACATGCCCGCGGCGATCTCTTCACGAATCCGCGAGAAGATCAGCACGTTGGCGTCCACCGCCATACCCATGGTCAACACGATACCGGCAATACCCGGCAGGGTCAGCGTAGCCCCCAGCAGCGACATCAGCGCCAGCAGCAGCACCATGTTCACCGCCAGCGCAACCGTGGCGATCAGGCCGAAGAAGCGGTAGATGGCGATGATGAACAGCGAGACAAACAGCATGCCCCACAGCGATGCATCGACACCCTTGGCAATGTTGTCGGCACCCAGGCTCGGGCCAATGGTGCGCTCTTCAGCGAAGTACATCGGCGCAGCCAGACCACCGGCACGCAGCAGCAGGGCCAGTTCCGAGGATTCACCCTGGCCATTGAGGCCGGTGATGCGGAACTGGCTGCCCAGCGGCGACTGGATGGTCGCCAGGCTGATGATCTTTTTCTCTTCCTTGAACGTCTGGACCGGTACGTCTTTCTCGACGCCGTTGACCACTTGCTTGGTGTAAGTGGTGGTCGGCTTCTGCTCGATGAAGATCACCGCCATGCTGCGACCGACGTTGCTGCGCGTGGCGCGGCTCATCAGTTCGCCGCCGTGGCCGTCCAGGCGAATGTTCACCTGTGGGCGACCCTGCTCGTCGAAGCCCGCCTGGGCGTCGGTCACCTGGTCACCGGTGATGATCAGGCCGCGCTCGATCTGCGCCGCCGGACGACCGCCTTCACGGAACTCGAAGCTCTCGGTGGTAGCGCGGGAAGCACCCGGTTCGGCCGCGAGACGGAATTCCAGGTTGGCGGTCTTGCCGAGGATACGCTTGGCTTCGGCGGTGTCCTGCACGCCCGGCAGCTCAACCACGATGCGGTTGGCGCCCTGGCGCTGCACGATCGGCTCGGCCACACCCAGCTCGTTGACCCGGTTACGCACCGTGGTCAAGTTCTGCTTGATGGAGTATTCGCGGATTTCCGCCAGCTTGGCCGGGGTCATCGCCAGACGCAGCACCGGCTGACCATTGAGGTCGGCTGGCACAATGTCGAAATCGTTGAAGTTCTTGCGGATCAGCGCACGGGCCTTCTCGCGTACATCTTCGTCAGTGAAACCCAGCTGAATGGCACCGTCGAGCTGCGGCAGGCTGCGATAGCGCAGACGCTCTTTACGCAACAGGCTCTTGACGTCGCCTTCGTAGACTTTCAAGCGTGCATCCAGCGCCTTGTCCATGTCCACTTCCAGCAGGAAGTGCACACCACCGGACAAGTCCAGACCCAGCTTCATCGGATGCGCGCCGAGGTTGCGCAGCCATTGCGGGGTGGTCTGGGCCAGGTTCAGGGCCACGACATAGTCGTCACCGAGGGCCTTGCGCACCACGTCCTTGGCCGGCAGCTGGTCTTCAGCCTTGAGCAGACGCAACAAACCGCCCTTGCCGCCTTCGGCAACGGTCGCGGCCTTCACTTCGATACCGGACGCCTTGAGCGCAGCGCTCGCACGGTCCAGATCGGCCTGAGTGACCTGCAAGGCAGTGCTTGCGCCACTGACCTGAATGGCCGGGTCATCAGGATAAAGATTGGGAGCGGAATAAATCAGACCGACCGCCAGCACCGCCAGGATCAGTAAATATTTCCACAGAGGGTATTTGTTCAGCATCACGCCGCCCGCTTATGACGCGGGGCGCCTTGCGCGCCCCGTCGATTGAATAGAAGTTGTTACTTAGATCGCTTTCAGCGTGCCTTTTGGCAGCGTGGCCGCGATGGCGCCCTTCTGGAATTTCATTTCAACGGTGTCGGACACTTCCAGTACCACGAAGTCATCGGCCACTTTGGTGATCTTGCCAGCGATGCCGCCGGTGGTGACCACTTCATCGCCCTTTTGCAGGCTGCTGAGCAGGTTCTTCTGCTCTTTGGCACGCTTGGCCTGTGGACGCCAGATCATCAGGTAGAAGATGACCAGAAAGCCAACCAGGAAAATCCACTCGAAACCGCCACCCATTGGCGCTGCTGCAGGGGCAGCGGCATCAGCCATGGCATTAGAGATAAAAAAGCTCATTTAGCACTCCAGTTGCAAGTATTGAATCTTAGGATCGGAAAACTCAGTCCAAGGGCGGAACAGGCAACCCGCGCTTGGCATAGAAGGCATCGACAAAGGCGGCCAATGTACCCTGTTGAATAGCCTCGCGCAAACCAGCCATAAGCACCTGGTAATGGCGCAAATTGTGGATGGTATTCAACATGCTACCCAGCATTTCGCCGCACTTGTCCAAATGGTGCAGATAAGCACGGGAGAAGTTCTGGCAGGTGTAGCAATCGCAGGTCGGATCCAGCGGCGATTCATCATGGCGATGGAACGCGTTACGGATCTTCAGCACGCCTGTATCAATGAACAGATGCCCATTGCGGGCATTACGGGTTGGCATCACGCAATCGAACATGTCCACACCGCGGCGCACACCCTCAACCAGATCTTCCGGTTTGCCAACGCCCATAAGGTAACGAGGTTTGTCAGCCGGCATCTGGCCCGGCAGGTAATCGAGCACCTTGATCATTTCATGCTTGGGTTCGCCCACCGACAGACCGCCAATGGCCAGGCCGTCGAAGCCGATCTTGTCGAGGCCTTCGAGCGAGCGCATGCGCAAATCCTGGTGCATGCCGCCCTGGACGATGCCGAACAGCGCCGCCGTGTTCTCGCCATGGGCGTTCTTGGAGCGCTGGGCCCAGCGCAACGACAGCTCCATGGACACCCGCGCCACGTCTTCATCGGCCGGGTACGGCGTGCATTCGTCGAAGATCATCACGATGTCCGAGCCCAGGTCGCGCTGGACCTGCATCGACTCTTCCGGCCCCATGAACACCTTGGCGCCATCCACCGGAGAAGCGAAGGTCACACCCTCCTCCTTGATCTTGCGCATCGCACCCAGGCTGAACACCTGGAAACCGCCGGAGTCGGTCAGAATCGGACCTTTCCATTGCATGAAATCGTGCAAGTCACCGTGGGCCTTGATCACCTCCATGCCCGGGCGCAACCACAGGTGGAAAGTGTTGCCGAGGATGATCTCCGCGCCCGTGGCCACAATATCCCGAGGCAGCATGCCCTTGACCGTGCCGTACGTGCCCACCGGCATGAACGCGGGGGTTTCCACCGTACCGCGGGGGAAGGTCAGACGACCGCGACGAGCCTTGCCATCGGTAGCAAGCAACTCGAAGGACATGCGACAGGTGCGACTCATACTGTTTCCTCGGGTCCGCGTGGCGCGGGGTTACGGGTGATGAACATCGCATCACCGTAGCTGAAAAAGCGGTATCCATGCTCGACGGCGGCCTTGTAGGCGGCCATGGCTTCGGGATAACCGGCGAACGCCGAAACCAGCATCAACAGCGTGGATTCGGGCAAATGAAAATTGGTGACCAGGGCATCAACCACATGAAACGGCCGGCCCGGGTAGATAAAGATGTCAGTGTCGCCACTGAACGGCTTGAGCACGCCATCGCGCGCAGCGCTTTCCAGCGACCGCACACTGGTGGTCCCCACCGCCACCACCCGCCCACCGCGAGCGCGGCAGGCCGCCACGGCATCGACCACTTCCTGGCTCACTTCGAGCCATTCGTTGTGCATATGGTGATCTTCGATACGCTCGACCCGCACCGGCTGGAACGTCCCGGCGCCGACGTGCAGCGTCACAAACGCCGTCTCCACGCCCTTGGCGGCAATCGCCTCCAGCAACGGCTGATCAAAATGCAGCCCCGCCGTCGGCGCCGCCACCGCCCCCAAGCGCTCGGCGTACACGGTCTGATAACGCTCGCGGTCCGAACCTTCGTCCGGGCGGTCTATATAAGGAGGCAACGGCATGTGCCCGACACGGTCGAGCAGCGGCAATACCTCTTCGGCAAATTCCAACTCGAACAACGCGTCATGCCGCGCCACCATCACCGCCTCACCGCCGCCGTCGATCAAAATCGACGAACCCGGCTTGGGCGACTTGCTCGAGCGCACATGGGCCAGCACACGGTGACTGTCCAGCACCCGCTCCACCAGAATCTCCAGCTTGCCGCCGGAGGCCTTCTGGCCAAACAAACGCGCCGGAATCACCCGGGTATTGTTGAACACCATCAAATCGCCCGGGCGCAAATGCTCAAGCAAATCAGTGAATTGACGGTGAGCCATGGCACCGCTGACCCCGTCCAGGGTCAACAGTCGACTGGCGCGACGCTCGGCCAGAGGGTGGCGAGCGATCAGCGAATCAGGGAGTTCGAAGGTAAAGTCAGCAACACGCATGATGGGGTTCGTCTAGCAGGGCCGGAAAGTCTAGCGGAATTATCAAAAATTCACCATGAAACGTGATTGACCAACGGTAGGCACCTCTCTATACTTCGCCGCCATTGAGCCCTGATGGCGGAATTGGTAGACGCGGCGGATTCAAAATCCGTTTTCGAAAGGAGTGGGAGTTCGAGTCTCCCTCGGGGCACCATATAGCAGTATCTGAAAGTCTCTACCAGACTCTCAGACCCAGAGAAACCGGCCACTTGAGCCGGTTTTTTTGTGCCTGTCTATCCATCCCTGTCTCTTCCTATCCGTTGTATCCCTGTATCCCAGCTTGTATCCTCAGGAAAATACCTAACTTTGGGATACAAGGATGAAGCGCGCAGACATCAAGCGCCGCCCTCTCGCTGATACGACACTCGCGGGGTTGGAGCCGGAGTCAAAGGAATACCGAGAGCTCGATGGGAACGGCCTTTACTTCCGGGTCAAACCTGATGGCGGTAAATCCTGGCAGCTCCGCTACAAACGTCCGGCGGGCAATTGGGCTTGGATGGGGCTAGGGGGTTATCCAGAAGTAAGCGGCGCACTGGCACGGGACAAAGCTGCTGCGCTCCGCAAGGTAGTTAGTAGCGGCGAGGACCCTTTAGAACAAAAACGCTCTGCTAAAGCGGCCGTTGATGCAGCCAAGACGCGAACGTTCCGTGCGGCTGCCGATGCGTGGCTCAGGGCAAAAGAGGAAAAGGGTCTAGCTCCCTCCACCCTCAACAAAATCCGTACATACCTCGATAAAGACATTCTTCCTGCATTGGGGGATAAACCTCTCGACGAGATTACCCGCACTGATTGCGCAAAGCTCCAAGCATCCATTGAAGCCCGAGACGCGCACAACGTCGCGGAAAAGTGTCGCACTTGGATCAATCAGATCTTTGGGCGGGCCATTGGTTTAGGCTTGACCGAAAATGATCCAGGGAGTCGCCTTCGCGATATCGCCGCCCAAGCGCCAAAGACCCAGCAACATCCACATTTGTTAGAGCCCGAGCTTGGCGACTTTCTGACTGCGCTAAAAAATACTCCAAGTAGACTGACGGCCCGAACTGCGGCATGGCTTTGCATATGGACGGCATCTCGACCGGGCATGGTTCGCTTAGCCGAATGGAAAGAGTTCGACCTTGATAAAGCGATCTGGACCACACCTGCCGCCAAGATGAAGATGCGAAGGGACTTTGTATGCCCACTTCCTAAACAAGCGGTGTCAGCCCTCGTAGAGCTTCGGTGTCTAACCGGGCGCAGCCGATGGCTGTTCCCCGGAGTCGGCGCTAAAAACCCGACCATCAGTGAGAACACCATCAACAAGGTCTTCGCGACTATTGGTTACAAGGGACGTTTAGTCGGTCATGGCACCCGCCATACCGCTAGCACTCTACTCAGAGAACATGGTTGGCCGAAAGAGCACGTCGAAGCGCAACTCGCCCATAAAGAAGAAGGGATCTCCGGGGTGTACAACAAAGCCCAGTACCTTGAGCAACGCATAAAGATGATGCAGTGGTATGCCGATCACCTTGATGCACTTGAAGCCGGAAATGTTATTCAAGGTCAGTTCGGTAAGGCTGTATGAGCACCCACTACCATACCCCCCTCAAAAATCATGTTACGGGTGTTACTCGTGTAACTAACCTCACCAGACGCCCGCTTTCATTGGCTTTCACGCCTGTTACACGCCCGCGCAAACATCCGTACACCGCGTGTGACACTGCCTCAATGTGTAACGCGTCCACTCCCCCTAACTCACTGTGGGCTGACGTTAGACGTGCCTGGTCATCGAGCGATTCACGCTGGCTTCACTTGCGACACACAGGGCGTGGGATAAAGCGCGACACAACGCCTGAGACGCTCGGCCATGGCTGATCATCAATCCCTAGTAGATTCCGCGTTTACCTCGGGGCTAATGAGTTTTCTCTCGGCACAGCCGCTATACAAGCTCTGCCGTGAACAGATTCATGACGTGTGCTATTTGATCGAACAATGCTGTCTTCGCGTTCGCGACGACAGCAACGACTTCGATCCCAGCAGCCTCTGCATCAAGACGACAATGCATGAAGAGACAATTTTTCAGTATGCCTCCACCGACACCAGGGCACGTCTCGCCCACTGGGTTCGTCAGTACAGCAAATGTGAGACGGTTTCGGATCGCGATGCCCACGCAGCCTACATCATGGCTTGCGCTGTTAAAGCATTGGGGGCGCTAAACGATTGGATGCGGACAACCAATCAAAAGGCTTGGTCCCATCTCTCAGAACCTCCGACTGACTTGTCGTGGGGGCTTTACTGTCAGCTCGTGGAGATACAGGCCAATCCGGATGAGCGCATTGAGGCGCTCGATCAGTACGTCCTTTATCTGGAGCCAATCACGTCCCTGCCCTGCTTGATTGATGATGAACTGACGCCCGTCGCTGATCGAGCGATCAAGAATGCGACCCGCAAAAAAGGCGGCATCATCAGCGGCATGGAGCGTAGAAAGGACATCAGTGTTCGAGACGCAGCCATCGTTGTGCAGGCGAAACGTCTACAGGCGAAAGGCATGGAGAACCAAAATATCCCTAGCGCCGTGCATGCTTGGCTGGTGCGGGAAGTGGCGAAGACGTCGAAACAGCGTCCCGAGTGGATCGCTCTTGAAACGGAAAAAGCACTCACGCGCAAAAGCGTAGAGGCCATCCTCAAACGCAACTTTGTTCTGTAACTGAAATTTCAATCGAATTTCAATTGGAAGTGAACTGCTCACCGCATTTCATCGCCTAGATCATTGCTCTCGTCAGTCCAAATCAATCGAGAGCAATACCTATGAATACCTCAATCACCGGCCTTTCCCGCAAGGCTCCTGCAAATTCCCCCTCGCTGTTTGATGCCACCTCGACGTTGATCCGCATGCGTGAAGTCGAAGGCATCGTAGGGATGAAACGGTCCACCATCTACAAGCTGATGCAGCGTCCTGACTGTGGCTTTCCTCAGCCCGTCAAACTGAGCAACAGCAATGCTCGCGGTGCGCCGGTCGCCTGGGTTCTATCTGAAGTCCAAGCATGGGCACGCAGCCGCATCGAGGCCCGTGATCAGGTGGCCGCATGAGCCGCAAGATCGCCAACAAAGCCCTGATGCACCCGTTCTCTATTCTTCGTCAGATCGGCTTCCCGCCTCGCCTCATGCAACGCCTGGAGCGCTACCGCAGCCAGCAGGACAAACAAGGTCGTGTGGTCGCCGTGCTCTGTTGGGCCGACGGTACCTGGTGCGCATTGTCAGTTCCCTGCGAAGCGCCTCGAGCAATCATCGTTGACGAAGGCCAACAAATCGACGCCTACGAAGATGCACGCGCCTGCCTAGATGGCGACCTCTTACCCTTTGTTTCCCTGCGCTGGGAAGTCAATGCCTGAAACGAAAACGCCTCCGGGGGCGATCCGGAGGCGTTGAGGTAAATCTACATGCACGAACAATTTATGCCACACCCGAAAAATCCGCAAGACACCCCCATAGTTGCACTTTCGAAAAACGGACGTTACTCTCTGGTCGTCGCTGCAAAATCAGCGACCGGGTTTGACGGCCCGAGTACATACAGGCGCACAGGCGCCCCCATACCGATTGCAGGCGCTTTTTTTGTGCCCGCATTCTCGTTTCATGGTGGCTGTGCGTGGGAGACCTTCGGGTCTGCCGGGGTCCTGTATGCCCGGTCCGTCAACCTGCGCACAGCTGCCACCCTAATTCGTTTGACGGCGAACCGTGGCAGCTCCTCACATACAGGAGTTCCGTTAGATGAAACACGCCCTCAATCCGTCCAAATTTCGCGCCGCTGCACACCGTGCAATGGCTCTCGCCGCTCTACACGCCAACTCCAGCCTCGCTACTCGTCTTGCCCGTTACAACGCCCATATGGTCAAAGCTCGCGCTCTCGAAGCCGCAGGCGGTGCCCAATGAATTCCTCCCTCAGCTTCGCCTTGCCCGAAGACCTGCTCTGCGTCAGCAAAGACATCGAGAAGGGTGTCCCGGTTGATGCAATCACCTGTGCTATCAACCGCGCAGAGTCCGTGCTGATGTTGCTTGAGGACCATTTCGAAAGCGAAAGCGACAGACCACGCCTAGCCAATCACGTCCTGGCCGCTGTTATTTGGGATGTCCGGGGCACCCTGGGACTGATCAAAACCCTAACCCTGCACGGAGACACCACGTCTGTTCCGATGGATCAGAAAGGCGGTGCCGTATGAGCGCGCACACCACACTAGGCCGAGCGTCGTTTTTCAATAAAACATCCGGCCAGGGCGTGTTTCGGGTGAATGCGGGCATTCCTATTGAGGATGCACTCGAAACGGTTTCGCTCCTCCAGCATTACGCCAATCAACTCTCCCTCGATGCCGCCATGAGCGATAAGGGCGAGCGCTACAGCTGGTGCGCGCTTTACCTGGGCGAAATGGCAAAAGCCCTGATCGATGACGTGAACGATGCGATGTTTATGCCGGCGGCCGATATATGACCCAGCGCATGAATAACCCAACAAAACGCCCCAGCTTCGCCGACGTGAAAAGTGCCGCACTCAAGGACATTGATCGCGTGCTATCTCACTGGCTGCCCAATGGCAAACGGGTCGATGGCGGCAAGGAATACACCGCCCCCAATCCGACCCGCACGGACAAACGTGCCGGGTCGCTCAAGGTCAACTTGAGCAAAGGCACCTGGGCGGACTTTGCTACCGGTGACAAGGGCGGTGACCTGATCGACCTGGTGCGCTACATCGATGGCGGGACAGACATCGAAGCCTGTAACAAGCTGGCGGATCTGCTGCACGTATCGGCAGGCGCCGCGCAATCGAAGCCTGTACCGAGCAAAAGCAAAGCACCGGAATGGATCGTCATTCAGCCGATCCCGGTCGAGGCCATGAACAAGTGTCCGGCCAAGCATCGGCAACACGGCGCGCCCTCCAAGGTGTGGATCTATCGCGATGCCCAAGGCCACCCCCTCATGGCGCTTTATCGCTTTGACCTGGGGCCCGACGAAGACGGCAAGCCAAGGAAAGTCTTTGCACCGTTGACCTGGTGCCAACGCGCCGACGGCCAAACCACTCAATGGCGGTGGCAAGGTCTGCCCGATCCGCGCCCTCTTCTGCGCTTGGACGAACTGTCGCAACGGCTCGATGCCCCGGTCGTACTGTGCGAAGGTGAGAAAGCCGCCGATGCCGCTGCCGAGTTGATGCCGGGCCATGTGGCGACCTGCTGGCCGAACGGTTCCAACTCTTGGCACAAGGCCGACCTGACACCACTCAAAGGGCGGGCGGTCTTGTTGTGGCCGGACAACGACTCCAGCGGTCAGAGTTGCATGGAGGCCGTCGCGGAAAAGCTGCGTGAAATCGGTGCTGTCTCAGTGCAAGCAATCGCCCTGGACGTCTTCAAACGCAAGCCCACGTTCAAGAATGGCAAACCTACCTTTGCCAAAGGGGGTCAATGGGACGATGGCGACGATGCAGCCGACGCACTCGCCAAGGGCTGGACATCGGCCCACCTCGCCGAGCTGGAGCGCACTGGCGAGCTGTTTGGCTCAGCACCCGCTCCCGCTCCGGCCGGAGAAGTCGAAACAAAGGTGCAGCCCAAAACCAAGCGGCCAGCCAAATCAAAAAATGACCTTTTGCCCGGCGGTTTTCGCCTGACCCCAGAAGGCGTGTTTTATTCTGGCGACGACGGCGAAGCGCGGCCTGTGTGCTCGCCTCTGGAGATCCTCGCTCGCACCCGTGACGACAAGGGCCACAACTGGGGCTTGCTGGTCGAGTTCGACGACCCGGACGGCCAGAAAAAGCGCTGGAACATTCCAGCCCGCACCATGACCGGCGACTTTGGCAAGGACGTGCTTGGCCCTCTGGTGGACATGGGTCTACGTCTGGCGGGCAGCCGTTCAGGACGCAACGCACGCAACGACCTACAAAGCTATTTGCAGGGCTTTGACAGCGCGCAACGGGCTCGTCTGGTCACTCGGCTGGGCTGGCACGGGAATGCCTTCCTATTGCCCGAACGGCAGATCGGTTCGCATGACGAACACCTGCACTTCTATGAGGCTGGGGCACAACTCCCACCGATCAGCGAGTCCGGCACGCTGGAACAATGGCAGGAGCAAATCGGCGCATTGTGCGTCGGCAACCATCGTTTGGCGTTCGTCGTCAGCGTGGCCTTTGCGGGACCGCTGTTGAACATGCTCGGTCACGAGTCGGGCGGGTTTCACCTCTACGGTGACAGCTCCGGTGGCAAGACCACCCACCTACAAGTGGCCGCCTCGATCTATGGCGGACCACGTGTGGTGCGCTCCTGGCGCTCGACAGACAACGCCCTGGAATCCATCGCCGCCGCGCATTCGGACGGGCTCCTGGTGCTGGATGAAATCGGCATGTGCGACCCGCGCATCATCGGTGAAACGGTGTACATGCTGGGCAATGGCACCGGCAAGGCTCGCGCCAATGATCGAGGACAAGCAGGCCGACAGGTACAGGAGTGGCGCTTACTGTTTCTCTCGACCGGCGAGAAGACGTTGGCGCAGCACATGGCCGAGGCAAACAAGGAACTGAAAGCCGGCATGGAAGTGCGCATGCTCGCCGTACCGGCGGATGCCAGTAAAGGCCTCGGCATGTTCGACGTGTTGAGTGGCTTCGACGACGCAGCGGCCCTCTCTGACGCGCTCAAGGCTCGGGTAGCCAAATACTACGGCACGCCACTCACCGCGTTCCTGGCGGCCCTTTGCGAGCCCGGCAAGATGCACGGTTGGTCAACCATCCTCCGTCGGACTCTAGAAGCGTTCGTTGCCAAAGCCCTCCCCGCTTCGGCCAGTGGGCAGGCACACCGGGCCGCCGCACGCTTTGGGCTGGCCGCCGCAGCCGGAGAGCTGGCGACCGCTCTCGGCATTACCGGCTGGCCCGACGGCACCGCGACCACAGCAGCACGTGTGTGCCTAAGCGCGTGGCTGAATGAGCGCGGCGGTGCAGGAAACCTAGAAGGCGATGCGATTTTGGCCCGTCTCCGGCAGATCATCGAGCGCTTTGGGGAAAGCCGCTTCACCCGCTGGGAAACCGCCGCCGCGAAGATCGACGAGCATGGGCCACGCACCATTGACCGCCTGGGCTTTCGCAAGACGCTGGAGCACGGCATGGGCGACACCATGCACACCACCCACACCTACTACGTGCTGCCCGAGGCATGGCGCTCCGAGATATTTCGGGGCATGAACATCAACGCCGTGAACAAGGAGCTGCTGCACCGGGGTGTGTTGGAACCTGGTAGCGATGGCAAGGCATCGAGCTTGGTCCGGTTGCCTGGCCTCGGCCCGCAACGCTGCTACATCGTGAAGACGATTCCGGGAACGGATGAGAGCGAGGCTCGGGCTGCCTGACGGCATCCCTACTGATCGAGGTAGCGCCGGCTGATTCCCGGCCTCGCCAGCCGCTCAACCCAACCCAATCGAATTACACAGAGACGAAACAATGAACGACATCCAAAAACTGAAAGACCGCCGTGAACGACTGACCTCCGAAGTGGAACGCCTGCGAGCCGAACTCTTGCACTATGAGACCGCTCTAGCCGCCCCCGAGTCTATCCAGCGAGGCCGGGAGCGGGACGTGCAGGATCAGTACGCCGACCGGAAAAGAAAATGTGATTCACTGGACTTTGAAATCAATCAGTTAAATCAAAAAATTGTTCGACGCGAAAACATCGCCAATCACGAAACCCTGATGGCGGGCTACCGCGACGCCATGGCGACGTGGAAAGCCGACGAGCACGAGCTCAACGAAAAGCGCCAGAGTGTCAGCACACGCCTGAATGAAATCCGTCAGCAAGCCACAGACGAAATGGCGAAGGCACGTCAGGCTGAGACCGAAGCGGCCACTGCCTACGCTCAGGCTGTTGCATGGGGCGACACCGAAGGCGAGAAGACCGCTAACGCTGACGCTCAAAAAGCCGCCAAAAACCTCGCGACGGTAGCCGAACAAAACCGTCGTCAACAGCTGATGATCAGCGCTCTCGAACAAGAGCTGTCCACCATCGATCAACACATCGCTGAAGCGCAGCAAGAACATCAAAAAATTGAGAACAAGGCGCTGCACCTCGCCAACGCGGTGCTTGAAGAGAAGTGGAATGAGGCGGCTCAGGCTTTGCTTGATGTAGGCGGACAACTTTGCGCGGCGCGTCGGATGATCGACCGGGATCCTGTTGCGCTGCTCAAGCTCAACGTTCCAGAGCAAGGCGAAAATTTCAGCAGTTGGGACTGGAGTGACCTGTCGGAGCGCTCAGTGCGGTACAAGGTGCAAGACGTGCTGGCTTTGTAACGACCTGCCCAACCTGAAACAGCCCACGTGTGTGGGCTGTTTAAACACTGCCCAAGGATCAGCACTATGAACACTGCCATGCAGAACAGCCCCAGTCGTACCGAAACGCTGAAGACAAGGAAAACCCATCTGAGCAGCCTGCTCAAGCTCATGGGCTCTCGCTGGGGGAAAAGCACAGCAATACAAAGCCTCACCGCCAACGCGATCAAAGCAGAGCTGAGCCTCATCGATCAGCAATTGAAGCGCCGGAGTTAACGCACGTGGAAGCCTATACGGCTTCCGCTGCCCGCTCTATAGGTAGTTGGTTGAGCCGACAGGTTTAACTGTTCAGTCCCACCCTCACATTT
The DNA here is from genome assembly GCF_901007645.1 of Pseudomonas sp. FG-3G. NCBI lineage: Bacteria > Pseudomonadati > Pseudomonadota > Gammaproteobacteria > Pseudomonadales > Pseudomonadaceae > Pseudomonas > Pseudomonas sp. FG-3G. The sequence goes on from NZ_CAAKGZ010000032.1 coordinate 95,311, forward strand.
AAGAGGGCAGCTTTCGGTCCAGAGTGTGTAAAAACGCTTCGCCAAAATTGAAGTGTGCGCATCTACGTTAAATCTGAAATTTATCGGCACGTCAGCAGATGTGGATTTCGCATAGAAGCGCGATTTTCAGTCCGGTTTTGAGTAACTGTCGCGCTCAAAAATGTTTTTACACACCCTCGGCCAAAAGGAGTCGCTCGAATGCGTTGAGATCAGAGGCGTTTCTGAGCGCGATAGCACCTGCCCAGATGTCATTTTCCTGTCCAAGCATCCAGCGTGGATGGAATGCCAGTAGCAGGAGTGGATTTAGCCATAGTAGCGTTGCGCCTCTACGACCCTGATCGGGTGAACGTGTAACGGAGCAGTGAAATGGATTTTGTAGAACGCTTGAACGCAATGTCAGCGAAGGTCAATCAGCTAGCGTCGACTATACAAACGGAGGAAGCAACGAAAACTGCTTTCGTCATGCCGTTCATTCATACCGTGCTGGGCTATGATGTATTCGACCCTTCCGAAGTTGTTCCAGAATACGTCTGCGATGTGGGCACGAAAAAAGGAGAAAAAATTGATTACGCGATTTTGAAAAATGGCCAAATCCAGATATTGATCGAAACAAAAAAAGTCGGCGAGCCGCTCAATATCAACCATGCGAGCCAACTTTTCCGATACTTTCATGTCACCACTGCACGAATTTCCATTCTTACAAATGGCAGGTTTTATCGGTTCTACACCGATCTAGATGCACCAAACAAAATGGATGAAAAGCCGTTTCTAGAGATCGACCTGCTTAATATTGATGAGCACGTAATCCCTGAACTTCAAAAGCTTACGAAGTCCGCTTTCGACGTTGACTCGATCATCAATGCCGCAGGCGAACTGAAGTACGTGGGAAACATAAAAAAGGAAATGGCTACGCAGTTCACCGAACCTGATGATGATTTCGTGCGCTTCTTCGCATCGCGCGTCTACGAAGGGGTCATAACCCAGAAAGTGCGAGATCAGTTTACTCAGCTCACAAGGAAAGCCGCAGCCCAGTTTCTCAGTGACCAAATCAACGACAGGTTGAAGTCGGCGATGAGCAAAGCCACATTTCCCACGCCCGCTGAATCGGTCGTCGCTGAAAATCAGGCTGAAGCCCAACAAGAGCCTGAAGATCGTATTCTGACTACGATGGAGGAGCTGGAAGGTTTTCATATAATCAAAGCGATTATCCGGACCGTCATAGATGCAAAGCGCATAGCCAGCAGAGACACCCAGAGCTACTTCGGTATACTTCTAGACGACAACAACCGCAAACCTATCGCGAGACTCCACTTCAATCGTAGCCAAAAATATCTTGGGATTTTTGACAAAGACAAAGTCGAAACGCGCCACCCTATCAACTCACTCGACGAGATCTATGAGTTTTCAGCCTCGCTAAAAGAGACGATATCTTTTTACCAAGAAGCCTGAGCAAGGACTTCCCAGTCCTTTGCCTACAGGCCCAGGGACTGGGATTACGCTAATCTCCGGCCAATAGCTGGTATTGGTGACTGCCAGCTTTCGGCCAGAAGCGACTCATCCATCCACCTCTAATGCGGCATACACTGTTGCTGCTGTCCTAGCCCAGATCGCCACCTTGTGGTTGTACGGCCTCAGTAACATAAATGGACTTCCAGAGAATGAAAAAAATCGAGATCACACAGGATGACCTAGACCAGGGCACCGAAAAATTCCATTTATACATGCTTTATGTAAAACATCGGATAGCCGGACTAGCGGACCCCAGAATGGCGGTATTCACCGCTATAGATACCATCCAAAAAGATGGCTATAGAGTAATTTTCGGTTCGTATCCGGATAATGCCGGTAAAAACGTTAGCAATTGGATTGACGAGCATTATGGAGACAGAAGTCATATTTCCTATTGCTTTCCTTCCATAGCTTGTGAGATTGACGGCAGCGCGTATTTACTGAGAATGCCTTTGCTGCGCGTAGATGAAATACCGTTGACCCAAGCAGTGATTGATATCACAGAAAGTAGTGCTTCTTCAATCTCTTCGAAAAGACATTCGCTTCTGGAGCAAGAATATACTGATTATTACAACGCTCTTTACAATATTAGTGTTTTCAATCCTGCGAGCATTATTCACATAAGCGCTGCGGCCAACTATATTCTTCACAGCAAGGCTACTTATGCCCTTGCTCGGTGGGAAAGTCTTTCATTTGTGGAAAAAATCATGAAAGAGATCCTGCGTGCATTCGACATCAAAATGAGCGGGGCGGATGGTCACGACATTCAAGGTGCATTACACACAGAATGGAAAAATGCCGGCCTACCCGCATTGCCGGAAACGCTACTATCGGATGTTATGTGCACGACTGCGATGAGGTATCAAGAAACACCTCAACCGCTCGCGGCCACACTAAAAGCGCATCATTCCTCAGTACGGCTAGGAGCAATAATCTCAAAGCAAAAGCAAGCCATGCCACAGATAGACAACGAATTTAAATTTAAAATAAAAGACATGTCTCTGGATCCATGCTTACATATTGCTCGTTTGGTCAAAGCCATTGACCCATTGGCTGGAAACTCTCCAAAGGTTCGCCTTATACGTTGAACTGTCCACTTTCGGCCAAAAGCGGAACTTTGAGAGCAATACCTTCCAGCCAGAAGCAGTCTCTCATTGCCTCAACACATTCCCCGGGAGGAGTTCTACACCATCGCCACCTTGTCTCGTTCCTAACGCACATCAGCAGGGTAAAAATTCCACATTGAGGTAATCCAATTGGTCTCTCGTAGCCTCAATTTTACCGATGATGAGTTCGAGCGAGTCTTTGGAGAATTGTACAAGTTCATGCTCAAGCCCCCGCTTACTGAATTTGATTTTGACTTGGGTATACCCATCCTCATTGGTGTGCATCCAATTCGCATGAACAACCTTGTTGCGAAGGCTTCCACATTCCCGAAGGTCTGATAGAAGTTGTGAAAACCAGACAGGCTGATCGCCTATGCCACGGAAAAAATCGGATGTGAATCGCTCGAACAAATCTAACTTAGTGGCATACATCATATTGCCCACGACCAAGAGACCTTTTTGATCCGTTCGGTCAGATATGAATCCGCATAGAATACTATCGATGTCCGCCTCAAGGGTATTAAACCAGAGGACAACCTCTCCGATTAGAGGCATCAACTCGGAAACGTATTCATAAGCATTATCTGTATCTCCGAGACCTTCAATAATCAGTTGGCCGACGGGTATGGTCTTAGTCCTCATGGGTATCCGATCCTATGAATTTGTCCGGCGTATACAGTACCGTCTAAGCAATGACCTTACGAGTGGCATTAGGTCGATCCACGCTGACGAAAATCTACCCGTGAGTTTCAGCTAAGGTCAAAAGCGGCTGCTGGCTCCGATCATGCGTATCTAAGCCACTCAAATGCGGCCGCATGAGCTAGGCTTTGCAAACCCCTCATTTCCAGGATGGATAGCATGCCAAGTAACTCGGCTTCCAATATCGCCACTGCGGACGCCCTGACATTGCTCCTGCACAACCAGCATGCACTGGCGGCGGCAATCGAGGATGTCGCCGTTTGGCTTGCAGCCAATGGAGTGGCAGTGGTTGCAGATAACGCTGTGATGGCTATGGAGACCTTAGATACAAATGCAAAAGCGATCACAGATGCGATTATGCGGATACGGCAATCCTAATATCGCCTTTGCAGGCAGCAATCGGTCATAAGACGGTCAGGCGTGGCCGTCAGCTTTCGGCCAAGAGCGGACTAAAAAACTGATCGACAAAATGAGTGGCGATTCGGTGATACTCAGACGAGCATCGTCATCGTCAACACGAATTTAAAATAGGAGATACCTTGTGGCTACGGACGATACAACTCCTTCTGAGAAAAAATCAATCCAACTACGCTTCAAAAGTCTCGAATTCGACGCAAACACTTGGCCTTGTCCTCAAGACTTACTGGGGCGGCATGCAGAGATTGAAAATCTTTCGCCAGTATTGCTGAATGCGCAGTCTCCGTTGGTATTCGCTATAGATGCCCCGTGGGGGGGAGGAAAAACTACTTTTTTCCGGCTTTGGCAGTGTTACTTGAGTTACGAAAATAAAGTCAGCCTATATCTCAATGCTTGGGAAAGCGATTTCGCCGAGGACCCCTTGCTGCCGATGTTATCGGTACTGGATCGCTGGCTTAGCGACCAAAGTAATACGCCTGCCGTCAGAAATGCGTGGGAGAAAGCGAAAACATATGCGCCAAGCATTATCAAGTCCACCGCAGTTGCTGCCACAAAGGCTGCCACCTTTGGAGCTTTGGATCTAGATAAGGAATACGAAAAACTCGCTTCCGAGCTAGCAGGTGGCTCTGTTGGTAGCTTAGTAGAAAGCTTTAATATCAAACAGAAATCCTTAGAGCGCTTTAAAGTTCAGTTGAGTAAGGCTCTCGATGCATTGCCAGATGGGCAAGAAAATCTAATTCTGTTTGTTGATGAGCTGGATAGATGCAAGCCAACTTACGCAATTGAGGTTCTGGAAAGAATAAAGCATTTATTCGACGTGGACCGCCTAGTCTTTGTTCTTGCAATAAATCGAGACCAGCTGAGTAAGAGTTTCCAGGGGGTTTATGGTTCAGCATTCGATGGATCTCATTATTTGAGAAGGTTTATCGATTTGGATTACCATCTAAACCTGGTGGATGTAGAAGCATACATTAATGCTCGAATTAGGCAACCTGATATATTAGATTACTTTAAGTCGCGAAACTCCGAGCGCGACGACTATGAGTACGGCGCAAAAGTATTAAATTTTTTAGCACTACGATTTAAGTTTACTCTTCGAGATATTGATCAACTTGTTGTTAGGCTAAGATTGATACTACGCAGCATTCCAAAAAATCACCTCTTAGATATTCCTTTGTTAATCCCCCTAATGGTACTGCGGCAGGAAAATCCGAATCTCTTTCATAGATATACAGCAAATGCGTCATGTGCAAACGAAGTGGCCGAGTTCATCTTAGATGGCCCCATTGGAAAGGTAGCCCTTAACCATCAAATGGCTGTGGTTGTCGGTTATCTGATCGCTGCGGCGCGAGATCCGTATGAACAAGTTCCCGTTGAACATTTGATTACTCCTTGGAGAAACTGGCTGATTCAAATGCCAGAAAAAGACCCGCAGGAAGCAGTTGTACGAACTGTTGTAGAGTTTGCATCTGATGCTAGAGCTTTTCGAGGACGTAGCGAAATGCAGAAGCTTGCATCTTCACGGATCGAACTCGTCAACAAAATGGATGTTTCTTGAATTAACGCTGAAAAACAACCGTGGTTCACCGCGGTTTTTTCCACCTGGCTATTTTTGGGTACTGTGTGGAATATGATTTTTTAGACGCGTCCGAAATGGCTGCTGTTGGCCGATTTCTGCCGTTCGTGACGGGCAGCAATCAGCCAATAGCGGACGTTTGAATTCGTCAGTTTATTACTGAAGTGCCTGTTATACCCTGACAGGCGCTGGCTGAAAACGGCCTGTCATAGTCAGGGGGAAAACAGTTACGGTTTACAGGGAGAGCAGCTATTGTTGGATGTTGCCAGTGCCCTCCTCTATCTTCGATAAATCATTGCGAACATTGTAGACTGCTGTTGGTTACAACCTCACCTTAACTGCTAGCTGCGCGGTGAGATTGAAGCAATTTAATATTTCTTCAGCGTGGCCAATACTACTAGGCGATTTTCCAAAGTTGAAAACTCGAACGCAGGGTTCTTTAAGGTGCGATTCGATCATGAGGCCACCCAACGACTCTGCCACTGATTCGGGGTCGTCGAAGCTGTCTCTCAGGCATCTGCGTACGCTTGATACTAAGATGTCAGCAAGCTGTATTCCCTCGGAATCCTCCGAATTTTCTAGCTTATAGTCCTCGTGCACAATTCTTATCAAGTCCCATCCCCCTGCGTTGGCATAAGGGGAGTCTTTTGGAAAGGGGGAATCTTCGGGTGCAGGAATAAGATATTTGTCAACGTAGGAGTAATTTCTTCCTACTACTCTGGGCGAAGGCTCTTCCCTAGATTGCTCTTGTATAGATCCCGTCACCATAGCTTCAATTATTTCTTCAAATGGCATTTTCTTTTGTTTGTTTTTTCTATCTATCCGCCAAGTGAAACTTGATAGCGCCTCGGGAGCGTGCAGTGCGTAATGCGTAATGCCCTTGCTGATGAATTGCTTTATTAATGATATATGTGCGATAGCTTGAAAGTATAATTGCGGAGACAGTTTTTCAATTGTTTTTATTGTTTTTTCTGCAAGCTGTATTGCTTCAAATGAACTATTTTTATTGCCAATGCGTAATGCTTCTATTTTTTGTTTCTTTAGTGCATCTACATCGCTTTCAGAATCCGGCCCTCCGTAGAGAGCGATGCAGTACAAAGAACAGTTAATTCGCCCAAGAGATGAGGCTAGTTTTTTAATGCTTCCGTCTTCGTAGGTAGACCTGTCTTTTGCTTCTTCGCTTGAGGAAGCTCCAGCATTCTCTTTGAACTCTTTGAGTATTAAGTGTGCTTCTGCAAGAGAATCTTCAGGGATAGCTAGTGCTCCAACAACTGACCAGGATTTTTCGTTAAGTGAGTGGATGAAATTTCCCGACTCGTCAATAAAAATATTCAAAAATAAATTCCTTTTCGATGACTATAACTTCTTAATAAATGCGAAGTGTCCATATGTGGACTCGTAGGATATTGTGCAGCGGAGAGCCAAGTAAAGCTAGAAAGGCTAAGAGGATTGGGCTGCCCCCGCTCTGGCCGTCCGCTTTTGGCCGGTAGCGGCCTGCCACACCAGCGGGCTAATCGCTGATAGCTTGCTGACGCCTAGCAAAGTGTTCATACCTAACTGCCAATCGTTGCTGATGGGCAGGGGAGAGTTCGACGAGAGCGTCTTTCCTGTTTTATGGGTCTACTTCAGACCTCGGAAGCGTTACACCAGTTGGCTTAGTAACACTCCTAAAAACTCATGCTCATACACAGTGTTACGCCGATAATATCTAATAAATACAGTCAGTTATCGACAACCGTTACACCAGTAACGTTCGTAACACTGCTTTTCAGAAGGATGCGTATTCCCCCGCTCCCCGGAAGCATCAATGCCACCAGCGAACGTCAGGAGCAGTTCCAAATTTTGCCGGGGACCCTGAGGTTTCTTTAAGACACGGGGTCGGAAACCCGCGTGATCGTGTTAGCGAAAAAGTGCACAGCTTAGTGAACAGGTGAACTGGTGGTTCACCTGTGCATTTGCCCTATCGCTTGGTAGCTCGCTGGGGGCCCTGGGCATTTCGAATGGGTACGGGGCAAAGAACCCGCAGCATCTTGTTAGCGACTAAGTTTTCTACGTCGGTTGACAGGTTGACGTGGTTGACACCATCCCCAAGGTTGACCGGGATCAACTGTTCGCTATCAACAACACAAGGGCTCACCTTTACCGTAGCGGTAACGATCCCCTGTTTTCGTCAGGATCCTTTCAATTTCAACGTTGAAATTTCAGTAAGGTGCAATCTCTGTCGCTACCAAGATCCCGCGGGTTTCCGACCCCGTGTCTACTCAATATCGCCAGGGGCCCCCGGCTATTTTTCAATCGCCAGGCGATCCGGACCCGTTTCGCTCGTTGTTAAAGGTTCGGAAAACAAGCGAGGCAGTTTGGCGCTAGACTTCACCTTCACGTTCGTCCGCCTAAGGCGATGATAAGGCCATCTATGATCGCAAACTGGGAAGGAATGAGACGAATCGATGGTGAGATATTGATCATCGAGGACGATCCGACTCTGCGTAGGATTACCCAACACATCGTGGAGGAGTTAGGCGCGGAGGCCGTCACGTTTGAGTCAGCCGATGACGCCCTGGTGTATCTCTTGCAATCAAGCAAGCACTGCTGCCTTGTGATCGCTGACTACGGCGTGCCGGGCCAGCTCAACGGGATGGAGCTTATTCGACTGGTCAGAGAAAAGTGGCCGTCCGTCAAAACATTATTGATGTCCGGTTACGAACTCTTGCCTGCAACAGTGTCTGCTCCTACGGTCTACCTTCAGAAACCGTGGACGATCGATGAGCTCTTGGTTTCGATAGCTGATTTGCTACAACCCGACTTCCCTATACAGAAACTGTAGGTCGCAATCAGTCGTCGATACAGCCCGGCGAAAGGATGAGAAGGCTAACAGAGCACACCGTGTATCCCAGCTTGTATCCCAAACTTTCGGAATCCTCTACAGACCACAGGATATCTGGAACAAGCGAGTCTCCCTCGGGGCAAAAAAAAAAGGTCTTGCTAGGCAAGACCTTTTTTTCATCCGGGCCGCACGCAGCACTGTTGCCCTACCTCACCTCAACAATATCCAACGCCCGATTCGCCAACAGCTCACTCACCTCAATCACCTGCAAAATCCCCAACGCAACACGCCGCCGAGACCCATCCAGATCAAACGCCAAATCACTGATCATGGCATTCGCCGAAGCCAGGTTCTCACTCAGATTCGCAAGCAAGCACTCAGAATCCACCCCCGGATCAATCCGTAAAATGGAGTCGGACTTGTCAGACGTTTCGTTCTCAGGCTTGGGCTTCAGATAAAAATCCAACGCTCGCGTGGCAGCGTCGTCGATTTTCTTGTTGCGGGCGGACTGGGCGCGGGACGTAGGTTCGTTTGTCGCAGGAGGATTCGGAGTAACTTTTGCCATCGTCTTGCTTCCTGTAGTTGGAGCCATCACCCGCTCGCTGCTAAACGATGGGAGGCAGCTGTACGCAGGTTAGCAGACCGGGGAAACAAGAAACCGGCGCGTCCGGGGACGCCCTGCGCACAGCCACCATCAAGTGCAGGATGGAGATTCCTGACTGGATGACGCCTTGCACAACCTGTTTCACCGCGAGCTGCTAAACCCGATCACTGATGAGCAGTGACAGGTCCCAAACTACCGACGCAACCCAAGGCGAACAAGCCGGCGGATTCTGGCGTAGTTGTAGGCAAAGGCGCAAGGCGAGGTCGGTTGGCGAGTTGCGGGCGCCCAATGTCTGACAGCCTGATCTGACGCTGCAGATTGTTTCGAGCCTCGAATAGCCAGCCCTACCGGTATTGAGGAAACCAGAACAACGACTTCAAGAAAGCTCCTACATCGCGCCCCTCTGTTCCCGCGTTAGCGTCTGTCCTGCATTTTTTCCGGACGAGACTCACTACGTGGCGGCACGCAAAAAAGACATCCCCCAGGTCCGAAACCCGCCCAGCGGCGATGGGCATCACGTCACTTATCGGGACATGACCGCCAGCGAACTGACCGAGCGCGAAACCCGGCAGCAGGCTTACGAAGCCATGCTTGCCCGGCAAGCTGCCTATGAACAAGCGCGCTGGGCCGCGGTGGGTAACAAGCCTTTTTCCTCCGTGGCCGGATGCGTGTTTGCCAAGAGCTGCAAGCTCCCCAACGGCATCATCGATTACAGCAACCCCAACGGCTACGTGCCGGCAGATCTGGTCAAGCAGTACGGCGATCTCATGTGGCTCGGCGGCCGGAGCGCCGACCCATCCGGCACGATTCCCCTCAGGCGGATCGGCGCAGGCACGGTGCCCGTTACCTTGGGCAGGCTCGCGCTGGGCGGTTCGGCAACTTCCACGGCTGCGGCTGCCAGCGGCACCGTCGGCGCAGCGCTGCTGACCGGCATCGTCGCCCTGCTCTGGCCGTCCAATCTGGGCGACAGCGCGCTCTACAGCGAAGAGCAGTTACGCAACCTTAAGCAGGCCCGCAGCCGCATGCGTTTGAGCATCGAGCAGCAGGCCGATGGCAGCCTCAAGGGCTACGGCTTTTACACCGGCCAGAATCCCGATTGGGAAATGGTTGATGTTGTTCAGTTCACGTCGCGAGCCGATCAGTTCATCGCCGACCTGGGGGATGGCATCGAACTGATCTGGACGCCGGTTACCAACCCGTCCGACACCCTTGGCATTCCCGCTCTGGAAGCGGCGCCTCAGGCACCTCCCATCTGGATCTACCCGTCGACGCCGATGGCCGACAGCATCATCGTCGACCCGATCTATCCGCCGGAGTACAGGGATTTCATTCTGGTGTTTCCGGCGGATTCGGGGGTTCGGCCGGTTTATGTGGTTTTGAGTGTTCCGGGGGATCACAAGTACTACCCTGCTCCATCGTCACTTCCGGCGTTTCCAGACGCAACGTCTGCCCCATTAAAAACTGCTGTACGTGGAGGAGGTAAAAAACGCCGACGATGGAAAGATCGCTCAGGAAAAATTTATGAATGGGACTCACAGCATGGCACCGTAGAGCTGTACACAAAACAAGGTAAACACCTTGGTGAGTTCGATTCTGAAACGGGTGAACAAACAAAACCCGCAAACCCATCAAGGAGGGTAGAAAAATGAAACACGTTATTGAAATTTTCGACACAACGTCCGAAGAGTTGTTGCAGAGCGTGGAAATTCCACAGTCGTATTCAGCACAACTCGCTGAGCTGATGGGCTGGACACAACCTGACGACCCATATGATGGCTATGATCTTTCACCGGAGCAGATAGAAACATTAGAGAAATGGACCCATACCACATTGAATGGCGACAACCGCATCATTCAAATCGTCTGTCTTGAATAAAGCCAAGGAGTACTCTGGCGGCTTCGCCCAACACTTCTAACTCACTCCACATCTGCCTGCCGCGTACAGACCCACCCGTGCATCAATCCCGCCTGAAAGAACTGCACAGGAGCGTCAAACCCGGCGGCCTTGATAAGGCTCGCGACCTGTTGCGCAGGCAGGATCGCAACATCTCTGGCGTAAGCAATACGCGCTCGCTCCAGCACTTCTGGCTGAAGACCATCGGAGGACATCAATGTCATCCAACTGCGTAACAGCACCTCATAGGCAGGCGATTCGGTATCAGAGGCAAGGTCGGCGTTCGCCAATATTCCGTGGGGTTTAAGGCGCTGGGCTATTTCGCGAAAGAACCTGATACGGGCACCTTTTTCCAACAAGAATTGGGAGACCAGCAAGCAGGTAGCCGCGTCGTAGCTGGCCTCGGCGACGAGCGCATCCAGGTAGCCTTCGTGAAAATGGCAGCGCGCGAGAAAGCCATGCTGAACAGCCCTCTGACGACAGACATCAAGCATAGCGCCCGAAGGGTCGACAGCAGTGAAATGCCAGCCGGGGAAGCGCTCCGCCAGATGGGCAAGTTCCGCCCCCGTGCCAACGCCGACGCAGAGTATCCGGGCATTTTCCGGCAGGCCGGCGAACTGAGATTCGAGCAGCAAATAGAGGGCGGCGCGAATCGGCGCCATCCTTTCCCATTGCTTGTCGTAGCTGACAGCTTGCTGGTCGAACAATATCTTGAGGTCTTCACTGCGCATAGGGCACCTTGTGTCGTGATAGACGCATCGCGTAACCGCGGTACTGCTTTCAGTATCCCAGACCTGTCAAGCCCCACACCTTTGCGGCCGCCATGCTGTGGATCAGCACTTCCCAGGACCCCAGTCGAGCATTGATATTAGGATTATCTCAGCAGGTTGCGAGGGGGGACTCAACCCGATCACTGACCTCGGCCTATTCTGACGCTGTCCCCTCTCCCACAGGCAGGCCCCCATGATCCACTGCAAACGAGCCTACGAAGCAGCCAGCACCGAGGACGGCGTACGGGTACTGGTGGACCGTCTATGGCCGCGTAATTGTCACAAGGACGAACTCCCCATCGCGCAGTGGCTGCCGGAGGTGGCGCCTTCTCATGAGCTGCGCAAGGCGTTCAAAGCGGGGGCGGTTTCGTTTGAGCAGTTCAAGGTGGCCTATCGCAAGGAGTTGGCTGCACGGCCGGAGGGGTGGTGGCGGTTGGTGGATGTTGCGCGGGGCGGCAATCTCACTCTGGTATATGCCGCCAAGTCCACGGTCGAGAACAATGCCGTGGTGTTGGCTGAATGGTTGGAGGATGAGGTGGAGAAGCAGGCGGAGGGGAGTTCGCCGGTTTGTTATTTGGGTGGGGAGTTCTGATGGGCGGCAGGATGGTTTTGGGGCCGCTGCGCAGCCCAGCGGGAGCAAGCTCCCTCGCCACGGTGGTAGTTATTCTTTTCAGGCGGGGTGCGGCTAAGATGGCGCGCAGGCGAGTTCACAAGGAAGGCTGGCGTGATGCAATCCCGTTTTGATCCCTTGGTTCATATCGATTGGAAAACACCCGGCGCTGAGTTGCTTGGGCTGCTGCAGCATTACTATCCCGACATCGGTGTGTTTTCCGGGCCGGAATTCGAGGCGCTGTTGGATGAGCTTTCCAACGAAATGGCCGAGGTCTGTTTCGAGGCGTTGGTACCTGTGCTGGCGCGTCACGGCTTTGACCTGTGGAACCTGGACGCCGGCGGTGATGATTACCGACCGGTGATTGTCCCAGCCGATCAACGCGAGGCTTTTGCACAACACTGGCAAGGTCAAAGCGCAGAACCGAGGTTCACGCCGAGGCTGATCGAACCGCAAAAGCCTGCCGCCCCCGACCGTAAATCCAGCAAGCCCAAGCGCAGTAAGCTGAACTGGCTACAGGACGTCCACGACTATCCCGGCCCCACTTACGTGCATGACTACAACTACCGCAACGGCTGGGCCGCCATCACCGAGCAGGACGAAGACCAGTGGCTGTGTTTTCTGATCGATTACAACCCATGGCCGCCCGCTGAGCAGGACATGCTCGAACACCGCACCGATGGGGTGGACGGCGCAGACTTGCAGCTCATCGATGCCAATGCCCAACGCAGCCTGTGGAAGCGCCGGGTGAAAAGCGGCGCTTACAGTTCGGATGACCGCTACCAATACGAGATTCGCCAAGGCGATGACATCCAGAGTTTCGGGCCCGCCGGGATGGAATGGTCGGAGTTTGAAGAGCCCTGTGTAGTAGTCGACTCTGAGATATTCGAACGCCAGCGTATTTACGAGCCCGAGCATTTGACTCGGATCTGGCGGATCACGGCGGACTCCAGCGAGATTATTTTCGAGTACGCGGATGAACTGACGATCCTGCCCATCGGCCCGCGCCGCTTGCTGTTCATGCAGCACAACGGCCCGCGGTGCTGGGTCTGGAAACAAGACCCGCCGAAGCCGGCCACTGCCGCCAAGCCGATGCCGGCTGACGCCTATAAACTGCGGGCGGCGACCGCGTACCTGGGCGGTGACGAGGTCCTGCTGTTCAGCGAAGGCGAGCGGCAGAACCTTGAGCACTCGGGCTATCAGGAGACGGTGCTGCTGGCGTGGCGCTTCAACTTCGTGACCGGCGCCACGACGAAGGCGCTGTTGGACGGCTTTGGCAGTGAACTGCGCCAGGACACCCGCCTGCTTGTTACACAGCCCAAGCAGGTCATCACGTTGCGCACGTTTCATGGGCAACTGCATGTTGCCCGGGGGCATGGGGATTGGTGGGTGTGGAATTACCGGACGAATACGTTTGGCACGCAGACCTTGGCGTGGTTTTGGAATCAGCGCAGCAGTGAGGTGATGAAGCTGTCTTCCAAGGATATTGCGCGGGTCAAGCCGGAGATTCGTTACCTGGCGGCGCAGGATCGGTATCTGGCGTTTGAGGCGGAGTTTGTGGCGCGGTTACCGGGGTTTGCGCAGATGGTTGAGGCTAAGGGGTGTGAGGTTTTAGTCTTTGAGTGAGGCGGCTTTGCTGCGTGCGGGAACAAGAAAGGGCTCCTCAGAGCCCCTTCCAGCTGAGGTTATTCTATAACTGGATACCACGTTGCATAGTTATCGCTAAAGTCGTCCAGCAGGGGAAACTCCTCATTGCGAGGACCTTTCACCACAGCCTTTTTTCGCTCAAACGCTTCTTTCATGTGCTCTTTGCAGAGCTCAGCGGAGATGTAACACAGCCCGTGCCAGCGATGGCGCCATGCGATTAACTGACGGTCCGTTTCTACGATAAAGACGGTTTTATCAAGCGACTTGCGCAGACGGGGAGCCGACTCGCCATGCAACGACCTGGGCACCCTGACTTCCTGCCCAAATTTGTCCCAGCCAGCCCATTGGCTATAGAACCTTAGCCGGGTGTCGTTGTTGACCGAGAGGAATTCATAGTAAGCGACGTTTGGCTTGGGCTGAGCCACCTCGCAATACCGGCGCATCAGCGTGGTGGAGATATTGCCGATCAGGTCTTCGGGGAGACGCTCAACGACCTTACGCAAGTGATGGAAATTATTGAAACCGAACTCTTTGCTGATGTGGGTCAATCGCTGGCAATACGTGTATTCGCCAATGACAGACACGCGGGCCAACTCTTTGAGGTCGTCGATACACTCAGCAGCACTTGAACGGGACATAGCTCACTCCTTTAGCCAAATCGAAGACGTACTTCGACTAGCATGCTGCTTGCAGTGGCTAAATAAGTGGGTAAGTTCACTTAAATTTTTCGTATTTCCCATCGCAGCAGGGAGGCTACTTGTGCCTGCCCGTATAAAAACACAGGGACGCCTATGGCGTAAACCATCTGGTGAAAACCTGTGGCGAGGGAGCTTGCTCCCGCTCGGCTGCGCAGCAGTCGTAAAACCTGCAGATGTCGTTTTTCCTGTTACATCGTGTTGAATGGCTTTGGGGCTGCTGCGCAGCCCAACGGGAGCAAGCTCCCTCGCCACCGGTTTGCTTAAATGCACAGCACGCCGCGAAACCCTCGCGCCGCGTAATACGACTGCACACCATTGTGATAAACGAACACCCGTTCATAACGATAGTCACCGAACAGCGCCCCGCCGAGGGCGCGAAGTTCAGGGGGGGTTGCCAGCCAACTGGACGTTTTGGCATCAAACTCGCCAAGCTGCTGCAAGGCTCGGTACTGGTCTTCAGTCAGCAGGGCGATGCCCATTTCTTCGGCCACTTCTACCGCACTGCCTTTGGGTTTGTTCTCCTTGCGTGCGTCCAGGGCGGCGCGGTCGTAGCAGAGGCTTCGGCGACCGGTTGGGCTTTCTTTGGCGCAATCGCAGAAGGTGATGAGACCGGTCTCTTTATTCTGGTCGATGACGTCGGGTTCGCCGCCGGTGGTTTCCATGGCCTGAAGGGATTTCAGGGCATTGGGGTTGGCTTCGAGCCGGGTGTGGACGTCGGCCCAGGGGATGTTTGAGTGGCGGTGGGGGTGTTGGTCGAAGCGGGTTTTGAGTGTGTGGACCAGCGTTTCTTGCTCTTGTTTTCTCATGGTCATTACCTCTATTGCTGGCGTGCCGACTTTCCAGCATAGCCGGCCTGATACCACTGCGAATTAATCCGGTCGCGGCTACTTGTCCGAAGGAAGACCAAAAAGATAGCATTGAGCCATCAACCCCAAGGAAGCCCGAAAATGCCTGGAACGCCCGCCCCTCTGAGCGTCACAACGAAGATCAGCTCATGACCCTCCTCACCGCCGACGCCATCGGGCAACGTGCTACGTTTTTCATCATCGTTTTATCCTGCTTACTTGTCCTGGGCATCACTAAGACCTTGAGCAAAGCCCATCAAAAATCGAATCAAGACTCTCAGTTGTTCATGTACGGCACCATTGCCACGTCCTTCATCATAATCATGTCTGCGGTACTGATTTGGGGCAGCAAGGATCTTCCCGCGTGGCTTCAAGGCATCGGCAGCATCTACGCAATCATCGTGGCAATACTCGTATCCCGGCATGAAGGCCGAAATGCCCAGGAAAGAAGCAGACGGGAACGAGCAGAAGATCACAGACGTGAAGCCCAAAGAGTCAACGAAGAGAAGATAGAAACCACCAGGGCGATCTACCAGATCGTGCTTCGCGCGTTCATGAGCTTCAGCTACGTGCGTGAGAATGCCTATGACAAGAGTCTGTCAGCCAAGGATATCGGCCCGCGCAAGGGCGAGCCCGACCTGAAAATAACAGGCGGCAAACAATGGCGGTCACTGGGTTTCAAGGCTGCCGACATTCGCGTACAGCTTCGGCAACTGGAAGCATTTGTAGAGCAACTGGAAAAAATTTCCCCCTTTGAGCATAGGGATGCAGTTCTCGCCCTGCTGACATCCGAATTCTGCGCCTCGATCAAAGTGTTATTGGCTGATTTGAAGACAGGCTGGAATATCGAAAGTCAACGAACGGCGCCCGGCTCCGGCGCAAAATCGACGATCAAGTACCCTCCTTGCGTAAAAAACGCCACCTACACAGAAACTGAAAAACTCATTGGCGTCACCGAGTATCTGGCCCATGGGATTTTTCATATGTATCTGGATGAGCCGGAGTGCAATCGTATCGAGGAGGTTTTCCTGAGTTGGTCCCAAAGGGCAAACAAAATTTTTTTAAGTCATGGGCCCCAGGCATCATCCGGTGCGCAAGAGGATGTTAATCAGGCACAGCAGAGCTGACTTTTACGACGACATTCCTGCATGGGTAGCTAAGGTGAAGTAACCCGTTAGCGGCTAGCACTGAACAGGAGGCCCGCATGAGGAACTTCACGATCCAACACATCGACCACATCGTCCTGCGCGTAAAAGACATCGAGCGCAGCCTCGCTTTCTATACGTCCGTGCTCGGTTGCGAGCTCAAGAAGCGCCGGGACGATCTTGGAATGCTCCACCTCAGCACCGGTGTTTCGATGATTGATCTGGTGGCTGTCGACGGGCCGCTGGGGCGCGAGGGTGGGCCGGCGGCTGGCAAGCAAGGGCACAACGTCGACCACCTCTGCCTGCGCATCGAACCGTTTGATGAACAAGCCCTCATCGCTCATTTGGCCTCAGCCGGCCTGAGTGTTGAGAAAGCGCAGATGCGCTATGGCGCGGAGGGGAAAGGCTGGTCGATCTACTGCTTCGATCCGGATGGCAATCAGATTGAGCTGAAGGGGCCCGCGCTGGAGCCCTGAGCTTCTTGGTCTGTCTGGGCCAGTGATGTTGGATGGGCCGCCGTCATCGCGAGCAGGCTCGCTCCCACAGGGGGATGTGTGACGGGCACAAAATTCGTGAACACCACCAAAAAACTGTGGGAGCGAGCCTGCTCGCGATAGCGGTCTGCCTGAACCGGTGATGTTGGATGGGCCGCCGTCATCGCGAGCAGGCTCGCTCCCACAGGG
>NZ_CAAKGZ010000033.1:0-46529 GCF_901007645.1 Pseudomonas sp. FG-3G
CTGTCTGAAACGGTGATGTTGGATGGGCCGCCGTCATCGCGAGCAGGCTCGCTCCCACAGGGGATCTGTGGCGGGCACAAAATCTGTGAACACCACCAAAAAACTGTGGGAGCGAGCCTGCTCGCGATAGCGGTCCGTCTGAAACGGTGATGTTGGATGGGCCGCCGTCATCGCGAGCAAGCTCGCTCCCACAGGGGATGTGGGGCGGGAACAAAATTCGTGAACACACCGATCAAAACTGTGGGAGCGAGCTTGCTCGCGATAGCGGTCTGTCTGAAACGGTGATGTTGGATGGGCCGCCGTCATCGCGAGCAAGCTCGCTCCCACAGGGGATGTGTGGCGGGCTTTCGCTTATAGCGTTCCAATACAAAATCCGTATTCACTTACTTCCATCAGGTCTTGGCTACTGTCAGATATGACAGTGGTCCTCACTGCGGCTCACTTCTAACCTGATCCAGCCTCGCAAGTATGCGAAGCCAATCTTCGATGACCCGCAAGGAGTTCATGATGAACACAAGATACTGTCCCACTAAACCGACCCTGCTGGCTCTTTCCCTATTATTGAGCGGCATGACTTTTCAAGCTTTCGCGGCAGGACGCGAGCCTTGCAGCGCGGACAAGGTCGCGCAAGCCAAGGAGTTGAAACCAGGGGGGATGGGTGAAACGGCTCTGTCCGAAGAAGAGTACGTAACGCAACTGAACCTGGAAGCGGTCAGGGTCACCGGAGTCGTCATGACCAAGGACTTGAGAAATGATCGTCTCACGGTAGTTACCGACAACTCCAGCAGCAAAATAGTGACCGACATGTACTGCAAATGAACGGTCCCGAAGGACTCGCCACATGCCCCTCATTGAAGTGGCATGTGGCTGTCACCCTTCGCTTGAATGCTCAACGTAACAGGCGTCACTTCACCCATCGAGTTTTCGTATTCACTCAGGGTCCGCTGACATCAGGCCAAAAGATGCCTGGAGATCAGCTTCGATATTTCGACGATGCCTGTCTTGCCGGTGAATTCAAACTTCACCTTGCCCAGGGATGAAAAGTAAATCTCCAGTTCCGAATCCAGGTCGAAGGTACCGGAGGTTTCTACCGAGTAGGCCACGATGTTCTTATAAGGCAGAGAGGTGAAGTCCTTTTTGCTGCCGGTGATGCCTTGCACGTTCACCGCGATGATGCGCTTGTTGGTGAAGACTACGCCGTCGCGCATGGACTTATAGGCGTCGATGACCTGTTCGCCATCCAGCAGCAGGGCTGTTACGCGTTCGGCATACTCATCGTTCTGCTTGAGCTTGAAGAAGCCTTTGTTGTTGAAATCGATCATCCGTAAATCCTTGTGGGGTTGAAAAGCGTTCCAGGCTTCCTGGGCCCATATCGAGACGGGCGCGGGGATTCTGGCGCAGCCAGGAGTAACATCACAAGGCCATGACCGAGCATTTCGCCGTCTCACCAGGCTAAATCCCCCGACACCCGATGCGTGGCCAGCGAACAGGCCAGTAGCCATTATTTCGCTTTTATGGTTTCCTGACCCCCGTTACGGTTGCAGGCTGAAACCTTTCGCCCTGTTTCGGTCCCGATGGTTGTCGCCCCAGCCCTGGAAGGCTCTAACGCACCCTTTTGAGGCGTTAGCCAATACCCGCGATTTTTCCCGCACTGACCGTCACAATCCCCCGGCAAACTGTTTTTCTGCCTAGACTTGCAACTGTCCCGCCGTGCGCTGCGTTTTGAATGAGCCCGCACGATAAATACAAAAACAAAAGAGGAAACCCCACAATGTTCAAACCTATCTGGAAAGCGCTCGCCTGTACGCTGGCACTCAGTGCGTTGAGCACGGCCATGGCGGCGGATCCTGTCGTCATCAAGTTCTCCCACGTAGTAGCCGAACAAACGCCCAAGGGCCAGGGCGCACTGATGTTCAAGAAGCTCGTGGAAGAGCGTCTGCCAGGCAAAGTGAAGGTCGAGGTGTACCCCAACTCCTCGCTGTTCGGCGATGGCAAGGAAATGGAAGCCCTGCTGCTGGGCGACGTGCAGATGATTGCGCCGTCGTTGGCCAAGTTCGAGCACTACACCAAGTCCGTGCAGTTGTTCGACCTGCCGTTTCTGTTCGATGACATCTCCGCTGTGGACCGCTTCCAGTTGAGCCCTGAAGGCCAGAAGCTGCTCAAGTCCATGGAAAGCAAGAACATCACCGGCCTGGCCTATTGGCACAACGGCATGAAGCAGTTGTCGGCGAACAAGCCACTGCGTGAACCCAAGGATGCCCGTGGCCTGAAGTTCCGCGTGCAGGCCTCGGCCGTGCTGGAAGAGCAGTTCAAGGCGGTGAACGCCAACCCGCGCAAAATGAGTTTCGCCGAGGTCTACCAAGGCCTGCAGACTGGCGTGGTCAACGGCGCGGAAAACCCGTACTCGAACATCTACAGCCAGAAAATGCATGAAGTACAGAAGTACATCACCGAGTCCAACCACGGTGTACTCGACTACATGCTGATCACCAACACCAAGTTCTGGAACGGCCTGCAACCTGACATCCGTACCGAACTGGACAAGATTCTGGTTGAAGTCACCACCCACGTGAACAACGAGGCGGCGCAACTGAACCAGAAAGACAAGCAGCGCATCCTGGACGCCAAGACCACCGAAATCATCACCCTCACGCCTGAAGAGCGCGGCGAGTGGCGCGACAAGATGAAGCCGGTATGGAAGAAGTTTGAAGGTGACATCGGTGCTGATCTGATCAAAGCCGCCGAAGCCTCCAACAAGGCTCAGTAATGGGTTGGCCGGTGCTGCCGCCCTGGCAGCGCCGGCCTGTCGTCCCCCCTGCAGGAGATGTCATCCATGAACGCCCTTCGGCGCATCTGGGAACACTTCGAGGAAGGTTTCATTGCCTTTCTTCTGGCCGCCATGACGCTGGTTACTTTCGTCTACGTGGTGCTCAACAACCTCTACACCGTTTTTTACAGCCTCGGTGACAACTGGCCAGCCGCCAGTGAGCCGGCGTTCGCCATTGGTGACAGCATCATGGGCATGGCCCAGGCCATGACCTGGAGCACCTCGCTGACCAAGGCCCTGTTTGGCTGGCTGATCTTTTTCGGCTTGTCCTACGGCGTACGCACGGCCGGGCATATCGGCGTGGATGCGCTGGTGAAGCTGGCGAGCAAACCGGTACAACGCTTTATCGGCGTGATCGCCTGCCTGTGCTGCCTGACTTACGCCGGGCTGCTGGCCGTCGCCAGTTACGAGTGGATCAATACCCTGATGATCGCGCAGATCGGCGCAGAGGACCTGGGCCACTTCGGCATCATGCAATGGCACATCGGCCTGATCGTGCCGGTGGGTTTTGCGTTGGTGTTTATCCGTTTCGCGGAAATTCTCGTGCGCATCCTGATGAATCGTCAGACCGGCCTGGGCCTGGCCGATGAAGCGGCCGAAGCCATCAAATTGACTGAACACGAGGAAGACAAGCCATGACCATTGCCTTCCTGTTCGTGGCGCTGTTCGTGCTGATGTTTATCGGCGTGCCCATCGCCATTTCGTTGGGGCTGGCCGGTTCGCTGACCATCATTTTCTTCAGCCCGGACTCAGTGCGCTCCCTGGCGATCAAGCTGTTCGAAACCTCTGAGCACTACACACTGCTGGCGATTCCGTTCTTCCTGCTGGCCGGTGCGTTCATGACCACCGGTGGCGTGGCGCGACGCCTGATCGACTTTGCCAACGCCTGCGTCGGGCATATCCGTGGCGGTCTGGCGATTGCGGCGGTACTGGCGTGCATGCTGTTTGCCGCGTTGTCGGGTTCAAGCCCTGCGACGGTGGCGGCGGTCGGTTCCATCGCCATTGCCGGTATGGTGCGCTCGGGTTATCCACAGGCGTTCGGCGCCGGCATCGTCTGCAACGCCGGCACCTTGGGCATCCTGATTCCGCCGTCGATCGTGATGGTGGTGTACGCCGCCGCGACCGAAACCTCGGTGGGCAAGCTGTTCATGGCCGGGGTGATTCCGGGCCTGCTGCTGGGGTTGTCGTTGATGGTGGCGATCTACGTCGTTGCCGTGAAGAAAAACCTGCCGGCCCTGCCTCGGGCGACGTTTCGCGAATGGCTGTCCACGGCGCGCAAGGCGCTCTGGGGTCTGCTGCTGATGGTGATCATCCTCGGCGGGATTTATTCCGGGATGTTCACACCCACCGAAGCGGCGGCTGTGGCAGCGGTGTATTCGGCATTCATCGCACTGTTCGTCTACAAGGACCTCACGTTCCGTGAGACGCCCAAGGTGCTGCTCGAATCGGCCAAGCTGAGCATCATGCTGATGTTCATCATCGCCAACGCCATGCTCTTCGCCCATGTGCTGACCACCGAGCAACTGCCGCAGCAAATCACCGCTTGGGTGATCGAGGCCGGGCTGACGCCGGTGACCTTCCTGCTGGTGGTGAACATCGTGCTGTTGATTGCCGGTGCGTTCATGGAGCCTTCGGCGATCATCCTGATCCTGGCGCCGATTCTGTTCCCTATCGCCATGCAACTGGGCATCGACCCGATCCACCTGGGCATCATCATGGTGGTGAACCTGGAGATCGGCTTGATCACGCCTCCGGTGGGGCTGAACCTGTTCGTCACCTCGGCGGTGACCGGCATGTCGCTGCCCGCCACCATCCGCGCAGCCATGCCATGGCTGATGATCCTGCTGGCGTTCCTGATGCTGATTACCTATGTGCCATGGATCTCGCTGGCCTTGCCGAACTGGTTGGGGATGAACTAGCCCCGACTCAAGACAGGCGCAGCGGCGAGGGCATTTGTTCCCTCGCCACTGCGCTGTCGGGCTAAGCCTGCGTGTCGCACCGTCGACCAATAAAAGGGAAGCCTCACCATGCTAAAACCTCTTTGCAAAGCGCTCGTCTGTACCTTGAGTTTCAGCCTGCTGGGCTCAGCCATGGCGGCTGAACCGATCGTGATCAAGTTTTCCCATGTCGTGGCCGAGCAAACGCCCAAGGGCCAGGGCGCGTTGATGTTCAAGAAACTGGCGGATGAACGATTGCCAGGCCGGGTGAAGGTCGAGGTGTATCCCAACTCCACGTTGTTTGGCGATGACAAGGAGATGGAAGCGCTGCTGCTGGGTGACGTGCAGATCATTGCGCGCTCGCTGGCCAAGTTCGATCAGTACACCCGATCCGTGCAGCTGTTCGACTTGCCGTTTCTGTTCAACGACATTGCCGCGGTGGACCGCTTCCAGCAGAGCGCGGAAGGCCAGAAACTGCTCAAGTCCATGGAAAGCAAGAACGTCACTGGCCTGGCCTATTGGCACAACGGCATGAAGCAGTTGTCGGCCAACAAACCTCTGCGTGTACCCGAGGATGCCCGTGGCTTGAAGTTCCGGGTGCAGAGTTCGACCGTGCTGGAAGAACAGTTCAAGGCGGTGGGCGCCCGGCCCCAACCGATGATTTTCTCTGTGGTGTACCAGGGCCTGCGCACCGGTTTGGTCAACGGCACGGAAAACACCTACTCAAACTTCTACAACCAGAAACAGCATCAAGTGCAGAAGTACATCACCGAATCCAACCACGGCATTCTCGACTACATGCTGATCGCCTCGTCCGACTTCTGGAACGGCCTGCCGCCGGATATCCGCACCGAACTGGACAAGATCGTGGTCGAGGCCACCGCCTATGCAAACAGTGAGGCGGACCGACTGAACCAGCAGGACAAGCAGTTCATCCTCGACGCCGGGACCACCGAGATCATCAGCCTCACCCCCCAGCAGCGCAACGCCTGGCGCGAGAAGATGAAACCGGTGTGGGCAAAGTTTGAAAAAGAGATTGGGCCGGATTTGATTAAAGCCGCTGAAGCTTCCAACCAGGCGCAGTGAGGCAGCAAAGCCCGGTGAACCTTGTGGCGAGGGAGCTTGCTCCCTCGTCACAAGAGCTGGAGCACGTCGCCTTTTCACCGAGTCCCAGTTCTCCAGCGCATTGCGTTATGATCCCCGCCTCCATCGGAGCCAGAGCTTTACCTGCGAATGTTGCCGTCCTCATCTGACATCTCCCCTGCCCTGCCCCCTGTCCTGGTCGGCCCGCTGCTGCGGCGACTGGAGCCCACACGGCTGGTGATGTGGCTGGTGGGTACACGCCCCCTCACGTTGACGCTGCGTGTGGCCGGTGTGGGCGATCTCACCCTGGATGCCCCGCGCTGCACCGTAGTGCCGGTGGGACAGCAGGCCTTTGTGCACCTGATCGATGTACGACTCGACACCGCCCTGCCCCAGGACGTGGTGATTGACTACGACCTGCTGGTGGACGGCGCGCCCATTGCCGAATGGGCGCCCCATCTGTTGTATGGCCAGGCGCAGTGCCCGAACTTCGTCCTGCATTCGCGTATCGATCAACTGGTCCATGGTTCCTGCCGCAAACCCCACTATCCGACCCACGACGGCTTGCTCTGCGTCGACCGGCTGTTGGCACAAGCCCCACAGCAGCGTCCGGCGTTGTTGATGATGAGCGGCGATCAGGTCTATGCCGATGACGTCGCCGGGCCCATGCTGCGGGCGATTCACGCGTTGATCGAGCGGCTGGGGCTGTTCGAGGAATGCCTGGACGGCGCGGTGGTTGAAGACAGCGCCAAGCTCTATGAACACCCGGCCAGCTACTACCACCGCGCCGATTTATTACCGGCGCTGGAAAGCAATGAAACCCTGCGCGAGCGTTTTTTCGGCGGGGCCCGCAAGCCGATATTCACCAGCAGCAGCGCCGACAATCATCT
The DNA here is from genome assembly GCF_901007645.1 of Pseudomonas sp. FG-3G. Lineage (NCBI taxonomy): Bacteria > Pseudomonadati > Pseudomonadota > Gammaproteobacteria > Pseudomonadales > Pseudomonadaceae > Pseudomonas > Pseudomonas sp. FG-3G. The sequence continues at coordinate 6,738 of NZ_CAAKGZ010000033.1, forward strand.
GGTGACCTTCGCTGAAGTGATGGCGATGTACTTGCTGGTGTGGTCACCCGTGCCGTGGACCCTGATCGACCCGCAACCGCCGGAACTGACCGCCGAGCGGCGCCAGCGCTATGCGCTGGAACAGCAGCGCATCGAGGGTTTCAAGACCGGTCTTGGGGACGCGGCGCGGGTGTTTGCACACCTGTCGTGCCTGATGATTTTCGACGATCACGACATCACCGATGACTGGAATCTATCCGCGCAGTGGGAAGAAACGGCCTACGGCCACCCGTTCTCCAAGCGCATCATCGGCAACGCACTGATCGCCTACATGCTCTGCCAGGGCTGGGGCAACAACCCCGACGCGTTTGATGAGGTGATCCAGCAAACCCTGGCCCTAAGCGACACCGCCCGGGACCGCTACCTGGACAGCGGCCCACAGGACAAACTGATCGACACGCTGCTGGGTTTCCAGCAATGGCACTACGTGTTGCCGACCACCCCGGCCCTGGTGGTGCTCGACACCCGCACCCGCCGCTGGCGCAGCGAGCGCAACCTCAAGCAGCCTTCGGGACTGCTCGATTGGGAAGCCCTGAGCGAACTTCAGCAGGAACTGCTGGATCACCCCTCGGCGATCATCGTTTCACCGGCGCCGATCTTCGGTGTGAAGCTGATCGAAACCGTGCAACGGGTGTTTAGTTGGTGCGGTTATCCGCTGCTGGTGGACGCGGAAAACTGGATGGCCCATCGCGGCGCGGCGCAAGTAATCCTGAACATTTTCCGGCACTCACGCACGCCCGGTAATTACGTGGTGCTGTCCGGGGATGTGCATTATTCCTTCGTCTATGAGGTGCTGATCCCACACCGTAAGGGCGGCCCGCGCATCTGGCAGATCACCAGCAGCGGCATCAAGAATGAGTTCCCGCCGGCGCTGCTGGAATGGTTCGATCGCCTGAACCGTTGGCTCTACTCTCCCCGCTCGCCCCTGAACTGGTTCACCAAGCGCCGCAGCATGCGCATCATTCCTCACACCCCCGAACACGCCGAGGCGGGAGAGCGGTTGTGGAACTCGGCGGGGATCGGGCAGGTGTTCTTCAATGAACAGGGGCAGCCGACGCAGATATTCCAGCACAACGCTAACGGCCAACCGCCGACGCGCATGCTGGCGCCGCAAGAGCCTTCGGCCTGAACCGAGTGAGTCCTGTGTGGGAGCGAGCCTGCTCGCGATAGCGCAGGCCCATCCAACATCCTTGCAAGCTGACCTTCCGCTATCGCGAACAGGCTCGCTCCCACAAGGGATTTGCAGTGTTATGGGCTTGCGGCCAAATGAAATAACTCAAAACACCAACTGCAGCGTCTGCTGACCTTCCAGGCTCAGCAGGAACTGCTTGGCCGCAAGGCCCCCCGCAAAGCCGGTAAGGCTGCCGGAGGTGCCGATGACGCGGTGGCAGGGGGCGATGATGGAGATGGGGTTGCGGCCGTTGGCGGCGCCTACCGCCCGCACCGCCGTGGGCTGGCCGATCTGGATGGCGATGTCGCGGTAGCTGCGGGTTTCACCGAACGGAATGCTCAGCAGCGCCTGCCAGACCCGGACCTGAAAGTCGGTGCCGGCAAAGTCCAGCGCCAGGTCGAAACGGCGGCGCTGGCCGGCGAAATACTCCATGAGCTGGCGCTCGGTTTCCTTGAGGACCGGATGCTGGCTGTCCTCTTCCAAAGGCCCCAGGCGCACGCGGTTGAGACGCTCGTTTTCCCAGAGAATGGCCGCCAGTTTTGTATCCCGGGCGACGAGAATCAGTTGGCCCACGGGGGATGGGATGGTTTTGTACAGGGGTAACATCAGGCATTCCTTATCGCTGGCCAACCGCTTGGCACAAGTAACCAGTCCTAGCCCAACAACCCCAGCACCTTCGCCCGCGCCACGGCCTGGGTGCGGCGCTCCACGCCGAGTTTGCTGTTGATGTGGCTGGCGTGGGTCTTGACCGTGTGCAGCGAGATGAACAACTGCTCGCTGATTTCCTGGTTCGAACAGCCCTGGGCAATCAATTGCAGCACCGCCCGCTCGCGACTGCTGAGGGTTTCGACGGGGGCCGGTGAATCGGCAGCCACCGTCGACGGCAAGCGCTCAAGCAGGTTCTGGCGCAAGGGACTGAGGGGTGCGCGCAACAATTGCTCGCGCAGCCACTCCCGATGTTCGCCCAGCAACCATTCGAACGGCTGCAGCACACCGCCAGCGGCGGCTTCGAGGGCTTGGGCCAGGGTACTGCGGGCTTCGGGTTCGCGGCCGACGCTCAGCAGCAAGGCGACCTTCTGGTTGAGCGCCATCACACTGAGCATCTGCCGGCCGGTTTGCTGGCCGTGTTCAAGCAAGGCATTGAGCCGTCCTTCGGCCAACATGGGCTGGCCGCGGATGGACTCCAGCACCGCCTGTTGCAATTCGACGTGCAGCGGCAGTTGCGGGTGGAATTCCGGCGGCGCGGCGGCCCGCTCACCGGTGTAGGTCTGCCCCAGTCGCGCCAGCCAGGCTTCGGCCAGGTCCGTACGGCCCTGGGCCAGCCAGAGTTCGCATTTGACCAGGGTGATCATCGCCAGGTAATAAATCGGCGGAACGTCCCAGATATGCATCAGGCGCTCGGCTTCGGCCAGTTCGGCAAAGGCCCGGGCGAATTCGCGAGCGTGGCCTTCAACCCGCGCGATCACGCAGTGGCCGATCAACACGCTGATGTCGCGACACGCCCGCGCTTCGGTAAGACCGGCCTGCAACCGCGCCAAGCCGGCCTGGGGCTGCATGCGCAAGGTCAGCAGGAACCCTTCGTACAGAATCAATCGCGCCCGCACGGCATACAGCCGTTGCGGCGAGAGTGCGTGCAGGCGTTGCAGGCCCTGGCGCACTTCATCGAGCGCCCGCAGGATCTCCCCTCGCGCTTGCAACACCCGGGCACGGTCGTAATGGGCCAGGGCCTCGAACAACGGGTTACCGACGCGCTGCGCCAGCTCCAGGGAGTCACGGTTCAAGGCCCGGGCGCGCCACAGGTCACCGTCGGCAATCGCCAGGTTCGACAGCGTGGACAGGCACATCAGACGTTGGCCATAGCGCTTTTGCGGCAGGCTCTCCAGGGCTTCGGTGCAGTAACGCACAGTGGCCTCGCGATCCCCACGGCCACGGGCAATGATCCCGCTCAGGGCCAGCCATTGGGCAAGCATGGATTTTTGCGCAGTGGCCGAAGGCGCCGGCAGAAACCGGCTCAGGTGGGCGGCCAGTTCTTCAGCGGCGTCCAACTGGCAGGCCAGCCCCAGCGCCCAGCTGTACAGCACGATCAAGCGCGGTGTGCTGATGAGCAGGCTGTCGGGCAAGTCCATTTTCCAGCGCAACAACATGCCGACGTTCTGCTCGGCCAGCAATTGCTCCTCCGAGAGGTTCTGCACCAGGTTCGCCGCCACATCCAGGTGCCCGGCCCGCAGCGCCTGCTCCACGGCCTCGTCGATCAAGCCCTGGGCATTGAACCAGCGGCAGGCCCGCAGGTGCAGGGTCGCAGCCGGCACCATGGCCGGCGCACTGGGACGGCTGCGCAGCAAATCGGAAAACAGATGGTGGTAACGGTACCAGTGGCCATGCTCGTCCAGCGGCACCAGGAACACCTGGTGCGCCGCCAGATACTCCAGGATTTCGGCGCTGTCATGGGCTTCGCGCACGGCATCACACAGTTCGCTGCAGAAACGTTCCTGGGACGCGGTGTCGTAGAGAAACGCCTGCACTTCGGCGGGCAGACAGTCGATGACTTCCTCAAGCAGGTAATCGCGAATCAGCCCTTCGCCGCCATGCAGAGCCTGGGGCATGCGGCCCTCAGTCCCGGCCTCGGAAGCGGCCAGCAACCAGAAACGCAGCCCGGCCACCCAGCCTTCGCTGCGCTGGATCAGGCTCTCCAGGGCTTCCCCGCGCAACGAACTGCTGTGGTGCTGCAGCAGGGTCAGGGCTTCTTCATGGGTCAGACGCAAGTCCTGCTCGTTCAGTTCGAGCAATTGGCGTGACAGACGCAGGCGCGCCAGATGCCAGTCCGGGCGCTGCCGACTGGTGACCAGCACCAGCAAACCTTCGGGCAGGTGATTAAGGAAAAATTGCAGGCAACGGTCCAGCACCGGGCTTTGGGCCAGGTGGTAGTCGTCGAGCACCAGCAGCAAGGGTGTATCCGGCGACAGATGCGCGGACAGTTCATCCAGCAGGCCGTCGAGCCATTCTTCGAAGGCGAAAGGCTGGTGGCGCTGGCGCATTTTCAGCAGCCCCAACGCACGACCTCCCAACTGCGGGTAGAACGCCTGGAGCCCTTCGAGCAGCCGTTCCAGAAAGCGTCCCGGGTCGTTGTCCCGGGCACTGAGCCCCAGCCAGAGGCTTTGCCAATGGGCCGGCAGGCTCTGGCAGAACTCCACCGCCAGTGAGCTTTTGCCGAACCCCGCCGGGGCGCTCACCAACAGCAACCGACCTCCAAGCCCCGCACTCAAGCGCTCGCACAACCGCGGCCGCACGACATGGCCGTCAGGCAAGGGCGGGCGGTAGAAGCGCCCGTCCTGGACCGCGACGGCGGTGCGGGCAGAACCCGGGAGTGAAGACAGATCAGTCATGGCCGGCTCTTGTTGAAATGCGGGTGGCGGCGTTGCAGATGTCCGCAGACTAGCGGTAAACGAGGAGGTATTGAAGGGAGTTGCTACAAATGGCTACAAAAAGGCTACAAGCCGACCGACTCGAAAAACTCAGGCAGCCACCGCTCTTGTGGCGAGGGAGTTTTGATCATTCCCACGCAGGAGCGAGGGAACGATCGAGCTTTTTGGGGCTGCTTTGCAGCCCAGCGGGGATAAATCCCCTCGCCACAGGGGTTTTGTGCTGGGCAAAAAAACGCCCCGAACCAGTCGGGGCGTTTTTTCGAGGATGCGGCCTCGGGTGAAGCTGTTTAGCGGATACCCTCCTGGCGCAATGCGTTGGGAGTGAACTCGGCGGTGCTGGCGGTGAAGCCGAAGTCGTAGGCCGATTTCTCTTCGTTCTTCATGCCCAGCGCCAGATAGCGGCCGGACTGCAGGTCGTAGAGGGTTTCCAGGGCGTACCACGGCACTTGCTTGTCGTAGTAGTTCTCGGCATGGGCCTCGGCAACGCGCCACAGTTGGCCACGACCGTCGTAATGGTCGATCACCGCGGCTTGCCAGGTGTCTTCGTCGATGTAGAAGTCACGCTTGGCGTAGATGTGGCGTTGGCCTTCCTTCAGGGTCGCGGTCACATGCCAGACCCGACGCAGCTCGTAGCGAGCCAGGTCCTGGTTGATATGGCCGGCCTTGATGATGTCGGCGTACTTGAGCTGAGGCGAATCGATCTTGTAGCTGTTGGAGGCAATGTACAGTTCTTTCTTGCCCACCAGCTTCCAGTCGTAGCGATCCGGCGCACCGTTGTACATGTCCAGGTTGTCGGAGGTACGCAGGCCGTCGGCAGCGGTGCCCGGGCCGTCATAGGAGACCTGTGGCGCACGGCGCACACGGCGCTGGCCGGCGTTGTAGACCCACGCAGAACGCGGTTCCTTCACCTGGTCGAGGGTTTCGTGCACCAGCAGTACACCACCGGCCAGACGCGCCGGCGCGGTGACTTGCTGCTTGAAGTAGAACAGGATGTTGCCAGGGTTGGCCGGATCGAAATCCTTCATCTTGTCGCGGAACACGAACTGGTCCCGGAAGTACACCAGGCTGTAGGAGCCGTTGGGCTGCGGCGTGGCCTGGGTCACCAGGCGGGTCACGCTGCCGCCGCGATAGCGAGTGATGTGGTTCCAGATCACTTCCACACCGCTCTGGGGAATCGGGAACGGCACAGCCGTCTCGAAGTTCTCCAGACCGTTACCGCCGGACACCAGCTTGGTGTTCACCGCGTTTTTCTTGATGGAGGCGTACACGTCATCCGGCACGGTGGCGCCGCGATGGGATGGGTAGACCGGCATCTTGAAGGATTCCGGGTAACGCTTGAACATCGCGTACTGGCCCGGCGCGAGCTTGTCTTTGTACTGGTCGACGTTCTGCGCAGTGATGGTGAACAGCGGCTTTTCACTGGCGTACGGGTCGGAAAGGAAACCCTTGCTGTCTACGCTGCCGGCGTTCTTGGCCATGGGTTTCCAGGCCGGGATCGAACCGTCGGCATTACCGGCCATTTCGGCGCCCATCGGCGTCAGGCTTTTGCCCAGTTTGTCGGCTTCGGCGGCAGGCACAGCCGCCATGACGCTGGCGGCCAGCAGGGATAGCCCCAAAACACCGACCTGCAACAGACTCTTTGTTATTTTCATAGTGTGTCGTCCTGAAATACTGTGCTTAGAAGGTCACGCCGACGCTGAGCGCCAGGAAATCGCGATCGTCCACGGTGCTGAAGTCGCCACCAAAGAAGTTGGTGTAGGCCAGGCTCGCGTTGTAGGTGTTCTGGTACTCGGCATCCAGTCCGAGGCTGACGGCTTTGCGGCCTTCTTCAAAGTTGGCGCCCGGGCCTGGCGAGTAGCCTTTGACGTCATGGGACCAGGCCACGTTGGGCTTGAGGTTCACGCCGGCGAACACATCCGGATACTCCCAGATGGCGCGGGCACGGTAGCCCCAGGAAGTGGAGGTGGTGAAGCCGTCGTTGTTGCAGTTGCTGTTCACATCGGCACTGGTCTGGCCACCACCGGCCGCAGTCGAGCCATTGAGCACGTTACAGAAACCGTTGGGCAGTTCTCCCGGGCCAAACACCGGGTCACGGCCATAACGAGCGTCGGATTTGCTTTCCAGGCCGCCCACGTAGGTCACGCCGACTTCGCCCACCAGGGTCAGACGGCTGGCGCCCATGACCTGATCCAGGAAGTGGGTGAATGTGGTCTGGAACTGAGTGATTTCCTTACGGTTATAGCCATGCAGGTCCTGACCCGGCGAGCCAGGGAGGATCGAAGCATTGCCAAGACCGGGAAGCGGGGTCACACCGGCGAAAAGAATGTCCGTGGTGCTCAGTTGCACCGGGGCGTTCGGACGATAGCTCAGTTCACCGCTCCACGCCGTACCGGTAGGCAAGGTGGTGGAGAAACTCAAACCGTAGAGACGGATATCTTCAGGGTACTCGATGAAATAGTTCGAGTTACCCGCCACCAGCAGAGGCGACAGCGCGGCGAACGCAGGCGGCAGTCCTGCTGCCAGGTCAAAAACGGACTGTGGAGCACCGGTGGCACTGAAAATCGGCGCACGGCTGTGGTAGTTCATGAAGTAGGCACCAAACTCGGTGTCCAGCGGCTCGAACATGTACTTGAACGACACGCCCCACTGGCCACTGTCGCGAGCATCACGATCCGGACCGCGACGCACCAGCACGCCTTCTTCGTTGACGTTGACGCCAAGCGCCTCCGCTGGGCCCAGGGCGGCCGCCGGGAGCGTAGAGCGTTTGTTCAGCACTCGCAGGTTGTCGCTGCAACCATCGGCAACCACGTCCGGCTGGGAGAAGAACGTGCCGCAGTTATCGACGACCGTCTGGTCCCACTCCAACTGGTAGAACGCCTCGGCCGACAGGTTGTCGGTCAGGCTCTGGGACACATAGAACATGTTGACCGGAATCAGGCCTTCCTTGATCTCGGCACCAGGACGACGGAACGCCGACACGTCGACCGGGTTGATCGAGTTGATCCCGCCCTGGATGAAGGTGCTTTCACCCCAGCTGACCACCTGTTTACCCAGGCGGACCGAGCCAGGCTGATCGCCAATGGCGTAGTTGTGGTAGATGAAGGCATCGAGGATCTGCCCGCCGGACGACTTGGCGCCTTCCTTGCGGTTGCTGTCGCTGATGTCCTTGTACAGGCGATGTTCGTCCTTGAGTTCGAAGTCGTACCAGTACTTGCCGCGCACAAACACGCCGGTATCGCCGTACTTGAGTTCCAGGTCGTGGATACCCTTGAAGATCTTCGAAAAGGTTTCCCCGCGCTTGAAGTTCAGGTGACCGTCGTCGGAGGTCTGGGACAGGCCCTTGCCGCCGTTGTTGACGCCGATCAGGTCCCTGTTGGCCTTGGCCGTGGACCAGCTTGCGCCGACCGACAGGGACGAGTCGAACTGGCCCTCGATTTCACCGATGTTGAAACTGACGCCGAATGCTGGCCCGGCGAGCGAAGAGGCGAGACTGACCGCCAGAGGCAGTTTTGCCCGGCGCCAGAACGTGTTTGCTGAGGTCATCGACGCTACTCCATGTGCTTTTATTTTTATGGCAGTCAGTATTTTCCAAGAACACTTTCAACGGCTGGGAATGGCAACGTTCCACCCCGTTCAAAGTCGCATCGCCCGTTTAGTGCGTGCGCCCCGTTCTTGAAAATCCTTAAACGGACTATAGCCAGCAGGTAGTACGGCTTGATCCCTCTAAAGTGTGATTTGCAGCCCGCGACCACTCTGGAACAGTCCTTTCGCCAGGCCGACAGATGTCGGCACGGCAAGGATGGCTGAAATTTTCGGTTTGACAAGGCAAGCGCTTGCTTGGTGGGGCTGCCGTGCCCTTTTGGACACGGCAAAAACGTTTAAAGCGTCGACAGGAAGGTGCTGTTATTGCTCTGCCATTCGGTGACGTCGATGCGGATACGCTTCTTGTCGAGCTTGCCGACGCTGGTCTTGGGAATTTCCGTAACAAGGGCGATCTGGCTCGGGATCGCCCACTTGCTCAGGTGCCCCAATTCGACGAACGGCTTGAGATGTTCCTTGAGCTCGCGAGCCCCGATCTGATGCCCTTCGCGGATGACCAGCAAGGCAAATGGGCGCTCGCCCCACTGCGGATCGGGAATCCCCACCACTGCTACTTCGCGTACCGCGACGTGACGGCTGATGAGGTCTTCCAGGTCCAGGGACGAGATCCATTCACCGCCAGTCTTGATCACGTCCTTGATGCGGTCGCGAATATCGATCACGCCCATGCTGTCCAGCGTGGCGACATCGCCGGTGTGCAGCCAGCCGCCGGCCCAGAGCTCGGCGCCCTTCTGCGGCTCGTTGAAATAACCCTCGGTGAGCCACGGTGCGCGCAGCACCAGCTCGCCCTGGGTCTCGCCGTCAGCGGGCAGGAAATGCCCCTCGGCGTCGACAATCGCCGCTTCCACCAATGGCCCTGGTACGCCGGCCTTGATCCGGTAGGTGATGCGTTCGTCTTCGCTGCCGGCCATCAATTCGTCGTTGAGGTGGGCGCAGGACACCAGCGGGCCGGTTTCCGACATGCCATAGGCGGCGGTGAGCTGGATGCCCCTGGCCTTGGCCGCTTCATACAGGCTGCGGTTCAGGGCGCTGCCGCCGATGACGATTTTCCAGCCAGCGAAATCGGTGTCCTGGGCGCCCTTGGCATTGAGGACCATTTGCAGGATGGTCGGCACGCAGTGGGAAAAGGTGACTTTCTCCTTGCGCCACAACTGGACCAGGAATTCGGGGTCATAACGACCGGGGTAGACCTGCTTGAGCCCGAGCATGGTCGCCACGTACGGCAGGCCCCAGGCATGGACATGGAACATCGGCGTAATCGGCATGTACACGTCGTTGGTACCCAGCAACCGCACACTGTCAATGGCGCCCATGATGGTCGACACGCCCATGGTGTGCAGCACCAGTTGCCGATGGGTGAAATACACGCCCTTGGGGTTGCCGGTGGTGCCGGTGGTATAGAACGTGGTGGCGACCGAGTTTTCGTCGAAGTCCTGGAAATCGTAGGCGGGGCTGGCAGCGGCGAGCAGTTGTTCGTATTCGCCCACCAGGTTCGGCAGGTCGGCGGTTTTTTCAGGCAGGTCGGTCAGCAGGAGGGTTTTTTCTACGGTTGTCAGGTGTCCGGCAATCGCCTGGTACAAACCGACGAACTCGCTGTTGACCAGCACGAAGCGGTCTTCAGCGTGATTCATGGTGTAGAGGATCTGTTCCGGTGACAGGCGCACGTTGATGGTGTGGATCACCGCGCCGATCATCGGGATCGCAAACATGCACTCCAGATAACGATGGCTGTCCCAGTCCATCACCGCCACGGTATCCCCGGCCTTGACCCCGGCCTCGGTCAGCACATTGGCCAGCCGCGCGACGCGTTCGATCAGGGTCGGATAGCTGTAGCGAAACTGGTCGCGGTAAATGATCTCGCGGGTTTTCTCATAACGCGCACCGGACATCAGCAGCCGCTTGATCAGCAGCGGGTATTGATAAGCGCCTTCGGCTGGAGGAATAACGCGAGTCTGCAACATAAGAGTCCCTTTTCTGACTGCACGGTCTTGGCTGGAAGTAAGCACTGTAGAGCGCCGGTACGCGGATCAAATCAGCCAAAGGAATGATTTGATCCGCCCGCAAATACTAGCCTTGAGCCATATACCGTCACCTGCAGTCAGGAGTCGGGGCGATCAACGCATCTCGGTAAACGCCAATTTGACGCCAATGGCAACGAGTACCGCGCCCATGGTCCGGTCGAACCAGTGGCCCATGCGGGCGAACCCGGCGCGCACTCGCTGTTGGCTGAACAGCATGGCCACCAGACAGAACCACACTGCCGTCGCCGCCGCCAGGTAAACGCCGTAACCGGCCTGGATTGCCAGGGGGGTATGAGGGTTGATGACCACGGTGAACAGCGACAGGAAAAACAGCGTCGCCTTGGGGTTCAGTCCGTTGGTGACGAAGCCCGAGGTGAAAGCGCCACGGGCGGTACGTTCGCCGGCCTCTTTGTGCAGGTTGCCCGCCGTCGGCTTGACCGGTTGCGCACGCAACGCCTTGAAGCCGATGTACAGCAGGTAGGCGGCGGCGGCCCATTTCAGCGCGTTGAACAGCACGATCGATTGCGACACGATCAGGCCAATGCCCAGCAGCGAATACCCCACATGCAGGAAAATCGCCGTGCCCACGCCCAGCGCTGTCCAGGTTCCGGCGCGGCGACCATGGGTCACGCTCTCGCGCACCACCACGGCAAAATCCGGCCCGGGGCTGGCCACGGCCAACAGGTGGATCAGGGCGACGGTGAGGAATTCGGTGAGGTACATGGGGACTCCTTGGCTAGCTCAATCTCAAGACAAACATCAACTGTGAGTGAGGGGCTGTGTGGGAGCAAAGCTTGCTCCCACACACATCTGATAGGCTCGCCACATTACGCCTTCGATTCCTGCGATAAAAGGTACAGCTGATGACGAACAACGGCCGCGCAGTTTTCCTCGACCACCCTTCCCTGGACCTCGGCGATTTGGACCTGGGACCACTGCGCAACTGCTTCAGTGAACTGCAACTGTTCGCCCGCACGAGCCGGGATGAAGTGAGCGAGCGGCTCAAGGGCGCCACGGTGGCGATCACCAACAAGGTCGTGATCGATGCGACCGCCATGGCCGCCAACCCCGAACTGAAACTGATCCTGATCAGCGCCACCGGCACCAATAACGTCGACCTGGAAGCCGCGCGCCAACACGGCATCACAGTGTGCAACTGTCAGGGCTACGGTACGCCGTCGGTGGCCCAGCATACGATCATGCTGCTCTTGAATCTGGCGACGCGCCTGGGTGATTACCAAAAAGCAGTCGGCGCAGGTCGGTGGCAGCAGGCTTCGCAGTTTTGCCTGCTGGACTATCCCATTGTCGAACTGGAAGGCAAAACCCTCGGGCTGTTGGGTCATGGTGAACTGGGCAGCGCCGTCGGACGACTGGCCGAGGCCTTTGGCATGCGCGTGCTGTTGGGGCAGATCCCCGGACGCCCTGCTCGTCCCGACCGCTTGCCTCTGGATCAACTGTTGCCGCAGATCGATGCCCTGACCTTGCACTGTCCTCTCAACGAACACACGCGCAACTTCATCGGCGCCCGGCAACTGGCGCAGCTCAAACCCGGCGCCTTTGTGCTCAACACCGCCCGCGGCGGCCTGATCGACGAACAGGCCCTGGCCGATGCCTTGCGCAGCGGCCATTTGGGCGGCGCGGCCACCGATGTACTGAGCGTGGAGCCACCGACCCAGGGCAATCCGCTGCTGGCCGCCGACATTCCGCGGTTGATCGTCACGCCCCATAACGCCTGGGGCAGCCGCGAGGCGCGGCAACGGATCGTTAGCCAACTGACGGAAAACGCCTTGGGTTTTTTCAGCGGTACAGCGCTGCGAGTCGTCAGTTGATAAACTGCCGCACTTTTTTTCAAGGAGCAGACCATGGATCCGCGCAGTGAAGTACTGCTTCGTCAGGCCGAGTTATTTCAGGGTTCGGTCCTGCTGGCCGGCCTGCCCGCCGATGATCTGCTCGGCCGCTTGCCCCAAGCCCACGGCTGGTGCTGGCACGCCGGTGATCAGGCCGCGCTGGATGCCCGTTTCCCCGAGCGCAGCCACTTTGGCGTGAACGTGCCGGCCCGTGAGTTCGAGACCGCCGTGGTGTTCCTGCCCAAGGCCAAGGACCTGACCGACTACATCCTCAACGCCGTGGCCTCGCGCCTGGCCGGTCGCGAGGTGTATCTGGTGGGGGAAAAGCGCAGCGGCATCGAAGGCGCGTCCAAGCAGCTCAATGCCTTCGGCAAGCCGCGCAAGCTCGACAGCGCGCGCCATTGTCAGCTATGGCAGGTCACCGTGGCCGACGTCCCCGAGGCCAAGCCTTTGGAAAGCCTCGCCCAGACCTACGAGCTGCCCCTGGCCGAAGGCGCACTGAAGGTCATCAGCCTGCCGGGGGTGTTCAGCCACGGTCGCCTGGATCGCGGCAGTGCGCTGTTGCTGGAACACCTGGATAAACTGCCCAGCGGCCACCTGCTGGACTTCGGTTGTGGCGCCGGGGTGCTGGGGGCAGTGGTCAAGCGTCGCTATCCGCACAACACCGTCACGCTGCTGGACGTGGATGCGTTCGCTGCCGCCAGCAGCCGCCTGACCCTGGCCGCCAATGGTCTGGAGGCCGAGGTGCTGACCGGCGACGGTATCGACGCCGCGCCCATGGGATTAAGTGCGATTCTGAGCAACCCGCCGTTCCATGTCGGCGTGCACACCGACTATCACGCCACGGAAAATCTGCTGCGAAAAGCAGCGAAACATCTGAAAAACGGCGGCGAACTGCGCTTGGTGGCGAACAGTTTCCTCAAGTATCAGCCGTTGATCGAAGAGCATCTGGGCGTGTGCGCGATCAAGGCCGAAGGCCAGGGTTTTCGCATCTATCGGGCCAAGCGCGGCTGAAGCAAATTTAAGAAACAGCACTTGCCCAATCGGATTTGCCTAGGCAGAATCCGCTCCGTCCTAGGGGAGTAGTCTCCCGCGAGCGCCATGCTCGCCCGGCATACGTCAACATACTTGGTCAGCAGACCATGGCGTATGCGGCCCAAGCGTCCACGCAGATGGTCGCTGGGTTTGACAAGACCTATGACACGCACACCTTACCCGGGGCGGGAAGGCTGTACGTGTCATAGCCGTGTCGACCCGCCCCTCTAGGAATCACCTGATGCTGGACTCTTTCCTCGTACCTACCGCTATCGTTGCGCTGGCCGAAATCGGCGACAAGACGCAACTGCTCGCGCTTATTCTCGCGGCTCGCTTTCGCAAACCCTGGCCCATCATTGCCGGCATCGTTGCCGCCACCTTGGCCAACCATGCGGCAGCCGGCGCGGTGGGGGCCTGGGTCGGTAGTATTTTCTCGGACGCGGTCCTGCACTGGATCCTGGCGGTGAGCTTTGCCGCCACGGCGCTGTGGACGTTGGTGCCGGACAAACTGGACGATGACGAAGCCAGTACGGCCCGCAAGTTCGGGCCTTTCCTGACCACGCTGATCGCGTTCTTCCTGGCGGAAATCGGCGACAAGACCCAGATCGCCACCGTGATGCTCGCCGCGCAGTACCCGGAACTGTGGCTGGTGATCATCGGCACCACCGTGGGCATGCTGATTGCCAACGTGCCGGTGGTCCTGGCGGGCAATTTCGCCGCCGAGAAGCTGCCCCTGACACTGATCCGCCGCCTGGCCGCCTCGGCGTTCTTGGTCCTGGCGATCGTGGCGGTGTACAAGGCGATGCAGAGCAGTGGGTGGGTTTGATCGGGTAGGTGAGTAATACCGCGTTATCGTTCATCGCGAGCAGGCTCGCTCCCACACTGGCTGCGGGTGTTCACAAGAATATCGAACACGGCCAATCTCTTGTGGGAGCGAGCCTGCCCGCGATGAACGATGACGCGGTCTGATTGAAGTCTGCGTCGCCTCTGTCGCGAGCAAGCTTTGCTCCCACAACGATGATTACTTTCTAGCCTGCTGATACAGCGGCATCACCTTCGGAATCGCCGCCTGCAGCGACGCGATCCGGCTGCTGGAGGACGGGTGGGTGCTCATGAATTCCGGCGGCGCGCCTTCCGAAGCCTTGGCCATCTTGTTCCACAACGTGATCGCGGCATTCGGGTCGTAGCCGGCGCGAGCGGCCAGTTCCAGGCCGATCAGGTCGGCTTCGTTCTCATTGCCGCGACTGTTGGGCAGGGTCATGCCGTAGTTGGCCACAGTATCGGCCAACGCCAGGCTGTCCTGACCCAGACCGAACAATGCACCGGCGCCCTGCTTGGCCATTTCGATGCCGTAGGCCTTGGACATCGCTTCGCGGCCGTGCTCGCGCAAGGCGTGGGCGATTTCGTGGCCGATGATCGCGGCGATTTCATCGTCAGTGAGCTTGAGCTTGTTGATCAAGCCGGTATAGAAAATGATTTTGCCGCCGGGGCCGCAACTGGCGTTGAGCTCATCGCTCTTGATCAGGTTCACTTCCCAGTTCCATTGCGCCGAATCCGGGCGGAACACAGGTGCCTGAGCGATCAGCCGACTGGAGATGGCCTGGACGCGCTTGGCATCGCTACTCGTCTTGTCCAATACACCCTTGGCGCTCGCTTCGCCCATGGTCTTTTGGTAGGACTGGGCATACATCTGATTGACCTGGTCGGTGGACAGCATGCTGAACATGTATTGCTTGCGCTCCACGCCCACGGCTCCGCCGCTGGTGGTGTTGACCGACTGGCAACCGGCAAGCAGCAAGCCCACACTCAGTGCACTCACCATCAATATCTTGTTCATGTAAGAAGCTCCCTGGAAACGTGGGCGTATCCTAGGCGCTGATTTGTATCGGCGCCAGATACATAGCGTGGGATTACAGTTTTTTCAGACAGACCCTACTCCAGTCCATTTACGACACCCACAAAGCCAAAACAGTCATCCGACGAACAGCGCCTCATGCTGGGCCAAAGAATCGCCGATACAGGCTTCAGACGTCATTCCCGCGTCCGGAGCCTTTATGAAATTCAAATCGATACAGTTTTCCGTGGCCGCTCTGGCCGGCGCCATCATTCTCAGTGTGGTCGGCGCCCTGGTGCTGTACGCGCTGTTTGCCGGCGCCCGCACCCAGGACATGGTGCAACAGCGGACCAAGGCGCAGTTCGAGCATCTGATCGAACAACGCCTCGACGCGCTCGCCCGCACCCAGGCCAGCCTGATCCAGCGAGAACTGGAGGCACCGCTGTTGCTTGCCCGGGGCCTGGCGACCACCAATGCCTTGATGGGCATGAACGGCCCGGACGGCAACGCACAACTGAAGGTGCCCCGCGAGCAGATGATCAGCCTGCTGCGCGAAACCGTGGTGCGCAACCCGAAGATTCTCGGCGCCTACATCGCCTGGGAACCAAACGCCATTGACCACGACGACGCCAATTACGTGAACAGCCCGGTGCTGGGCATGGAAACCGACGGGCGCTTCCTGCCGTGGTGGTTTCGCAACCAGGACGGCACCCTGGGCCTGGAAAAGCTCGCCGATGTGACGGACCAGAAACTGCTGTCCACCGGTATTCGCGCCAGTGAGTACTACCTGTGCTCCCGGGACAGCAAGAAAGCCTGCGTGATCGACCCGGCGCCTTATCGCGTTGGCAACACCATGACCATGCTCGCCTCGTTCATCGAGCCGATCATGGTCGATGGCAAGTTCCAGGGCATCGTCGGCGCCGACCTGTCGGTGAACTTCATCCAGGACATGCTCGTCGCTGCCGACCGCGAGCTGTATGAGGGCGCCGGGGAAATGGCGTTGCTCTCCAGCAACAACCGCTTGGTGGCCTTCACGAAGGACCCGTCCAAACTGGGAGAAAAGGCCAGCGACCTGCTGGACGCCAATGAACTGGACAACCTGTCCAAGCTCAGCGTCGGCCAGGTACGTTACGACGTCGATGAAGCCCATGGGCATATCGAGGTGTACATGCCGTTCGGCATCGGTGAAACCCAAGCCCGTTGGACGCTGATGCTACAACTGCCACTGGATGCGGTGATGGCCGAACTGCAAGCGTTGCAAAAAGACCTGGATGCGCAACGCCAGACCGACATCTTCGGCATGGCCATGGTGGGCCTGGTGATTGCCGGCATCGGCCTGTTGGTGATCTGGCTGGTGGCCCACGGAATCGCCCGTCCCCTCAAGCAAATGGTGGCGATGCTCGATGACATCGCCCAGGGCGAAGGCGACCTGACCCGTCGCCTGGTGAGCGACCGCGCGGATGAACTGGGTGCGATCGCCAAGGGCTTCAATACCTTCCTGAGCAAGTTGCAAGGGATGATCACCCAGGTCGTCACCTCGGTGCAGAGCGTCAGCGATTCCTCGGAGCACACTGCCGACATCGCCATCCGCACCAACCAGGGCGTGCACAAGCAAATGGTGGAGATCGATCAGGTCGCCACCGCCGTGCACGAGATGACCGCCACCGCCCAGGACGTGGCCCGCAACGCGACCCAGGCCGCCCAAGCCGCTGGTCACGCAGACCAGGCTGCCAGCCAGGGCATGCAGATCGTGCGGGACACTTCCACCTCCATCGGCGCCCTGGCCGTGGAAATCGGCAAGGCCGTGGGCGTGGTGCAGGCTCTGGCCAAGGACAGCGAGAACATCAACGCGATTCTCACCGCCATCCGCGGGATCGCCGAACAGACCAACCTGCTGGCTCTCAACGCGGCCATCGAAGCGGCTCGCGCCGGTGAACAAGGGCGTGGATTTGCGGTGGTGGCCGATGAGGTGCGCAACCTGGCGCAGAAAACGCAGCAGGCCACTGAAGAAATCCAGACGATGATCCAACAGTTGCAACAAGGCACCCGGGATGTGGTGCGGGTGATGGAAGACAGCCAGCACCGCACCGATGAAAGCGTGCAACACGCAGCGAAAGCGGCCCAGGCCCTGGAGACCATCACCCAGGCGGTATCGGTGATCAACGACATGAACACCCAGATCGCCAGCGCCGCCGAGGAACAAAGCGCGGTGGCCGATGACATCAACCGTAACGTGATCAACATCGGGCAAGTGGCAAATGAAGTGGCCGGTGGCGCGGACGAATCCAGCGCGGCCAGTGCGGATCTGACCAAACTGGCGGAGCAGCAGCGGCGGTTGATCAATCAGTTCAAGGTTTGATCCTCGGGCCCCATCGCGAGCAGGCTCGCTCCCACAAAGGGTTGGTGGCGAACACTATCTCTAATGTGGGAGCGAGCCTGCTCGCGATGGGGCCAGCACAGGCGCCTCAACACTCAAGCCGGAGTCAGGCACTCCGGCCCGTTGAGCTTCGGATCATTGACCATGTTGGCCAGTACCCGCTCGCGCAGTGCCGCCGGCTCACTGGCCAGCAAGCCTTGCAATACATGCAAGGGCGTCTCGGGATCGAGCCACAGGCGCTGGCCCTCTTCATCCAGGATCAACGGCCGACGCTGCCCTGCCGCCGGCTGGGTGATGACTGCGGTGCTCAGCCACACCTGTTCCTGCACGGGATAGGCTTCCCAGATCGCGGCGAAAAACAACGAAGAGCCCTCACCCGGCGTCAACCAGTAAGGGCGTTTGCGCGTGCCACCGCGCCATTCATAGAAGCCGTTGGCCGGCAGCAGGCAGCGGCGCAGGCGCAGGGCCTCACGAAACATCGGCTGCTCGGCCACGGTTTCGGCCCGGGCGTGGGCCGGGGTACGGGACAGGTCGGTCAGCCAGGGCGGCGTGAGGCCCCAGCGGGCCCGGGCCAGTTCGCGCTGCCCCTCAGCGCCGGCGCGCAGCATCAGCACCGAATCGTTGGGCGAAATATTCCACTGGGCCTTCTGGTCGGCAGGGAAGCCGGGCAAGGCCGCAAAGGCGGGGTTCCAGCGAAACAGGGCATAACGTCCACACATGGGGCAACACGACTCTTGATCAAACGGTCGCCAGCCTAACAGACCAATGTGCCGGGGTAACTGTCCGGCTCATCGCCGGGCAATGGCAGCGCGGCATTGTAGGCGGCGATCAGCTCCCGGGCGTATTGCGCCTGGTCGTCCTCCACCGCCAGTCCCAGCAGGCCATACATCGGCAACTCGCCGGCGCCGCCCACCAGGTCACGGCCCACCAGGTGGGCGGTGATGCCTTCGCTGGCGAGCATGCCCTGGAGCAGTTCGCCTTCCATCAGGTTTTCCAGCTCGTAGATTCGCTGCATGGACGTCCCCCATCATTCGTTTTCACTGAAGACTTCCAGATGCCATTCCTCATCGTGGACCTGCAGGACAAATGTTATCGGTCGGCAACAGACCTGACAGTCCTCGATATAGGTCTGATCACCGCCGGACAGGTCCACCAGCGTTTCCACTTCCTCACCACAATACGGACATTCATACGGAGCGGTTTCCAGCATCGCGGTCTCCCAGGTGACTTGTGCGTATAATCGCCGGTCTATTTGCAGGGCTATTTTTGTCTGGCGGATCTTCCAGGCCGTGCCCTGTCGGTTTTTCGATCGAACCTTTACTTACCCTAGCCGTTTCCTACAAGAGAGCATGATGGGCGAATTCGATGCCATCCGACCTTACGACGACAGCGAAGTCCCAGCGGTGCTGGCACGGCTGCTCGGCGACAAGGCGTTTCTAGATATCCTCACCCACTTCCGCTTCCCACGCCTGGCCGGGGCTTTCGGCTGGATGCTCAAGCCTCTTATAGCGCAAAGGTTGCGTCGTGAGTTCGCCGGCGTGACATCGGTCGCCACTTTGCAGGACAAAGTGGAGTTCTATGTCGACCACACGATCGAGCGTGCCACCGATGGCGTGACCTACACCGGGGTGGAGCAATTCAAATCCGGTAGCGCGTACCTGTTCATCGCCAACCACCGCGACATCGTGATGGACCCGGCCTTCGTCAACTACGCCGTGTACCACGCCGGCTTGCCGACGCCACGCATCGCCATCGGCGACAACCTGCTGCAGAAGCCCTTTGTCAGCGATCTGATGCGTCTGAACAAAAGCTTCATCGTGCACCGCTCCATCACCGGACGGCGGGAAAAAATGGCCGCGTACCAGTTGCTCTCGGCCTATATCAATCACTCGATCCGCAACGACTGCGCCTCGATCTGGATTGCCCAGGCCGAGGGTCGGGCCAAGGACGGTGACGACCGCACCGAATCGGCGATCCTCAAGATGTTCCACATGAGCCGCAAGGACGAACCCTTCGGCGAGGTCATCCAGTCGCTGAACCTCACGCCGGTGTCCATCAGCTACGAATACGACCCGTGCGACCAGGCCAAGGCCCGCGAGCTGTACATCCGCGCCACCACCGGCACCTACACCAAGGCACCGGGCGAAGACGACGTGAGCATCGCCAAGGGCATTACCGGCTATAAGGGTCGGGTCCACGTGAACTTCGCCGCGCCGATCACCGAGCTGTTCGAGGACACCAAGCAACTGGCCCAGGAAATGGACCGGCAGATTCTCGGCGGCTACCGCCTGTTCCCGGTGCATTACCTGGCTTACGCCCAATGGGCCGACGCCGACCCGCAGTTGCAGGTGCCGACAGCGGCCCAGGTATTCGGCGCCGATGAACTGGCCAAGGCCCAGGAAGAATGGCAGCGCCGGCTGGACGCTTGCCCGCCGGAGCACCGCCCATTCCTGGTGCTGCAATACGCGACACCGGTGCGTAATCAGTATCGGGTCAAGGCGGGATTGGCGCTTTAAGCGACGCCTGTCAAAAAGATCGCAGCCTTCGCCAGCGCCTACATGAATCGATTGTTCATCTTGTAGGCGCTGGCGAAGGCTGCGATCTTTTTTTATCCATCAGAACTGGGTGCTGACCCACGACACCAGCAGTGCCAGGCCCAGGCAGGCAAAGCCGAAACGGTAGAAAAACCGGTTCATGCGCTGGGTCGCCAGGTCCAGCAAGGCTTCGAATCGCTCGTCGCCGTCGCTCTTGCGCGCCTCAAGGCAGGCCCGCGCCCGTTGTTCACGGCGACGCGTGGCATGCAGCACCCAACCGCCCGGGCAGGCAAACAACAATGCGAGCAGGTTGATCAGTTTGGCGGGGTGAGCAGCGAACAACGAAAACAAATGCAGCGACATCACAAACCTCAAGCAATAAACGGACAGGACGCGCCCGGGACCTACGAACGGCGTGAATTCTACCGAAAGCGCCCTCGCCTACTGCACTTTTTCCGACCAATAACGATCCCCTTGCCCTGCATGCCATATTCCTTTGTGGCGAGGGAGCTTGCTCCCGCTGGGGTGCGAAGCGCCCCCAATGAAGCTGAGGCAATCAACCTCAGACACCGCAGCGACAAGTTTGGGGCTGCTGTGCAGCCCAGCGGGAGCAAGCTCCCTCGCCACAGAATCCGTCAGCAAGCCCTGGGTTAATTTTTCACGTCACGGTTTCGTCATCTGAATAGGCCACCCTGTCGCCCTTCAAACCTGCCCGGAACCCACCATGCTCCACGCCGAAAACCAGGATCGTCTCTATCTCATCAGCCCGAGCGACGAACAACAGAACCTCGTCGGCAGCCTGTCCTTCAACGTACAGGATCGGCATTGGCTGGTGTATTGCGCCCTTGGCGGCCATCAACACGCCGACCTTCCGGAGACCGATCTGCTGACTGGGATCAGCGTGCTGGAGCTGTATTCCCAGGCTGCATGAAGGTTTCTTGCTTGCAAAAAAACTGTGGGAGCGAGCCTGCTCGCGATAGCGGAGTGTCAGTCACCTCAATGTTGACTGATCCGCCATCGCGAGCAGGCTCGCTCCCACAGGGGGTACGGAACGTCCTACTTACTCAGCCAGCACCTGACCAATGGTCGGGTCCTTGAACAGGCGTGTCAGGGCATCGCTCAACACGTCGCTGACCAGCTTGGTGTTGGTGTCCTGGTTAGGCGCCATGCCGAAGCGCTGGTCCAGCGAGGCACCGTAACGACCGCTGTAACGACGATTGGCGTTCTGCACCTCGGAGCGGAAGGTCGCGCCGATGGTGGCTTCGGTCACATACATGCCTTCCTTGGGCGACTGGTACTTCAACTCGGCCAGGGTGACGGTCAGTTGCGGTGCATTCATCGCGTTGGCGGTAGGGGTGAAGCCCAGCAAACGTACCGCCGCTTCGGCCTGGGCCTGCAGCTTGGGCAGAATCTGCGCGCCCTGCACCGTGATCACACTGGTTTCCGGGTACAGCCCGCCGCGGGTGCCGAGGGTCGGCGACGGACGACCGTCCACCACCCGTACCACCACCGGCTGGCCGCGGCCCACGGGCGCCAGCTGGGCGTTGAGCTTGGGCTCCGGGTTAAGTTGTTGCGGGCTGTGGGCGCAGCCGACGAGGGCCAGACTGGTCACAGCGATCAAACCGAACAACAGGCGTTGCAACATGCTCTTCTCTCCAGAATCGGGCACAAACAGGCCCGCAGTATAGCGGTGCGCTATGGCGGTGAACTAGCGCTGCACGATGAATACTCAAATGTCTGACACCCCATGGGAAAACCGGTTCGTGTCATGCCATTGTCATGATCCTTACATCGGCATGTCATGGCCTCCTGTCAGCCTTGGCACAAGCTCCCCGACACGGTGTCCGACCATGCGCTTTCTCATTTCCCTGTTCACTCCGCGCCCACAGCACCGCTGCTTCGCCCTGCTGGACCGCAACGGCCGTTGCCAGGCGTTCAAGCAATGCAACCTGCAGCCCATGGGTGAAGGTTGGGTGGAAATCGAAGAGATTCGCCTGAACTGGCTACACCAGCCATTGCCCGCCAGCGCCCGCGTGCAAACCCTTGGCGCTCGCCCACGCAACCGTCAACTGTTGGCCGTCTGACCGGATGGCTAATAAAAGTCATTAAACACGACCATTTCCCTGCGTTTCTTCGATACAATCTGCCCCCGATTATAAGGACGTCTCCTGATCGGGCCTCGCAACACCGCTAATGCGCTTGTATTGGCACCCCGCACCGCCCACAGAGAGCCGCCCACACAGATCGAGTGAAGCTGGCGCGCTTGCTGTTCTTCAAGCAAATCACCACTTTTCGCGAATCTGCAGAGCTGTCATTACGCTCGGTCACTGAGCTGTCTGCCCGTTTTGCCTGTCATGTATTACATGGGGGCAAACCAAACCGGGCGCGGTGCCAGGCTGGGACAGCCCTTTTTTGAGGTTCACGTCTTCAAAAGAGCGTGAAAAAACGGGTTTTCACAACTTCACGAGAGTGTGGCGAGCAAATGAATAGTTTTGCGTCTGAACAAGCACCATTAGCGTCTGAAACAGCCCAACGACACAGGACCGCCTATCGCTCAAGAACCGGCGCCTGAAGCCTGTCCGCTACGGATTTGGTTGCAC
Organism: Pseudomonas sp. FG-3G; assembly: GCF_901007645.1. Lineage (NCBI taxonomy): Bacteria > Pseudomonadati > Pseudomonadota > Gammaproteobacteria > Pseudomonadales > Pseudomonadaceae > Pseudomonas > Pseudomonas sp. FG-3G. The sequence continues at coordinate 29,218 of NZ_CAAKGZ010000033.1, forward strand.
GAACGGATGTCTCGGCCATAAGTCGAATTGCCTGCCCGGCGCTTAAATGAGTTCATGGGACTCTGAGGCCAGGCTGCATGCATCCGCAGTAGTTGCGAAAAATTGCGAAGATTCGGACATGGCGATCCTGGCCATGGATACCTGGGGCGCAACTGACCTGCCCCGCCACTCCTGGCCGCCATGCCGACAATTTGGTGCTGCAGATTTTGGAGACGCGTTAAATGGCGCATAACGAAGCAGTCGATGTAGTTCTGGTAGGGGCCGGCATCATGAGTGCCACCCTGGCCGTGCTGCTCAAGGAACTCGACCCCGCGATCTCGCTGGAAGTCGTCGAGTTGATGGATTCCGGTGCCGCGGAGAGTTCCAACCCGTGGAACAACGCCGGCACCGGCCACGCCGGGCTGTGTGAGCTGAATTACACGCCCCAGGCGGCCGATGGCAGTGTCGACATCAAGAAAGCCGTGCACATCAACACCCAGTTCGAGGTGTCGAAGCAGTTCTGGACGTACCTGACCAAAAAAGGCACGTTCGGCTCATCCAAATCCTTCATTGCCCCCGTCCCGCACCTGAGCTTCGTGCAGGGTGAAAAAGGCGTGTCGTTCCTGAAAAAGCGCTTTGAACTGATGCGCCAGCATCACGCCTTCGCTGACATGGAATACACCGAGGACAAGGCCGTGATGGCCGAGTGGATGCCGCTGATGATGCCGGGCCGGCCAGCTGACGAAGTCATCGCCGCCACCCGCGTCATGAACGGCACCGACGTCAACTTCGGCGCCCTGACCAACCAGTTGCTCAAGCACCTGACCAGCGCCCCGGACACCCAGGTCAAATATTGCAAGCGCGTCACCGGCCTCAAGCGCAACGGCGCTGGCTGGACCGTCAGCATCAAGGACGTCAATTCCGGCAGCAGCCGTGACGTCGATGCCAAGTTTGTCTTCCTGGGCGCCGGTGGGGCGGCATTGCCGCTGCTGCAAGCGTCGGGCATCGAAGAAAGCAAAGGCTTCGGTGGCTTCCCGGTCAGCGGCCAGTGGCTGCGTTGCGACAACCCGGAAGTGGTCAAACATCACCAGGCCAAGGTCTACAGCCAGGCCGCCGTGGGCTCGCCACCGATGTCCGTGCCGCACCTGGACACCCGCGTGGTCGATGGCAAGAAATCCCTGCTGTTCGGGCCATACGCCGGTTTCACCACCAAGTTCCTCAAGCATGGTTCGCTCATGGATCTGCCGCTGTCGGTACGTGCCGGCAACATCGGCCCGATGCTGGCCGTGGCCCGGGACAACATGGACCTGACCAAGTACCTGATCAGCGAAGTGATGCAGTCCATGGAGCAGCGCCTGGAATCCCTGCGTCGCTTCTATCCCGAGGCGAAAGCCGAGGACTGGCGCCTGGAAGTGGCCGGCCAACGGGTTCAGATCATCAAGAAGGACCCGAAGAAAGGCGGTGTCCTGCAGTTCGGCACCGAACTGGTGGCGGCCAAGGACGGCACCCTCGCCGCCTTGCTCGGCGCCTCGCCCGGTGCTTCGGTGACCGTCTCGATCATGCTGGACCTGATCGAGCGCTGCTTCCCGGACAAAGCCAAGGGAGAATGGGCGAGCAAACTCGCTGAGATCTTCCCGGCGCGGGAAAAAGTGCTGGAAACCGACGCGGCGCTGTATCGCAAGGTCAATGCGCAGAACAACGTCGCCCTGGAACTGGTTGAAGAAAGCAGCGAGACACCCAGCTTCGCTTGATTCTGCCGGATAAAAAAACGCCCCGTTCTTTCTGAGAGCGGGGCGTTAATGAGATGGTCACCCCCACACCCTGCGAGGGCTACGCTTTCGCAGGGTGTTTTGTTTTCGGAGGCCATCATTATGAGCGAGTCAGCGCTGATCGGGATCGATCTCGGTAAACACAGTTTCCACCTGCACGGCCAAGACAAATTGGGCCGAGAGGTGTTTCGCAAGAAGTTCTCGCGTCAACAGATGATGACGCTCTTCGGCAATCTGCCGGCCTGTACCGTGGTGATGGAAGCTTGTGCCGGGGCGCATTTCGTCGCTCGCCAGCTGATGGCCATGGGGCATGAAGCCAAACTGATTTCCCCGCAATTCGTCCGCCCCTTCGTCAAAGGCAACAAAAATGACTTCGTGGATGCCGAAGCCATTTGCGAGGCGGCTTCGCGTCCATCGATGCGCTTCGTTTCGCCTAAAACCGAGGCACAGCAGACGCTTTCCGTTCTGCATCGCCTGCGCGAGTCGCTGGTACGCGATCGCACCAAAACCGCCAATCAAATGCATGGTTTCCTACTGGAGTTCGGCATCAGCCTGCCCAAGGGCCTGGCGATCATGAAGCGGTTGGCGAGTATTTTGGCTGAGCATGAGTTGCCCGTTCGGTTGACAGTGCTGTTACAGCGCTTGCATGAGCATTTCTGTTATCTGGATGAACAGATCAAGACGCTGGATAAAGAGCTGGCAAGCCAACTGGCCGACGATGATCTCGGCAGCCGCTTGCTGAGCTTGCCGTGTGTCGGGCCGATCACCGCCAGCCTGCTGGCTGTAGAGATGGGGGACGGCAGGCAGTACCGATGCAGCCGTGACTTCGCCGCCTCCGTGGGCTTGGTGCCCAGGCAGTACAGCACCGGCGGCAGGGCTAATTTGCTGGGTATCAGCAAGCGCGGCGACAAGCACCTCAGGCAGTTGCTGGTTCAATGTGCTCGGGTCTATATGCAGAGGCTAGAACACCAGAAAGGGGCTCTGGCCGACTGGGTGCGCTCATTGCTTGGGCGACGACACTCGAACGTGGTGGCCTGCGCCCTGGCTAACAAGCTGGCGCGGATCGCGTGGGCGCTAGCGGCTCACCATACGCAATATGAAGCAGGGCCAGACGCGCTGAACGCCTGACCCTGCGGTTGTTGCAGTACCACGAATCACCCTTCAGGTTTTGCGATAGCTGAACAACGGATGACGTGAACGGCCCACCGGCCTGACGAAGAACCTGACATAAAAATCGGCTTCAGAAGCCGCGGCATTTTTCAGGATCGTCAGGCGCGACTCTCATCGTGGCGCGGGGCATGCCCTGGATCGACGCCGGATAGATTTAAGCAAGCCAACCACTTCACCCATTAATCAGTATTGCAAAAATGGGGGTGACCATAGATTTTTTATGGGAGAAGCTGTCGTGGCGAGGGGGCTTGCTCCCGCTGGCCTGCGAGGCAGGCCGCCAAGTAATCAGCCACGAGCCTTGTTGATCAACTCGATGTATTCCTCGGCATTACGCTGGTCCTGGATCAGCGCCACGAAATCGTTGCCATGCTCATCCTTGCCATTGAGGTCGTAGCCGGCCTCGACGAAAAACGTCAGAAAGCGCTCGAAGTCGTCGACCCGCAGGCCACGGTAGGCCTTGATCAGTTTGTGCAGCGACGGCGAAGTGGCATCGACCGGATCGAAATTGAGGAACAGCTTGATCTGCTCATCGCCAATCTCGTCACCAATCACTTGTTTCTTGTCTTTACGCATTGCCGGGCTCCAGCTCGCACAGTTCACGGGGGCGGGCAGTTTACCCCCGGCAGGCCTCGGGGCTCAACGCGGGCGTACAGCGCCGGTGTGCAGGTCGGCCCAGATATGGCCGTTGGCGTAGCTGAGGAACTGCACGTACACCGTGTCGCTGCGCAGCAGATCGATCACCACTTGATACTGGGCCTGTGGATAAGACAGGGTCAGAGTCTTGCTCGCCTCGTCGAAGGCAGGTTTTTTCAGGCTTTTGCTTTCGCCATCGAAGTTCAGGATCACCTGGTTGAGGGTGGCGCCTTTGTTCAGGGGTTTACCTTTGAGGCGCACCAGCAACGGCGATGTAACTGGTATCGGTTGCTGGTTGGACTGACGCTGATTGCCCAGCACCACCGAATACTCGGTGACCTGGAGCAATTGCTGGTGTTCGGGTTGTTCCTGACGTACCGCCAGATCGTCGGGGGGCAGAAATTGACTGTGCATCGGTGCGCCAACGGCCGCCCACGACAGGCTGGACATCAGCAGCAGAGCGGCGCAGCGGCGGGTCAGTACACTCATGACAGGCTCCAGGATCTTGGCCCGGCACTCTAGCATGAGCCCAGGCGGTAAAAATAACGATCCAGGTCAATACATCCGCGCCACGAGCACGGCATACTCAAAGAGCCATCAGCCCCGGCCTGCCGGTGTATGCCTTTGTGGCGAGGGGGCTTGCTCCCGCTGGGTTGCGCAGCGGCTCCAAGATTTTGCGAGCGCTACGCACTCGAGCGGGAGCAAGCTCCCTCGCCACGGGTTTTGTGTTTGGCAAAGCTCAGGATGTATCCCTTTCTTTCATGCGTGGAGTGCCCATGTCCTTCTCCGCCCCACCGATATTCGCCGCTTGGCGCCAAACCTGGCGCGCCGGTTACACCCTTGAACGCCTGCGCGGAGATCTGGTGGCCGGGCTGACCGTCGGCATCATTGCCATCCCCTTGGCCATGGCCCTGGCAATCGCCGTCGGCGTGCCGCCGCAGCATGGCTTGTACACGGTGCTGGTGGCCGCCCCCCTGATTGCCCTCACCGGCGGCTCGCGCTTCAACGTGAGCGGGCCGACAGCGGCGTTCGTGGTGATCCTGCTGCCCATTACCCAGCAATACGGCCTGGGCGGCCTGCTGCTGTGCACGATGCTGGCGGGCATGATCCTGATAGCGCTGGGCCTGATGCGGGCCGGGCGGCTGATCCAGTACATTCCTTATCCGGTCGTTCTCGGTTTTACCGCTGGGATCGGCGTGGTCATTGCCACCCTGCAACTCAAAGACCTGTTGGGCCTGACCACTGTCGGCAACGCCGAGCATTACATCGAGCAATTGGGCGCCTTGATCACGGCGCTGCCCAGCGCCCGGCTCGGCGACGGCCTTATCGGCCTCATCTGCCTGGCGGTATTGATTGTCTGGCCGCGCTGGGTGCCGCGTGTTCCGGGACATCTGGTCGCCCTGTTGGTGGGTGCGCTGTTGGGGCTGGCGCTGGAAAGCGGCGGCTGGCAAATCGCGACATTGGGCGAACGTTTCAGCTACGTGGTCGACGGCATCAGTTACCCCGGCATCCCGCCATTTTTGCCGAGTTTCGACTGGCCTTGGAATCTCCCGGACAATCAGGGCCGCTCCTTGGAACTGTCCTACGATCTGATCCGCCAATTGCTCGGGCCTGCCTTTGCCATCGCCATGCTCGGTGCCATTGAGTCGCTGTTGTGCGCGGTGGTGGCCGACGGCATGACCGGCAGTAAACACGACCCCAACGCCGAACTGATCGGCCAGGGCCTGGGCAATCTGGTGGCGCCACTGTTCGGCGGCATCACTGCCACGGCGGCGATTGCCCGCAGCGCCACCAATGTGCGCAGCGGCGCGTTTTCGCCATTGGCCGCAATCATTCACAGCCTCGTGGTGCTGGGGGCAATTGTGCTGCTGGCGCCGTTGTTCAGCTATCTGCCCATGGCAGCGCTGGCGGCGTTGCTGGTGATGGTGGCCTGGAACATGAGCGAAGCCGGACACGTGCTGCACACCTTGCGTATCGCCCCACGCAGTGACGTGCTGGTGCTACTGACCTGCCTGAGCCTGACCGTACTGTTCGACATGGTCCTGGCCGTCGCCGTCGGGCTGCTGCTGGCCGCCGGGCTGTTCATCAAACGCATGAGCGAGCTGACGGACACCGCCGAACTGCCGCGCCATTTCCATCAGGCCCTGCTGGAGATGCCCGAACACGTTCGCTGCTACGCCATTCGCGGACCGCTGTTTTTCGGCGCGGCAGAAAAGGCCCTGGATGTGCTGCGAAAATTCGATCCGGGGATTCGGGTGATGGTGGTGGAAATGAGCGCCGTGCCGATGCTGGACATGACTGCGCTGGCGGCTTTTGAAAGCATCCTCAAGGACTACCGCAAGCAGGGCATCGGCCTGATTCTGGTGGCAACCGCGCCACGGGTACGCCTGAAGTTGCGCCGCGCCGGCATCCATCGCGAGCAGCGCCAACTGGCGTATGTGCAGACCCTGGAGCAGGCACGGGCCAAAAGCGAAAAATGGCTCGCCGGTAGCGCTGCACACTCAAGCCCGGCCTGATTGATCTGTTGCCACGCAGCTTTTTGTGGCGAGGGAACTTGCTCCCGCTTGGGTGCGTAGCACCCACCTGCAATTGGGGCTGCTGCGCAGCCCAGCGGGAGCAAGCTCCCTCGCCACAGAAGCACCGCTCAGTCGAACTGAGCGCGCATCCAGGCCTGGTACTGCGCCACCCCCGCCTCGCCTTCGCGGGGCGCCCAGGGGGCCAGTTCACCGTCGCCCACCGGGCGGTAAGGCCCGGCCTTGCACTCGAACATCAGGCTGTCGGCTTCCAGCACCACTAAACCGTGGTAAACGCCCGCCGGCAGGTCGACACCGAGGCAATCGCCACCGGCCTGCAGGATACGCTTGTCCACCACCGTCCCGGTTTCATCAAAGATCAACACACCGAGCCGGCCCTTGAGCACCAGCAGGGTTTCAGCCTTGTCAGCGCTCAGGTGGCGATGCGGCGGGATGTAAGTGGACGGCTGCAAGCCAACCGCCATGCGATGGCAAGGCTCGTCCATCCGATGAAAATTGTGGTGTTGGCGCCCGCGAGGACTGGCCGTGGCTTTCTCGGCCAGTTCGTTGAACAGCGCTTGATCCAGAAAGCCCGGCTGGTTCATCGATTACATTCCTTTGACGGCGAAAATACCGTTGGCATTGCGCCAGTAGCCTTTGTAGTCCATGCCGTAGCCGAAGATGTAGCGGTCAATACACGGCAGGCCGACGAAATCGGCTTTCAGGTCCGGACGGGCCTTGCGGTCATGGTCCTTGTCGATCAGCACGGCGGTGTGCACGGCGCGGGCACCGGCGTGTTTGCAGAAGTCGATGATGGCGCCCAGGGTGTGACCTTCGTCGAGGATGTCGTCGATGATCAGCACGTCACGGTCGATGAACGAAACTTCCGGCTTGGCTTTCCAGAACAGGTCGCCACCGCTGGTTTCGTTGCGGTAACGGGTGGCGTGCAGATAGGACGCTTCCAGCGGGAAGTTCAGGTAGGTCAGCAGTTTGCCGGAGAAAATCAGCCCACCGTTCATGACGCAGAACACCACCGGGTTGGAATCGGCCAACTGGTCGTTGATTTGCGCGCCGACACGGGCGATGGCCGCTTCGACTTCGGCTTCGGTGTACAGGCAGTCAGCCTCTCGCATGATTTGACGGATATGCTCGAGATCAGCGGACATGGCGCTCTCCAGGGGAGGTTGGGGGAGGGACGGGTTCGGAAAAGCGGGCAAAGGTACGCATCCCGCCCGGCCAGATCAAGCGTTTGTGGACTAACGTTCTGTATTGTCTATAGGACAACACCCTCGGATAGATTAATCTAGGCCGGTTTTTTTGCCCGCCGCCGGAGCTTTCCCCATGCCCATCCTCGAGATCCGCCACCCGCTGATCAGACATAAACTCGGCCTGATGCGCCGCGCCGACATTAGCACGAAGAACTTCCGCGAACTTGCCCAGGAAGTCGGTGCACTGCTCACCTACGAAGCCACCAAGGACCTGCCGCTGGAGTCCTATGAAATCGACGGTTGGGCCGGCACGGTCCAGGTGGAAAAAATCGCCGGCAAGAAAATCACCGTGGTGCCGATCCTGCGTGCCGGCATCGGCATGCTCGAAGGCGTGCTGAGCCTGATCCCGGGCGCCAAAGTCAGCGCCGTGGGCGTGGCCCGCAACGAGCAGACCCTGCAGGCGCACACCTACCTGGAAAAACTGGTGCCGGAAATCGACGAGCGCCTGGCAATGATCATCGATCCGATGCTCGCCACCGGCAGCTCCATGGTCGCCACCATCGACCTGCTGAAAAAAGCCGGTTGCCGTGACATCCGCGCCATGGTGCTGGTGGCGGCCCCCGAAGGCATCAAGGCCGTGGAAGACGCTCACCCCGACGTCACCATCTACACCGCTTCCATCGACCAGAAACTCAACGAACATGGCTACATCATCCCGGGCCTGGGCGATGCCGGCGACAAGATCTTCGGTACCAAGCAGAAGGACGCTTGAGCATGCAGGATGAGTTCAACGATCCGCTCTGGCGCCAGGTATTGTCTGGCGCGCAGATGCTGTTCGTCGCCTTCGGCGCGCTGGTACTGATGCCGCTGATCACCGGGCTGGACCCCAACGTAGCGCTGTTCACCGCAGGCCTGGGAACAATCCTGTTCCAGATCGTCACCGGGCGCCAGGTGCCGGTGTTTCTGGCATCGAGCTTTGCCTTCATCACCCCGATCATTCTCGCCAAGGGCCAGTTCGGCCTGGCCGCGACCATGGGCGGGGTGATGGCGGCCGGTTTCGTCTACACCTTCCTGGGCCTGGCGGTGAAGGTCAAGGGCACCGGTTTTATCGACCGCTTGCTGCCGCCGGTGGTGATTGGGCCGGTGATCATTTCCATCGGCCTGGCCATGGCACCGATTGCCGCCAACATGGCCATGGGCAAGGCCGGCGACGGCACCGAGCTGATTGCCTACCAGACGGCGATGCTGATCTCGATGCCGGCGCTGCTCACCACCCTGATCGTCGCGGTGTTCGGCAAAGGTATTTTCCGCCTGGTGCCGATCATTTCCGGCGTGCTGGTGGGCTTTGCCATGGCGTTTTATTTTGGTGTAGTGGACACCGCCAAAATCGCCGCCGCGCCATGGTTCGCCCTGCCGAACTTCACCGCGCCGGAGTTCAACTGGCAAGCGATCCTGTTCATCGTACCGGTGGCTTTGGCGCCAGCCATCGAGCACATCGGTGGGGTCATCGCCGTGGGCAGCGTGACCGGTCGCGACTACCTGAAAAAACCCGGCCTGCACCGCACCCTGCTCGGCGATGGCATCGCCACCACGGCAGCCGGCCTGTTCGGCGGCCCGCCCAACACCACCTACGCCGAAGTCACTGGCGCGGTGATGCTGACCAAAAACTACAATCCGAAAATCATGACCTGGGCGGCGATCTTCGCCATCAGCCTGGCGTTCATCGGCAAGTTCGGCGCGCTGCTGCAAAGCATCCCAGTGCCGGTAATGGGCGGGATCCTGTGCCTGTTGTTCGGTTCGATCGCGGCGGTGGGCATGAACACGCTGATCCGCCACAAGATCGACCTGAGCGAAGCGCGCAACCTGGTGATCGTTTCGGTGACGCTGGTGTTTGGTATCGGCGGTGTGCTGGTAGGCACCGGCACCGGCCCGGACGACTTCGGCCTCAAAGGCATCGCGCTGTGCGCGGTGGTGGCGATCGCCCTGAACCTGATCCTGCCGGGCAATGACGGCTGGAAGCAGAAGAAGGCGGATGAGCCGCTGATCTGACTCAAGCTTGAAGTTTTGTGCTGCCAGTCAAATAGCTATCGCGAGCAGGCTCGCTCCCACATCAGCGGATCTTTGAACACTCGAGATCCATTGTGGGAGCGAGCCTGCTCACGATTGGGCCCTTGAATTTTACAAAGCGATCGGTGCCCGCTCGCACAGGGTGCTCAACGCCTGCGCCCATTGCACATCATCATTGAGACACGGCACCAGCACCAACTCCTCCCCGCCCGCCTCACGAAATTGCTCGCGCCCGCGATCACCGATTTCTTCCAGGGTTTCGATGCAGTCGGCCACGAACGCCGGGCACATCACCAGCACTTTCTTCACGCCACTTTTAGCCAGTTCATCCAGGCGCGCTTCGGTGTAGGGTTCGATCCACTTGGCGCGCCCCAGCCGCGACTGGAACGACACCGACCATTGGCCATCCTTGAGCCCCATGCGCTGGGCGAACAGGTCGGCGGTGCGAATGCATTGCGCGCGGTAACACGTAGCCATGACCTCAGGCGGCGCATTTTTGCAGCAGTCGGCGTCCTTGAAGCAATGAAAACCCGTGGGGTCGAGCTTGGTCAGGTGCCGCTCGGGCAAACCATGGAAGCTCAACAGCAGGTGGTCGTAATCCTGCATCAGATACGGCTTGGCGCTGGCAACCAGGGCGTCGAGGTATTCCGGCTGATCGTAGAACGGCTGGAGAATCGAGAACTGCACATTGAGCTTCTTTTCGCGCACTACCCGCTTGGCTTCTTCGATCACCGTGGTGACTGTGCTGTCGGCAAATTGCGGATACAACGGCGCCAGCGTGATCTTCTTGTGGCCCTGACTTGCCAGGCGCACCAGGGTCGACTCAATGGACGGCTCGCCATAACGCATCGCCAACTCAACCGGCCCCTGGGTCCATTGCGCAGTCATGGCTTGTTGCAAGCGACGGCTGAGCACCACCAGCGGCGAGCCCTCGTCCCACCAGATCGACGCATAGGCATGGGCCGATTGCTCGGGGCGCCTGATCAGGATCAGCGACACCAGCAAGCGCCGCACCGGCCACGGCAGGTCGATGACGTAGGGGTCCATCAGAAACTGATTGAGGTAGCGGCGCACATCGGCCACCGAAGTAGAAGCAGGCGAACCCAGATTCACCAGAAGCAACGCGTGATCGGTCATGCAACGTCCTATTTCAAAGGCGGTTCGACAAATCGTCGAGAGCCGCATGCAAATCAGTGAAGCGGAAAGTGAAACCCGCCGCCTGCAATCGGGCCGGCGTTGCGCGCTGGCCGCCCAGCAGCAGCAATGACAATTCTCCCAATGCGACCTTCAGCGCCAGCTCCGGCATCGGCACCACGGCCGGCCGATGCAACACGCCCCCCAGGGCCTTGGCAAAATCGCGGTTACGCACCGGGTTCGGCGCGCAGGCATTATAAGGACCGCTGGCCTCATCGCGGTGCAGAAGAAAATCAATCAGAGCGATTTGATCGGCAATGTGAATCCACGGCATCCACTGCCGGCCATTGCCAATACGCCCGCCCAACCCCAGTTTGAACGGCAGCAGCAGCCGCGACAAAAAGCCGCCCTCGGCCGACAGGACCAGACCGGTGCGAACCAGTACCACCCGTATGCCCATGGCCTCGGCGCGCTGCGCGGTTTCCTCCCAGGCGATGCACAACTGGCTGGCGAAGTCCTCGCTCACCGGTCCCGAGTCCTCGGTCAGCTCACGCTCGCCGCCGTCGCCGTACCACCCCACCGCGGAACCGGAAATCAATACCCCGGGTTTGTGTTCGCTACGCTCCAGCCAAGCCAACAACGCTTCTGTCAGGGTGATGCGACTGCTCCACAACAACTTCTTGCGTTTATGGCTCCAGGGGCGATCCGCAATCGGTGCACCCGCGAGGTTGACCACCGCATCCACCGGCTCGGCAATCTCCTCGAGCCTGGCGACACCCCGCACTTGCGCGCCGCAGATCTTCGCCACGTCTTCGGGGCGACGACTCCACACCGTCAAGCGATGGCCCTGCGCCAACCAGTGGCGGCAGAGCTGACGTCCGATCAAACCAGTACCGCCGGTCAGCAATATGTGCATGAAGTGTTCCTCGCATCGCGTTTTACCCAGCCCATTAGTCTATTTTTATAAGCAGGGATTTTTCGTATCAGGCAGGGTCTGTGTTTAACAATAGGTCACCCTGTCAAAACGCGAACGGTAAAACTTATACCAAAAACCCTAATTGTACAGGTTTAAACGACGGCGTAGTCTGTACAGAAAGGTAAACGAGGCCCTCATGACTGTACCTATCGCAATCATCGGCACCGGCATCGCCGGACTTTCAGCCGCCCAGGCCCTGACGGAGGCCGGGCATGTCGTTCAACTCTTCGATAAAAGCCATGGCAGTGGCGGACGCATGTCCAGCAAGCGCAGTGATGCCGGCGCACTGGACATGGGCGCACAGTATTTCACCGCCCGCGATCGCCGCTTCGTGATGGAAGTCCAGCGTTGGCAAGCCCAGGGCTGGGCGGCGGAATGGACACCTCAGCTTTATCATTTCAAGGATGGGCAACTGAGCCCGTCGCCGGATGAGCAGACCCGCTGGGTCGGCACCCCGCGCATGAGCGCCATCACCCGCGCCTTGCTTGGCGAGTTGCAGGTGCAGTTCTCCTGTCGCATTACCGAGGTGTACCGCGGTCAGGAGCATTGGCACTTGCAGGACGCGGAAGGCTTCACCCACGGCCCCTTCGGCCAGGTGGTGATCGCCACGCCCGCGCCCCAGGCCACGGCATTGCTGGCGGCCGTGCCAAAGCTGGCCGCAGTGGCGGCGGGCGTGAAGATGGACCCCACCTGGGCCGTGGCCCTGGCCTTCGAAACACCGCTGGATACCTCAATGGAAGGCTGCTTCGTCCAGGACAGCCCCCTCGACTGGCTGGCTCGCAACCGCAGCAAACCGGGGCGCGACAGCACGCTCGACACCTGGGTGCTGCACGCCACCAGCGACTGGAGTCGCCAACATATCGACATGGCCAAGGAGGCGGTGATCGAACACCTGCACGGCGCGTTCGCCGAGCTGCTGCACAGTGCTATGCCTGCGCCCAGCTTCAGCGTGGCCCATCGCTGGCTTTACGCGCGCCCCGCCGGCAACCATGAATGGGGCGCCTTGGCCGATGCCGACCTGGGTATGTATGTTTGTGGCGACTGGTGCCTGTCCGGTCGTGTCGAAGGTGCTTGGCTAAGCGGTCAGGAAGCCGCACGCCGTCTGCACGCCAGCCTGCAATAGAACGCGCCAGCCTACGTCACCCGCTGCTGTCGAAACAGGCAGCAGCCTGTCTGCGCAAAAACCACATCGCCCCACACGCAAAAGCGGTTGACTTGTGCGCGTTCGGATCTATGATGAAAATATTGTACACAAATGTTATTTTGTACAAGATTTGAAATCAGAGGTCGCCCATGCCCCATGATGCCGTCGTCAAACCGAAAATCGCTATCAGCGCCTGCCTGATGGGCGCTGAAGTTCGCTTCAACGGCGGACACAAGCAATCGCAGCTATGCAGCCGTACCTTGGTCGACTACTTCGACTTCGTCCCGGTCTGCCCTGAAGTCGCCATTGGCCTGGGCATTCCCCGCGAGCCGATCCGGCTGGTGGGCAATCCCGAACGACCCGACGCGGTCGGCACGGTCAGGCACGACCTCAATGTAACCCGGCCATTGGCCGCTTACGGAGAGCAGATGGCCGAGGAACTGGATGACATCTGCGGCTACATCTTCATGCAGAAGTCGCCGTCCTGCGGACTGGAGCGGGTCAAGGTCTACGATCACAACAGCGTGCCACAGGACGGCGGCGGACGCGGCATCTATGCCCAGGCGTTTTGCGAGCGCCACCCCGACTTGCCGGTGGAGGAAGACGGTCGCCTGAACGACCCGGTGCTGCGGGAAAATTTCCTGACCCGGGTATTTGCCTACGCGGCCTGGCAACCGCTGCGCCGCAAAGGCCTGACACGCCGCGACCTGATCCACTTTCACTCGCGCTACAAATATCTGTTGATGGCCCATAACCCTGTGCAATACAAGGCCTTGGGCAATCTGTTGGGCAACATGGGCAAGGCCGATCCTGACGAGCTGGGCGCACGCTACTTCAGCGCCTTGATGGCTGCTTTGAAGAAATGCGCCACCCGCCGCACTCACACCAATGTGCTGCAACACCTGAGCGGTTACCTCAAACGCGCCATCAACGCCGAAGACAAGCAGGAAGTACAACACCTCATCGGGCAATACCGCCTCGGCATCGTACCCTTGGTGGTTCCGCTGACCTTGCTCAAGCATCACTTGCGCCTGCATCCCGATCCCTATCTGGCGCAGCAGGTCTACCTGCAACCGCACCCGGAAAACCTCAGTCTGCGAAATGCCATTTGATGAAAAGCGAACCTGATTCCAGCGCCAGCGAAGACCTGGGGGCCGACTTCGCCAAAGCCCTGGCGCAGGGCTGGCTGCCCATACGCGAAGTCGCCCGCCAAACCGGGGTCAATGCCGTCACCCTGAGAGCCTGGGAGCGCCGTTATGGCCTGATCGTGCCGCACCGCACCCCCAAGGGTCACCGACTGTTCAATGCCGATCATGTGCAACGTATCTTGAGCATCCTCACCTGGATCGATCGGGGGGTGGCGGTGAGCAAGATAAAACCGCTGCTCGACACACCGCAGCCGCCCAGTGAACCGTTGGAAAACGACTGGCAGCGTCAGCGCCACGCCCTGATGCTGGCGGTCACGCAACTGGCCGAGCGTCAGGTCGATGATCTGGTCAACCAGGCTATGGCGCTTTATCCGCCCTGGACGGTGTGCGAGCAGTTGTTGCTGCCTTTGCTGGCCGAACTGCAATTGCGCTGGCAAGGCCAGTTCGGTGCGCAGTTGGAGCGGGTGTTTCTGTACTCCTGGCTGCGCAGCAAATTCGGCAGTCGGATCTACCACAACAATCGTCAGTTGCGCGGTGCGCCAATGCTGCTGGTCAACCATTCGGACCTGCCCCTGGAGCCCCAATTGTGGCTTAGCGCCTGGCTGGCCAGCAGCGCCGATTGCCCCGTGGAGGTGTTCGATGGGCCGATACCCGCAGGCGAACTGGCCTTGGCCGTCGAACGCCTCAAAGCCCGTGGAGTGCTGCTGTACTCCAGCAACGCGCTGAACCTGTCCCAACTGCCCAAGCTGATCAGTGGGGTGGATTGCCCGATCATCATCGCCGGCCCGGCCGCATCGATCCATCACGCCCGGTTATCCACAGGCATTTCGACCGACAACCTTACGTGGGCCGAAGATCCGTTATCGGCTTACCGCGAACTGAGTCGCAGAGCACTTATTTGAATGAAAAACCCCACGCAACTGATCTGGCTGCGCAGCGACCTGCGCCTGCACGACAACACCGCCCTCGCCACCGCAGCAGCCCGGGGACCTTGTGTGGCGGTGTACCTGCCGAGCCCGGAACAATGGCGCGCGCATGACGATGCACCGTGCAAGATCGACTTTTGGCTGCGTAACCTCGCCTCGTTGAGCACTGCCCTGGAGGCGTTGAACATCCCGCTGCTGATCCGCCACGCTGCACGCTGGGATCAGGCACCGCAGATTCTGCTCTCGCTGTGCCACGAACTGGCAATCGACGCCGTCCATGTCAATGAAGAATACGGCTTGAACGAAACCCATCGAGATGCCGAAGTTGCCCGAACGTTGCAGGGCCAGGGCATCGAATTTCACAGCCACCTCGACCAACTGCTGTTCAAGCCCGGCAGTGTGCTGACCAAAACCGGCACCTATTTCCAGGTGTTCAGCCAGTTCCGCAAGGTCTGTTACAGCCGCCTGCACTTTTCGCTGCCAGGCCTGGTCGCCAAACCGGCCCGGCAGGCACCCACCGGCATTGTCAGCGACCCGGTGCCCACGCAAGTCGAAGGCTTCTCGCCTGCGAGTGAAACGCTGCGCGCCCTCTGGCCAGCGGGTGAAAACGAAGCCCAGCGGCGTTTGGACACCTTCGCTGAGCAACACCTCGATTATTACCAGAGCGAACGGGACTTCCCCGCCAGACCAGGCACCAGCCAGCTCTCGGCGTACCTGGTGGCGGGTGTGATCTCGCCGCGCCAATGCCTGCATGCGGCGCTGCAGGCCAACCAGGGTGAATTCGAGAGCGGAAATGTCGGTGTTGTGACATGGATCAATGAATTGCTCTGGCGTGAGTTCTATAAACACATTCTAGTGGGCTATCCACGTGTGTCTCGCCATCGCGCGTTCCGTACGGAAACCGAAGCGCTGGCCTGGCGCAACGCCCCCGAAGAGCTGGAGGCCTGGAAACAGGCACGCACTGGCTTGCCGATCATCGACGCGGCCATGCGCCAGTTGCTGGAAACCGGGTGGATGCACAACCGTTTGCGGATGGTGGTGGCGATGTTTCTGACCAAGAACCTGCTGATCGACTGGCGCGAGGGTGAGCGCTTTTTCATGCAACACCTGATCGACGGCGACTTGGCCGCCAACAACGGCGGCTGGCAGTGGAGCGCCTCAACCGGGACGGATGCGGCGCCCTGGTTCCGGATCTTCAACCCCTTGAGTCAATCGGAGAAATTCGACCGTGAAGGATTGTTCATCAAACGCTGGTTACCTGAACTGAACGATCTCGATAAGCAACAGGTCCATAATCCAAACATGCAGGGCCGATTGTTTGGCGTGACGGATTATCCTCCGGCGATTGTCGACCTGAGTCAGTCCCGGGCTCGTGCATTGCAGGCGTTCAGAAACCTGCCAACTCGATAAGTGTAAAACCAAGAAATCGGGCGATCAGCGAACAGAAAAACACGGACCGTAAGATGCAATTTCAACCCTGCGGCCATACAGTCTTATACCAAACTCGTGCACTCTGCTCGGCGAAGGAAGTATGGAATGGGTCTAGAAACTCGTAAGCGATATTGGCTGACCGGTGCGGGCAACGGAATCGGCGTTTCGTTGGCCGAAGCGATACTCAAAACCGGCGCACACCTGGCCGTTAGCTCGCGCTCGTCGCGCTCGAGTGAAGACCTTTCGGCACGTTATCCGGGACAAGTACTGGCGGTACCCGGCAACTTGACCGACAGCCAGACCGTACGCGAGATCGGCGAACAGATTGCCCGGCAGTGGGGCTCGCTGGACACCGTGATTCTCAATGCAGGAACCGCCGAATACATCGACGGCCAACCCGCCGACCCTTTGATCATCGAACACATTGTGCGCAGCAATCTGATAGCGGCCAGCTTCTGCATTCACACTGCCCTGCCATTGCTGCGTGCAGGCAACCGGTCCCATCTGGTGGGCATCGCCAGCCCGGCGACTTACCTGCCACCGTCATATAGCGAGGCCGACGGCAAAGGCATGCGTTTTCTGTTTGAGTCGGCTCGCGTCGAACTGGTGGCCGAGGGCATCGACGTGACGCTGGTTCATCCGGGCTTCGATAGCCCTTCGCTCAGCCTCGACGACTGTTTTCCGGCCCCAGTCCAGTGGACGGCCGAAACGGCGGCACATCACGTGCTGACACAACTGGCCGAGCGCCCCCATGAAGTGGCGCTCCCCGTTTCGTCCATGACCGTACTCTGGCCGCTACCTTCATCGACCGAATCGATGCTCACTGACGTCAACTCAGATAAAGCGGGGAATGGGTGCCCGATCAAGGGCCAACCCTGAGGGGCGCGGTTGCCTTACACTGCGCGCCATGAAAACCATCCCTGTCCATCAGATCCCCCAGCCTGCCGTCACTTGTTCGACGTGCGCGGCGTGCTGTTGCCAACTGGAAGTGATGCTGATCACTGACACTGGCGTGCCCGAACGCTTTATCGACACGGACGAATGGGGTGGAGAAGTGATGTTGCGGCTCGACGATGGTTGGTGCGCGGCGCTGGATCGCGATAGCATGAGGTGCACGATCTACGAAAAACGCCCGCTGATCTGCCGCGAGTTCGAGATGGGCGCGCCGGAATGTATTGAAGAACGCAAAGGGATTGCGACTGCATATCGGTAGC
>NZ_CAAKGZ010000034.1:0-187200 GCF_901007645.1 Pseudomonas sp. FG-3G
GGCTCGCTCCCACACTGATTTCGGTTGGGCGCAAGATCCAGTCACACCGCCAATCCCCTGTGGGAGCGAGCCTGCTCGCGATGGCGGCGGCACGGTTGGCGGTGAGGTCGGCTGAGATCAGATCTTGAAGCTGTCCACCAACTGCTTCAGCCGATTGGCCTGTTGCGACAGGGCATCGCAATCCTTCAGGGTTTCATTGAGGTTGGCGACGCTTTGCTGGTTCAGCAGGTTGATGTGGCTGACATCCATGTTGAGGGTTTCCACCACGGCGGTCTGTTCTTCGGTGGCCGCAGCCACCGACTGGTTCATGCCGTCGATTTCACCGATGCGCTGCGTCACGCTGACCAGCCGCAGACCCGCCTGGTTGGCCACTTCCACGCTTTCTTCGCTGGAAAGCTGGCTGGCGTTCATCGTCGTCACCGCTTCACGGGAACCGACCTGGAGCGAGGTGATCATCTTGTGGATTTCTTCCGCCGACTCCTGGGTGCGGTGCGCCAGGTTGCGCACTTCATCGGCCACCACCGCAAACCCGCGCCCGGCTTCACCGGCACGGGCCGCTTCAATGGCAGCGTTCAGCGCCAGCAGGTTGGTTTGCTGAGAGATGCCCTTGATCACGTCCAGGATGTGCCCGATGTTGTCGGTGCTGGCGTTCAGGGTTTCGATCTGGGTGCACGAGAGGCTGATCTTCTGTGACAGCTCGGTCATGGCCTGGATGGTTTTTTCCACCACCTGGCGTCCGTCATCGGCTTGCTCGCTGGCACCACTGGCCTGTTGCGAGGCGTCGGCGGCATTGCGGGCGATTTCCTGGGTCGCGGCGCCCAACTGATTGATGGCCGCTGCCACGCTGTTGGTGCGGGCGCTCTGTTCGTCGGAGCCAACGAGCGAGGCATTGGACGAAGTCATCACCCGCTGCGACAGGTCATGCACTTGTCGAGTGGCGGAAGACACCTCCGAGATCGACGCGTGAATCCGCTCCACGAATTGGTTGAACGAGCTGCCCAGCTCACCGAACTCATCCTTGCCCTGTACCACCAGACGCCGGGTCAGGTCGCCTTCACCTTGGGCGATGTCCTGCATGGCGCGCCCCATGGTGGTCAATGGACGCATCAACACCTGGATCAACAGGCTCAGCAGCAACGCAATGGCCGCCACCGCCACAAACATCGCAATCAGCGCCGAGGTACGGAAATGGCTCAGCGGCGCGTAGGCCTTGTCTTTGTCGATCGATAGACCGATGTACCACTGGGTATTCGGCAGGCCTGCGACGGGGGTAAACGAAAGAATGCGATCCTGCCCATTGAGCTCAACCTCCTGGATACCTTTCTCGATGCGCACTGGCGTACCGGGGTAGATGTCCTTGAGGTTCTTCATCACCTGATCCTTGTCCGGGCTGACGATGACCTGACCGTCGCCGCTGACCAGAAACCCATGGCCGATGCCGCCGAAATCCACGGAGTTGATGATTTTCACCAGGGTTTCCAGGCTCAGGTCGCCCCCCACCACACCGAGCAGCTCACCGTTGTGCTTCACCGGCAGGGCGATGGTCACCACCAGGCCACCGACCGCTGCCAGGTAGGGCGGGGTCAGCATGGTTTGATCGATGGTGACTGCCTGTTTGTACCAGGGGCGCTGGCGCGGGTCGTAGCCGTCGGGCATTTTTGCGTCAGGGCGCTGGGTGAAGACGCCGTTGGCCTGACCCACGTAGGTGAACTGGAAATTCGACGTCAGCGCCGGCTGATCCACCAGCCCCGGCAGATCGGCACCCGCGCCCTGGTGCGCAATATTCTGCGCCAGGTTTTCCAGCACCAGCACCCGGCCGCTCATCCAGTTCTGGACGCTGCTGGCCGTCAGGTCGCCGGACTGCTGGATGGAGGATTCGAGACTGCTGCCAATGGTTTTTCGTTGCAGGTAGTCGTTGTAGAGCGTGAACAGGGCAAAAGCCAGAACGACCACACCAGAGGCGGCCAGAAGGATTTTATGGCTGAACTTCAGATTCATCGACAGGCTTCTTATGCAGGGAGTGGGGGTGCATTCCGGTTGCAGCATTCATGTCACAGCGCGGGCGGACTTGTGATCTGCTCCACTTTGGTGCACGCATATAACGCTGTCGGCAAAAGTTAAAAAAATATGAGCCCTTTAAACAAATGGGCGACGGAAGGACACGGTGCGTCGAACGGTGGTTGCAAATTCACTGACCCCTGATGACAATGCGACCTATTATCATTTGCGACATCCAGGCCTTCGCGTTCATGTCATCTCCCGAGTTTGCAGTACAGACGCTCTACAGCAACCATCACGGCTGGCTTCACACATGGCTGCGCAGCCGCTTGGGCAATGCTGCCGACGCAGCGGACCTGGCCCAGGACACCTTCGTGCGCCTGCTGCAACGCACCGAACGCCTGGAGCTCAAGTCGCCCCGCGCCTTTCTACGCACCATCGCCCAAGGCCTGGTGATCGATCATTGGCGCCGGGAAGAAATCGAACGCGCTTACCTGGAATCCATCGCCCACCTGCCACCCGCCCAAGCCCCCGACACCGAAGCCCAGGCCTTGATCCTGGAGCTGCTGGAAGCCATCGCCAGAATGCTCGAGGGCCTTAAGCCGAAAGTGCGCAGGGCATTTCTGCTGGCCCAGTGCGAAGGCCTGACGTACAAGCAGATTGCCGAGCAGATGGGCATTTCCTTGCGCTCGGTGGAACGATACGTCGCCGATGCGCTGTATCACTGCTATGTGTTGCGCTATGAAAGCTGAGCCTGTGGATAACGTGTTGAATCGACGCAGCGGCCCATCCCAACAGGTAGTCAGGCAAGCGATCAACTGGCTGCTGCGCCTGCGCAACCATGCTGCCAATCCGGCCTTGCGCCAACAATGCGAAGTCTGGCGCGCCGCCCATCACGAACACGAATTGGCCTGGCAGCGGGTGCAAGCGCTGCACAGTGAGTTGACCTCGAACCTGCGGGCGGTCCCCGGCGCCCACGTCGCTCTCGACACCCTGGAAAACAGCGCCCAGCGACTCGGTCGGCGCCAGGCCTTGAAACTGTTGTCGGGGGTGGCGCTGCTAGGCTCCGCCGCGTGGCTGGGCAAGGACCTGGGCTGGCAGCCGTGGAGCGCGGATTTCGCCACGGCCACCGGCGAACATCGAGGTTTCCAGTTGCCCGACGGTACGCGGCTTGAACTGAACACTGACAGCGCCGCCGACCTGGACTACACGACCGAGCATCGCCTGATCAGCCTGACGCGAGGTGAAATCATGCTCACCTGCGGACGCGATCCCGCGCGGCCGCTGCTGGTGCGCAGCCGACATGGCCTGTTCGAAGGGCTGGACGGGCGCTTCGTGGTACGGCAGGACAATGCCTGCACACGCCTGAGCGTCACCCGTGGCAGGGTCGCGATCCTTTCACACCGTGGCGCCGATGGTGCCCCGCTACAGGTGAGCGCCGGGCAGAGCTATCTGCTCAGCTCATCGACAGCGACCATGGCGCCGCCGCTGGATATGGACATCGGTGCCTGGGCGGAGGGTTTGCTCGTGACACGCAACATGCGTCTGGAGGACTTCCTCAACGAGGTAGGACGTTACCGCCAGGGCTATCTGAAATGCGCCGCGTCGATTGCGGACCTGCGCTTGTCAGGCGTTTTCCGCCTGGAAGACACCGACAGGTTGCTGGCCGTCCTGCCGCGCACGCTCCCCGTTCAATTACGCTATCGAACTCGTTGGTGGGTCACGGTGCAGGAATCGGTCTGATTTTTTTTGGCGGGTTTTGCGCACAAGTCCGGCTAGGACAGTAAGCAACGCTTATCTGCCCTTAGCGACTCCAACGGAAACCCACAATGACTGAGCGCGTAAACCTCAACACCCCCTTTGGCTGCTCCTCGCAAACAGGCCTGTTGCGCCATGCCATCCGTGCTGCACTGTTCTGCACGGTGTTGAGTGCGGGCGCCGTGCCAATGTTCGCCGTCGCGGCGCAAGACGGTGTCACCACCGCGCGCCAGAGCTACAACATTGCCGCCGGCCCCCTGAGCGATGTGCTGAACCAGTTCGCTCGTCAGGCCGGCATCACCCTGGCAAGCACTCCGCAGCAGACGAGCGGTATCCAGTCCCCGGGACTGCACGGCGAGTATTCGACGGACCAGGCCCTGAGCCATCTGCTCAGCGCTTCAGGCCTGACCGCCGTCAGCCCGGATGGCAGCAGCTATGTGCTGCAAGCCGAGGCCTCGGGCGGCACGTTGGCGCTGCCGACCACCGACATCAAGGGGTTTGCCCTGGGTAACGCGTTGGGCAGCATGGCGGGCTACAACGCCACCCACAGCCAGGTCGCCACCAAGACCAGTACCGCCCTGCGGGAAACCTCGCAAAGCGTCTCCGTGGTCACCCGCGAGCAAATGGACGACCAAGGCGCGCAAACCGTCTCCCAGGCCATGCGCTACACCCCAGGGGTATTGACCAACCCCTACGGCGCGACCCATCGCTACGACTACGTGGCGATGCGCGGCTTCAACGATGGCTCGGTGGACAACATCTACCTCGACGGCCTCAAGTCCATGGGCGACAGCGGCACCTACAGTTCCATGCAAGTCGACCCGTACTTCCTTGAGCGGGTCGACATTCTCAAAGGCCCGTCCTCGGTGCTCTACGGTCGCAGCTCGCCCGGCGGCCTGGTGGCACTCACCAGCAAGAAACCGCTGTACGAGGCCTATCACCAAATCCAGGCCACGGTCGGCACCCAGGGCCAACGCGGCATGGGCTTCGACTTTACCGGGCAGGTGGATGATGACAAACGCATCGCCTATCGCCTGGTGGGGCTGGCGGATACGTCCGACACGCAGTTCGACCACACCAAGGAAAAGCGCTTTGCCCTCGCCCCCACGGTGAGCATCGACTTTACCGAAGACACGTCGCTGACGCTTCAGGCCTACCTGCAGCACGACCCCGACGGTGGTTATCACGGCGGCATGCCGGCCGACGGCGCCTTGCATCAGCGCAACGGCAAGCGTATCTCGGAAAATTTCTTCGAAGGCGAGCCGGGCGTCGATGGCTATGAACGTGATCAGCAGTCGTTCGGCTACCAGTTCGAACACCGTTTCAACGATGTCTTCACCGCCCGGCAGAACTTCCGTTACCTGGACTCCCAAGTCACCAATGATCAGGTCTACGCCTACGGCTGGACCACGCCGACCAGCAACGAGCTGAACCGCTACTACACCGGTGCCGAAGAAAAACTGCATTCGTTCATCGTCGACAACATGCTGCAGGCTGAATTTTTCAGCGGGGCGACCAAGCACACCGTGCTGATGGGCGCTGACTATCAGCGGCGCAAGACCGTGGTGGATTGGACCAGCGGCAGCCTGGCCCCGATCAACGCCTTCGACCCGGTCTATGGCAACTCGGCTATCACCTACTTCAGCCCCACCAGCTACCTGCGGCGCCTGGAACAGACCGGTGTCTACCTGCAAGACCTGATCGAGATGGATAAATGGCGTTTCTCCCTGGGCCTGCGTCAGGACTGGGTGAAAACCTCGGATGAAAACCGCATCGCTGAGTTCGGCCGCCCGGAAGGCACCGAGATCAACGACAAACGCAGCAAGCTCACAGGCCGCGCCGGGGCGCTGTACCTGTTCGACAACGGCCTGGCGCCGTACGTCAGCTACTCCGAGTCGTTCAACCCCAACTCCTACGCCGACAGCGCCGGCAACCCGCTGTCGCCGACCGATGGCAAGCAATGGGAACTGGGCCTGAAGTATCAGCCACCGGGTACGGATGACCTTTACACCGCCTCGCTGTTCCGTATCGACCAGGAGAACCTGGCGACCAAACTACCCCAGGAAAACTTCTACCGCGCCGTCGGTGCCGTTCGCTCCCAGGGCCTGGAACTGGAAGCGCACCTGCAACTGACCGAGCAGTTCAAAGTGCTGGGCAGCTACACCTTCACCGATATCGAATATTCGAAATCGATGATCAGCACGTTGAGCACCGCCACCGACATCATCGAAAACAAAGGCAACTCACCGACCCAGGCCCCACGCCACATGGCTTCGGTGTGGGCGGACTACAAGTTCGACAGCGGCGCGCTCGATGGCCTGCGACTGGGCGGTGGCGTACGTTATGTCGGCTACAGCTGGGCCGATGCGGAAAACACCATGAAGGTGCCGTCCTATACGCTGTTCGATGCGTCGGTGGGGTATGACCTGGGCAAGGTCGGCTTGAAAGGTGTGGACGTGCGCCTGAACGCAAACAACCTGACCAACGAAACCTACGTCGCCTCCTGCGCCAGCTTGAGCTACTGCTACCTGGGCGAAGAACGCAACGTGGCGGCGACGGTGAGTTACCAGTTCTGACCCGTTCTCTTTGGTAACTCATTCTCTGTGGCGAGGGAGCTTGCTCCCGCTGGACGCGAATCGGCCCTGGTTTTTTTGGGGCTGCTGCGCAACCCAGCGGGAGCAAGCTCCCTCGCCACAAGGTTCGGCTTTACTTCTCGAACCTGTTTGCGTCAAACCCGCACCGCATCCCCTTCCTCCCGCACCACACCCTCTTCCCGCACAAACCGGTTCGCCCGCCCAAACGTGCCGAAATCATTGAACCGCACGCCCATCTCACGCATCACTTTGTGGGCCACCGGCACCGTCATCTGGCGGATGTAGAACGGCTCTTTGACCACGAAATGATGGACCCCGTGGCTACTGCCGAAGTTGAAGCAGAACGCCTGCAATGGCCACAGCCACCAGGGGTTGAGCACCTGGGTTTGCTGGATGACATTGCCCGGCTCGATGTCGCCGTAGTAATGCATGTTCGAGCTGATGAAATGCAGGCAAAAGGTGCGCAGCACGTTCGGGCCGATGATCACCACCGCTGCGATATCGATCACGTGCATCACTGCCAGCGTGGTTGCCGACCAATCAATCGACGTGCCAAGCAGATAGGCGACAGCGTTGGCCCCATGGAAACCGAGAAACACGTACCACGCGCCCCAGTGCAACAGCGCCAGCGGGAAATACACCTTCAGCGTGCGCTTGAGGATGCTGCGCTTGTGCGCCCAGGTCTTGGCCCGCAGCAGGCGAATGAAGGCCGACATCACGTTGTCGCCCACCATCAGCAAGCGCGCCAGCCCCCAGGGCTCGCCATTGGTAATGGCCCGCTCTTCCAGGTCGGCCTCGCTGCCGGACACTTTGTGATGATTGAGGTGCAAATGGCGGCGGATCCAGGGGTTGATGGTGCTGGGCCGCGCCAGCCAGACCAGGCCCATCATCAGGTTGTGGGGTACGCGCTGCTTGCGAAAATACATGCTGTGGATCAGGTCGTGTTCCAGCTCGTGGGTCAGTGAAGCGAAAAAAGCGTTGAGCAGCAGGCATGCCCAACCGGCCAGGTGACCGTTGATGTAGAGCAGCGCCGAACCGACCATCCCGGCCAGGGCGAACGCCAGGATGCCCGCGCCCAACGCATCCTGATGACGCAGGATCGGGTAGCGCTGGCGCAGTTCCTCGCCTCGGGCCAAGACCACCTGGCGAATATGGGCCGATCGCTGTTGTGCATTCAATCGCTCGGGGCTTGCGCAAGTGCCGTGCATGGCTTACATCCTCTTCTATCGATGTGCTCATCCTGCCGGGCGATGCCCCTTAGGGTGGTAGCCGTAAACGCCAACCTGTTGACCGCAAGCGCCAATCGCCATGACTGAACCCACCTCCCTCGCCAGTTGGACCCGCGCCCTGCGCAAACAGCTTGATGCGTTGGGCCTGGACAGCCATGCCCTGTGCCTGGAGGCCGGGCTCGATCCGCAGTTGATGGACGACCCGAATGCCCGTTATCCGCTCTCGGCCACCACGCGTCTGTGGGAACTGGCCGTGCAGGCCAGCGGTGATCCGGCGATCGGCCTGCGGGTTTCGCGCTTCGTCAGTCCCACCACGTTCCACGCTCTGGGTTATGCCCTGGTGGCCAGCGGCAGTTTGCGAGAAGTGTTTGAGCGAATCGTGCGTTACCACCCGGTGGTCAGCGATGCGTTGATGCTGCAACTGAGCCGCTGCGAAGACCGATACCGCTTCACGCTCGACGTGCCCCAGGGCCGGGCGACGCCGGCCTTTGAAGCCATCGATGCGTTCGCCGCGATTTACGTGCGCACGTGTCGCAACCGACTGGGCCGCGATTACGCGCCGCTGGCGGTGTACTTGCGGCGCCCGGAACCGACGGACCCCGGCCCCTGGCATAAAGTGTTCCGTTCACCTGTGTATTTCGGCGCCGAGCAAGATTGCCTGGAATTCAACCTCGTCGATTTCGACAGCCACCTGGACGACGCCAACCCGGAGCTGGCTGAACACAACGAGACGGTACTCAAGCGCACCCTCGCCCAGCTCCAGCCGCTGACCTGGGAGCGCAAGGTGCGAGCCGCTATCGAGGCCCAACTGCCCGAAGGCGAACCCAGCGCCGAGCGTATCGCCCAGGCCATGCACCTGAGCCTGCGCAGCCTGCAACGGCATTTGGCCGATGAAGGCTGCCGCTTCGACACGCTGCTTAACGAATGTCGGGAAAACCTGGCACTGCTGCACCTGCGCGACCCACAGTGCTCACTGAGTGAAGTCGGTTATCTCCTGGGTTTTGCCGATGCCAGCAGCTTCAGCCGGGCGTTCAAGCGCTGGACCGGAATGACCCCGGGGCAGTTTCGGGACGGGTTGCGCTAGGGGTTTGCGTTGGCTGGGCCGGCCCTATCGCGAGCAGGCTCGCTCCCACATTTGATCTGTGGCATACACAAATCCCTGTTCGAGAAGGCGATGGGTCAGTCGATGCCGGGCTTGAGGCTGCGAGCGAGCCCAGCCGTCCATACTTCGATCATTGCTTCGCCGGTCGCCCTGAACTGTTGATTAGCGCCCATATAACGGCGCATCTCGGCCATGGCAAGGTCCATCCCATGAATGACCTGCTCTATCAGTTCCTTGCAACGCTTTTCGGTCAGGTTGCAGGCCGATCGACCGAATTGCATGAGCATCTTGTGTTTGGGCCAGGCTTTTGAGCCGCCCAGCAACAGCGCCATGTTGTCGTTGCGGATATACACCGCAGTGGTGACGATGTCATAGGCTGGCGCGAGCCGGATGGTCGCATCAACGCCGCAATGCCCATACAGCACACCGAAATTTTTCAGATGCGCGTCGCCATTTTTCAGGCCCGCCGAGAGGGCAACGATTTTGAACAGAGACTCCAGTGCCTGATTGAGCAAGTGCGGCGAGACAAATGCCTTGATCTGTCGAGCCGCCCCTTCATAGGAACCGTCATATTTGGTCCTGGACGGAGAGCCGTTGAGTACACAGAAGTCCTCAAAGCCCAGATACTCCCCGGTATCCGCCATATCAAAGCGTTTGATGATTAGAAATTTGCCGCGCTCACTCAGCTCGAACTCCGGTACCTCAAGCCCCGCGTGCAGCGCAGCTCGCATGCAAAAAAATTCATTCGCCGCCAGTTCCGGAAATTCGTCAGCCCGAAATGCCTTGATCAAATGCGTGGCGCCCCGGTGGGTCAAGCGATCAACTGTCGATGCACTGTCACGTACCAGCACCTTGGGTTGTACCCCGGAAACCCCCGAATACTGTCCATAGGTGTGCAGTAAATCGTCGAACAAACCTTCAGCCCCGTCGTGCACCAGCAAATCCGCCAGGCTGGTTTCGGGTGGTACAGCTTCTGCCCGCAAAGGACCGATGCCAACGCGCCCCAATTGATGAGGCCCCACAATGGCAAGCATGGCGAAGTCGTCAAATCCGCGCACCGCCTTGCTGAAGCGACGAACCAACTCATCACGCAAAGCACCTTCCGGCAAGTTCATTTCAAAGATCGGCAGGACCCCTGATTCCCAGGTGTAGCTTTCAAGACGCACGGGCATGGTCAACGAGACAGACTGCTCCTCACTCGTGGTTGCGGCATAAGTAAATACGGAGTTACTGCGCTGTTGGCCTCGTCCCAGAATGCCAACAGGCGTTTCGCCGACGCAGACCTGCAACCTGTCCAGACCTTGCTCGTCAGCCATGGAAAGAGTCCTTTTTCAGGGAGTCGAGCGTAGGACGCTTCGGTGGACGGGCAACAGCTGTCAGCTCATAACCGAAGCCATTGAGGATCGCTTCGACCTTGCGGATCCCGACTTCAGCAATCGTATTGTTTTCGATGCCCGAGATCGTGGCACGGCTCATGCCGTATTGCGCGGCCAATGCATGTTGAGAGAGGTTATGTTCCTTGCGCAGTCTCCTGAGCAATGGGCCAAGGGTTTCCATCATTGTCTCCGCATTGTATACAGTGCAATATTGTCATAAACACATAATTTGCACTGCATTTAATTCAAATACAACACCAGCGTAGCCTATTCACATATCCTGTGGAGGCTTCAGGTCGGCTTCAGATTGTGGTCAACGCCCGAAGCCGCTCGATATCCAGGATTTCAATCTCACCATAAGCCAACTGCACAATGCCCTGGGCCTGAAGGTCCTTGAGGATCTGGTTGGTGGTCTGGCGCGACAGTGAGAGCATGAGCGCCAGTTGCTCCTGGGGCAGTTGCAAGACCCGTCGCGCCGGTTCGATTTCGCCGTAGCCTTCGGCGATCATCAGCAGGCGATTGGCAACACGTACCGGGGCGGGCATCAGGCTCAGGTGTTCGAGATTGATGAAGGTCAGGCGCAGTTTGTGGCTCATCAGCCGCGCAATATCTCGCCAATAGACCGGATGTTCTTGCAGAAACGCCATCAACGGCGCCTGAGGCAAGTGCAGCAAGGTGCACTGGCCCACGCTCACCGCGTCATGGGTGCGCGGCTGGCCATCGAACAGGCAGATTTCACCAAACCAGTGGGGCGCTTCCACCACGCTGAGCAGCGCTTCCTTGCCCTGTTCGTTCACTGCGCCGATCCGTACCGCGCCCTCCAATACGGCGTACATCCCGCAGGGCGGGTCACCGCGCTGGAACAACCGATGCCCCGGCACCAGTCGGCGCACCCGCGACATGCCCAACAGACTATTCTGTAACTCAGCGGGCAAGTGGCTGTACCAGTGACCGGCCAACAGGTGCGAGTGCCAGGGATGCGTATTCATGAAAACTCCGGGACAAGTGTCGGCTAGCTGACAGAACACCTCGTGGGGCCCGGGCATCATGCAGGCATCACCTCAGGAGGAACAACAATGAAAAGCCTCGTTGATCATCTCAGTCAATACGCCGCCTACCACCGCGATCCACGCAACATCGCCACGCACTTCATCGGTATTCCGCTGATTTTCGTCGCCGTCGCCGTACTGCTGTCACGGCCGGGTTGGCCGGTGGGCGTGCTCCTGGTGTCGCCGGCGTTGCTGATAGCGGTAGCCAGTGCCTGGTTCTATCTGCGCCTTGAGTTGCGCCTGGGGGTGCTGATGACGGTACTGCTGGCCCTGGCGCTATGGCTGGGCCAGGTGCTCGCCGCGCAAAGCACCTTGGTATGGCTGGGCAGTGGCTTGGGGATGTTCGTGGTGGGCTGGGTGATCCAGTTCGTCGGTCACTATTGCGAAGGCCGTAAACCGGCGTTCGTCGATGACCTCACCGGGTTGATTGTCGGGCCGCTGTTCGTGGTGGTGGAGGCGGGCTTCCTGCTGGGGCTTCGTAGCGAACTGAAGCGGGCCATTGAAGAACGCGCCGGGCCCGTGGCCTTGCGTCACCAACGCTCGGCCGTCTGAATCTGTGGGAGCAAGGCCTGCTCCCACAAGAGTCAGGCCTTACCGCTCAAGTTACAGCGCACCAAACTCGACCCGTATCGTCAGCGCGCCGGTGTTATCTTTCAAACCAGACCCATGTTGCCCGGTCAGGTCATCGTTGATGCACAGTTGCAGTTCCCCTTGCTGGTCGCCCGGAACCTGCGCCAGATCCCCCACCAGGAACGGCGTTCCATCGTTGCCCACACGACCGATCAAGGCGCCTTCGGCGGCACCGGGCAAGGCATAGCTGCTGTAGTCGATGTGCCGCGAACCGCCCTTTCCATCGACATTGCCGCCCTGCGGGCTGGCACACCATAACCCACTGACGTAGCGAACCACGCGCGGTATCAACCCGTTGATCTGCACTCCAGTGCCCTGCCAGGCGATGTTGGATTGGACCTGCATGGTCACCGCCTTCAGGTCGTTGGCCACGGTGTCCCCGGCCTGGAACGACAGCGCCGCAATCGTCAGGCTCGGGTTCGAGGTGCCCGTGCTGGGGAACACGCCATCGCCCACCAGGAACAGGTTCTTGTGGTCCCAACTGCGCTGGTATTTGTCCACCACCGACTTGGCTGGATCATCGCCCATGCGATAGGTCCCCATCAGGTGTCCGGCGCCCTGGAAGCTGTAATCTTCGCCTTTGTAGTTGAAGGTCCCTTTGCCAATGGGTGCTGTCAGTTCCACGGCGCCGAGCAGGTCCTTGATGATGTGGCTCGCCAGTATCTTCGCCTGCCTGAAACCTTCCTTGGTGTAATCGGACAGGTCGTAGTGGATTTCCGGCCGAAGAATGCCGAGCCCGTCCTTGTAGTTATCCGTCGAGGGCACGATGTAGCTGTTGGACTGGTCGGGATGGTCTTCCACCTGTTCCACCAGGAAGCCGATCCGAAACTGGCGGATGAACAGTTCGTTGAGTTTTTTGATCAGTGCCGTGCCGTAAAGCGCTTCAGTGGGCGGCGCCGGTGTCTCTTTCGCCGGCAATGGATTGGTGCGACTTATGTTCTTCCCGTCGATAAAATCGGCCACGGTGACGTAAGGATCGCCAACCGGCCAGTTCCAGCCTTCATTGCCGATTTCGATGCGCCATGCCGCTCGCTGGCTGCGGAAGGCACCGTCACGCAGGCTCTCGATGCCCGCCGTGGACACCGGGCCACGATATGGGAAAACCGTCTTGCCTTCCGGCATCAGCCCCCACGCCAGGTAAATCGGATGGTCGGACAGGCTGCGTCCCACCTGCCCGCTGCTGTTGGCCACACCTTTGGGCCAGTCCGGGGTCTTGGAGTTGAGCAACAATTTAGGGGTTTCGATGGCATGGGCCGCGATCACGTAACGCTGCCCGATGGCCACACCGTTTCCCGTCTTCGGTCCCTCGCCAAGCTGATATTGAATGAATTCGATGCCATTGATGTTCTTGTCCGGGCCCACGGTCACTTTGCTGGCCACGGTCCGGTACATGACCCGGACGTTGCCGGTGGCCCGGGCCTTGTTCATGGTCACCGTGGCGTCGTACTTGGCCTGGATCGGGCAGATCGGCGTGCAGTTGGTATTGCCGGCACACACCCGGCGCCCGGCGTAGGGCTGGGAATTGCGCCCCGCCGGGGTCGGACTGACCACCAGCGGCAAGCCGTCGAACGTCTGCCCGGTCACGGCGCTGACAAAACTGCCGTCAACCAGTGACAGCGGAATGCTGTGCATCGGGAATGAATAGCCCTCGGGAAAGGTCATGCCCAGATAAGCCTGGTCGGCGACATTGGCCGACACACCGATTTCCGCCTCGGCCCGGCAATAGGCACTTTGCAGATCGTCGTAGCCGATCGGCCAGTCCACCCCGACGCCGTATTTGCTCTTCAGACGAAAATCGTTCGGCACCATGCGCAGGCACGTCCCGACCCAATGCCAGGTCGTCCCGCCGCCCACCCGTTCATAGGTGCTGTTGAAGGGCAACGGGCCTTTCTGCACCAGGTAACTGATTTCCGGTTTGTCCCAACCCAGGATCAGATCGGCGATGGTTGCCCGCGGGGCATTTTCCTTGGTCGGGTCGCGCGGTGTGTCCAGGGTCGATACCGGAGGATAGGGCGACTCCGGGGTTTTCAGGGTCGCCGTGTAGAAGCGCTCCAGATACTGCGTACGATTGGCCGGGATCTCCGGGCCCGATTCGAGCACCAGCACATCCACGCCAGCCATGCCCAACTGATAAGCGATGATGCTGCCGGCCAGCCCCGCACCAACGATGACCACCTCTGCTTGTTCGGTACTCATGACGAAGCTCCTTGCTGCGCGTTGGCAGCTACTCCGGTGTAATCCTCAAGGCTGGGCGGCGTCGTGTTCCAGTAGCCGAAGAACATCTCGCTGTAGCCCATAGGGTGAGCCTGGGCGGCTTTCCAGGCCCATCCATTGATATAAGCCTGGTCGGACACCACCGTCTGCTCATCCTTTTTGAAACTCGCCGCGTCATAGGGTTGGTACCAGACGCCCAGCAACCACAGCTTCATGATCGAACGCGCGGCTTTGGCGGTCTGCGTGTCGGCCGGTAGCGCTCCGTCCATCAATACCGCTTGGGCGATCTGATCCGGGGATTGATTGTCCCCCGCCAGGTTGGCGTATTGAGTCAGCAATGTACTGAGCACATCAGGCGTGATTCTTGGCGTGATGAATTCAAGAAACAGCGGAGGCAAACCCACCTGGTCGATCGCCGGTGCCAATCGCTCAGTGGAAATGCCAGTCAGGACCGATGAAAGGCCTACGAAATTTTCCAGTTCACTGCTCATGCTTGACTCCTTGTCCAGTCGTGGACTGCGCGCGTTCGAGCAAATAGGTGAAATCCGCGAAGCTGGTGCGCGGCGATTCGGTGACATGGGTTGCCGCATTGCCATGACACGCCATGCAACTGGAGGACGCTTGGGGCACGGTGCCCTGGATGTAGGTTTCCAGTGTGGCGTTGGCCAGGAACAACGGGGCAGGATTGCCCAGCGGGTTGGCGGCTGATATCTGACAGTTGGGCTGTGGTGCCGACGGCCACTGGGTACTGATCAATTGATAGTTCGCCCAGACGCTCTGTGGGTTGACCGTACGCAACAGCGCTTGATAGGTGGCGTTCAGGGTTTTGGTGGCTTCGGTCAGCGGTATCTCACGCACGATCTGCGAGGGGGTTGCCTTGACCGCCGGGTTCCATGGCCGGGGCGGCGGCTGGTTGATATCGCTTTGGCTGGCAGCGTTGTAGAACAGATAAGGTCCCACCCGTTGGGCCGGGGGGGTGGTCTGTTCGGGTACGTTTTTTACATGTTCAAAGGTCGACCAGACCCACTGCGCGGCGCTGTCGGTCTTGTGAACGATGTGCAGTCCCACCAACCCCACCGGTTCGGACTTGCACGACTCCCCGACAATGGGTCCTTTGCTCGGGTCGCTGTTTCCCGGTGTATAGACCAGCGCATCGACGGTGTGAAAATCCTGCGGACGATCATTGGCGCCCAGCACTTTCCACGATGCTTTCACCATCAGCGCGCCGACGTCCTGTGTCTTGGCCGAGCCGCAACTGAAAGCCACGGCGTTGGTCGGGTTTGCGGCAAAAAACTTCTGCTGGCCTTCGATGCTGTACAGACCATTGTCGACAATGGAATTGAACATCGATCGGTTGACCACGATTTCGTTGCGCGTATAGGCCCCGTTCTGATCCACCAGCGGGCCGCTCTCGAAAGGCTGGATAAACTCATCCAGCACATCGGGCACCTTGCCCATCTGCTGCAACAGGCGCCCGGACTTGAGCGACTTGCACGCTTCGGGAATCGTCGCCGGCGCGTCCCAGGCCAACGGCGCCTGACCCTTGGCCCGGAAGATCTGGTAGCTCTCTTTCCAGCTTTCCCACACCGTGGCCCCATCCTGTTTGCCGATGGGAGTGCCGGTATTGGGATTGCCGTTGTCCAGCGCCGGCCAGTTCAAGGCAATGAAGGTCTGCCATGACAGGTCATCGAAATCGCGCTGAAGGCTGGCCAGCGTGGGATGTTCCTCGGCAACCGTGACATCGAAGGGTATCTGCGGTGACAACGAGGGGGTGGCGCTGACGGATGGGCTCAATAAAACGCTTAGCAAGGCACAGCCAAACGGGCCATGCCGACTGACTTCCATTCTCATGCTTTATCTCCTTGGCATCAGGGCGCCAGGGGATAACACCGGTCCGTCATTGGACTCTTACTGCCTCCTGGCAAGTCAGAGTCTAGGTAGGGTTTGGTTCAAGGCCAGGTGCAGAAGTAGAACCGATCGAAGCAAGGCCAAGCGGGGTTATTCGGATTCGGCTCGGGGTGTCAGTGAGGGCGCCATCGCGAGCAAGCTCGCTCCCACAGGAGACTGGGGCTGGGCCGCAGATGTTGTGGCCGACACCGCTCCCACAGGTTTTTTGGGTTGCCCACAGACTTGTGGTCAAGCCCATTCCACTGTGGGAGCGAGCCTGCTCGCGATGCTTTTGATCTTAAAGGTTTGAGACTTTCTGCCAGACCTTCGGCTTGAAGAACAGCGTCTCGCCCTTCGCCAGGCCCACCAGGCTGTCGTGGTCCTTCACCACTTCAGCTTCGATCAGCTCGCTCTGGCCTTCCACCTTCAGGGTCACCCGAGTGGTGGCGCCCAGCGGGCGAATGTCGCGCACTTCGGCGGCGTGGTGATCCTCCAGCTCCGAACGCGACAGCGAGACTTCATGGGGGCGGAACAGCACATGTCGATCCTCACCCAAGTGCAGGCGGTTCGAGTCGCCGAGGAAGTGATACACAAAGTCGCTGGCCGGGTTTTCGTAGACATCGCCCGGTGAGCCAATCTGCTCGATCACACCCTTGTTCATCACCACGATCCGATCCGCGACTTCCATGGCCTCTTCCTGGTCGTGAGTCACGAACACCGAAGTCAGGTTGATGTCCTCGTGCAACCGTGCCAGCCAGCGCCGCAGTTCCTTGCGTACCTTGGCGTCGAGGGCGCCGAAGGGTTCGTCCAGCAGCAACACCTTGGGCTCCACCGCCAGGGCGCGGGCCAGGGCGATACGCTGGCGCTGGCCGCCGGAAAGCTGTTCGGGGTAACGGTCGGCAAGCCAGTCCAGTTGCACCATGTTCAATAACTCGTGGACCTTGGTCGCGATCTGGCTTTCGTTCGGGCGTTGGTTCTTGGGCTTCATGCGCAAGCCGAAGGCAACGTTGTCGAACACCGTCATGTGGCGGAACAGGGCATAGTGCTGGAATACGAAACCGACGTTGCGATCACGCACGTCGTGGCCGGAAACATCCTCGCCGTGGAACACGATGTTGCCCTGGTCCGGGGTTTCGAGGCCGGCGATGATCCGCAGCAAGGTGGTCTTGCCGCAACCCGACGGCCCCAGCAGGGCCACCAACTCGCCGCTCTGGATGTCCAGGCTGATATCGTCCAGCGCCTTGAAGGCGTGGAAATTCTTGCTGACGTTACGAACTTCGATCGACATGACTTATTCCTCCGCGGCGCTGGCGCGCAGGCGGTTGATTCGGTTTTCGCTCCACTGCTTGAGCAGCAGGATCAAGAGCGCCAGGATCAGCAACAGGCTCGCCACAGCGAACGCGGCCACGTGGTTGTATTCGTTGTAGAGGATCTCGACGTGCAAAGGCAGGGTGTTGGTGACCCCGCGAATGTGCCCGGACACCACCGATACCGCGCCGAATTCGCCCATGGCCCGGGCGGTACACAGCACCACGCCATAGATCAGCCCCCACTTGATGTTCGGCACGGTGACATGCCAGAACATCTGCCAGCCATTGGCACCCAACAGCCGCGCGGCTTCTTCTTCCTGGGTGCCCTGCTCCTGCATCAGCGGGATCAGCTCACGGGCCACGAACGGCACGGTGACGAAGATCGTCGCCAGCACGATGCCCGGCAGCGCAAACACAATCTGGATGTCGTGATCCGACAGCCACGGCCCGAACAGGCCCTGGGCACCGAACATCAGCACATAGACCAGGCCGGCGATCACCGGCGACACCGAGAACGGCAGGTCGATCAGGGTCACCAGCATGCTCTTGCCACGGAATGAATATTTGCTCACGCACCACGCGGCGCTGACCCCGAACACCAGGTTCAGCGGCACCGAGATCAGCACCGCGATCACCGTGAGCTTGAGCGCCGACAGGGCATCGGGTTCGAAGATTGCGGCAAAGAACGCCGCCAGGCCCAGCTTCAGCCCCTGGGAGACTACGATGAACAGCGGCAGCAGCAGGAACAGCGCAAAGATCAACCAGCCAAGACCGATCAGGACTCGCCGCGATGTTGCACTGCCGCGGCGGGCGGCGTTGGTGGAGGCCGCGTAAATAGACGATTGGGACATGTTCGCGCCTCCTTATGGGGTTTCGATGCGCCGCTGCAGCAGGTTGATCAGCAGCAACAGGACGAAGGAAACCACCAGCATCAGCACGCCGATGGAGGTGGCGCCGGTGTAGTCGTATTGGTCGAGCTTGACCATGATCAGCAGCGGCAGGATCTCGGTTTTCATCGGCATGTTGCCGGCGATGAAAATCACTGACCCGTACTCACCCACGCCACGGGCAAAGGCCAGGGCGAAGCCGGTCAACCAGGCCGGCAACAACGCCGGCACAAGGACGTGGCGGAACACCTGCCACGGCTTGGCACCGAGACAGGCGGCGGCCTCTTCGACTTCACGGGGGATATCGGCCAGCACCGGCTGCACCGTGCGCACCACGAACGGCAGCGTCACGAAGGTCAGCGCCAGGGTGATGCCCAGCGGGGTGTAGGCGATCTTGAAACCCAGGTCGGTGGCAAACTGGCCGACCAGACCGGTCGGCGCATACAACGCCGTCAGTGCAATACCCGCCACGGCGGTGGGCAAGGCGAACGGCAGATCGATCATTGCATCGATGATCTTGCGACCGGGGAAGGTGTAGCGCACCAGCACCCAGGCCAACAGCGTACCGATCACACCGTTGATGATCGCCGCGCACAGAGCAGTGCCGAAGCTGAGCTTCAAGGCCGCCAGCACCCGTGGCGCGGAGATGATCGCCCAGAACTGTTCCCAGGTAAGTTGGGCGGCATGTACGAACATTGCCGCCAGGGGTATGAGCACAATCAGACTGAGGTACACCAGGGTGTAGCCCAGCGTCAGCCCGAAGCCGGGTATGACGGGGGATATGCGACGCGACATAAAGGTCCTTGGTTGAGAACGCGCAAAAACTGTGGCGAGGGGATTTATCCCCGTTGGGCTGCGAAGCAGCCCCAAAGCAGCCGACTCAATTCACCTGAGCATAAAGACATGCCAGATTCGGGGCCGCTTCGCGCCCGAACGGGGATAACTCCCCTCGCCACAGATTCAGTGTCCGGCCTTAGCTTGTAATCAGCTCATTCAGGCCTGCCCAGCTTACTGCGCCTGATAGATCTGGTCGAAAATACCGCCATCGTTGAAGAATTTCGGCTGGGCGGTTTTCCAGCCACCGAAGTCCTTGTCGATGGTCACCAGGTCCAATTTCGGGAACTGCCGGGAGTACTTGGCGGCCACGTCCTTGTCACGTGGACGATAGAAGTTTTTCGCGGCGATTTCCTGGCCGGCCGGGCTGTAGAGGTGCTTGAGGTAGGCTTCGGCGATCTCCAGGTTGCCCTTTTTCTCGGCATTCTTGTCCACCACCGCCACCGGCGGCTCGGCGAGGATCGACAACGACGGCACGACGATGTCGAATTTGTCCGCGCCGCCGTCTTCTTTCAGCGCCAAGAAAGCTTCGTTTTCCCAGGCCAGCAACACGTCGCCCTGACCGTTGTTGACGAAGGTAATGGTCGAGCCGCGGGCGCCGGTGTCGAGGATCGGCACATGCTTGAACAGTGCTTGAACGTATTGCTTGGCCTTGGCTTCGTCACCACCGTTGGCCTTGAGGCCATAGGCCCAGGCGGCGAGGAAGTTCCAGCGAGCACCGCCGGAGGTCTTCGGGTTCGGGGTGATGACCGACACGTCATCCTTGATCAGATCGCCCCAGTCCTTGATGCCCTTGGGATTGCCTTTACGCACCAGGAAAACGATGGTCGAGGTGTACGGTGTGCTGGCTTCCGGCAGGCGTGTTTGCCAATCCGCCGGCAGGGACTTGCCCAGCTTGGCGATTTCGTCGATGTCGCCAGCCAGAGCCAGGGTCACCACGTCAGCCCGCAGGCCATCGATCACCGCCCGACCCTGCTTGCCCGAGCCACCGTGAGATTGCTGGATCTTCACGCTATCGTCCGGGTGCGCTTTCTTCCAGAAACTGGCGAATTCGGCGTTGTAATCCTGGTACAGCTCGCGAGTCGGGTCGTAGGACACGTTAAGCAACTCGTAATCCTTGGCAAAAGCGGAACCTGCAAAAACAGCGCTGGCCAAGACGGCCAAGGCATAACGGCGAATTGACGGCATGGTGAAAACTCCTGGAATTCCGGTTTTTTTATGTTTGTGAAGTGTTGGTCTTCAACCCGGTTTGTGGCTCGGCTGCTGCAACCGGAATTTTTCCTTGCGCTCGATCTGGACGACTTGCGCGTTGTGCACAGTGATTTCCACCGCGCCAAAACGAAGGTCCCGCAAGGCATTGAGGATCTCGCGCAACAGAGTTGCTTCGTCCTGACCGTCAACGCTGCGTAGAGATGCGCTCATGCTATTGCTCCTTGAATGCCTGGAAGTGGGCGGCACCGTTTGTGGCGTAGGAGCAATACTAGATAGGCGTAGATATTCTTAAAAAGACTATTTAAGAATTTTTATATAACCAAAAACACAAGCAGCCGATGTGCAAAGGCAATTAATTGATTGCGGGCGCGCGATCCCAATCCAGCTGCTGCGCGGCAACGGGTCGTCCGAACCAGTAGCCCTGCCCCATCCCACAGGCATGTTCCAGCAGGAACGCTGCCTGCTCGCGCTGCTCGATGCCTTCGGCTTGCACTTGCATACCCATGCTGCGGGCCAGGGCGATGATTACCCGGACAATCGCTGCGTCGTCCTCATCCCACGGCAACCCGGCCACAAAGCCCTGATCAATCTTGAGCTTCTGGACGGGCAAGCGTTTGAGTCGCAGCAGCGACGAATAACCGGTACCAAAATCATCGATAGCCAGTCGCACCCCCAATTCCCGCAGACGGTGCATTTGCTCCAGGGCCACCTCCGGATCGTCCATCACCGCGCTTTCGGTCACTTCCAATTCCAGACAGGCCGGGTCCAGGCCTGAAACGTGCAGCACCCGCGCGACCTGTTCGTACAGCTCGCGACGGGCGAACAGCCGACTGGAAACGTTGACCGCGACAAACGATAACGCCACCCCGGCCTCCTGCCATTGACGCATCTGTCGACAGGCCTGCTCCATGACCCAGGCATCGATTTGGGCGATCAGCCCGGTGCGCTCGGCGATGGGAATGAACTCGGCCGGCGAAACCAGACCGCGCTCGGGATGTTCCCAGCGCACCAAAGCCTCGACACCGATCAGGCGGCTGGTCGCCAGATCGTGTACCGGCTGGTAATGAACCCGCAGCTCCTGCTGCTGGAGCGCGCGTCGCAGTTCGAAGGCGATCTCGACCCGTTGCTGGGCATGAGCGGTGAGTTCTTCGGTATACAGGGCGTAGCCATCGCGCCCGGCACTCTTAGCCTTGAACAAGGCGGAGTCGGCATTGCGCAGCAGTTGCCCCGCGCTGAGGGCATCCCCGGGAAACAGGCTGATGCCCACGCTGGCATTGATGAACAAGAGCTGGTTTTCGAGGCGTAACGGTTCTTTCAGGGCATCGATAATGCGCTGGGCCAGCACCGCCGCCTGCGCCGGCTGCGAGCAATTTTCCACCAGCACCGCAAACTCGTCGCCCCCCAGCCGGGCCAAGGTCACGCCGGGCGCAAACAACCCCCGGAATCGCTCCGC
This sequence comes from Pseudomonas sp. FG-3G, assembly GCF_901007645.1. Classification (NCBI taxonomy): domain Bacteria; kingdom Pseudomonadati; phylum Pseudomonadota; class Gammaproteobacteria; order Pseudomonadales; family Pseudomonadaceae; genus Pseudomonas; species Pseudomonas sp. FG-3G. The sequence goes on from NZ_CAAKGZ010000034.1 coordinate 21,534, forward strand.
CACGCTTTTGAGCAATTGATCGCCAACGTGATGCCCCAGGCTGTCGTTGATGTTCTTGAAATGGTCCAGGTCCACCAGCAACAAGGCGCAGCCGCGTTTGTGCAACTGCGACGACGCCAGCGCCTGCTCGGCGCGATCGGAAAACAGCAGGCGATTGGGCAGACCGGTCAGCGGATCGTGGTGGGCCAGGTACGCCAGTTCGTGCTCCGAATCCTTGATCGCGCTGATGTCCGAGAACACCGCGACGTAATGGCTCACCTGACCGTTATCGTCGCGAACGACGCGGATCGTCTGCCATTGCGGGTAGATCTCACCGCTTTTACGTCGGTTCCAGATCTCGCCGCTCCACTCGCCACGGCTGCCCAGGGACGCAAACATCTCCTGGTAGAAATCCGCCCCGTGACGGCCAGACTTGAACAGGTTGGGCCGCCGGCCCAACACCTCATCCCGGGCATACCCTGTAATCGTCATGAAGGCGCGATTGACGTGCACGATCAGGCCGTTCGGGTCCGTCACCAACACCCCTTCGCGCGTGCAATCGAAGACGGCGGCGGCCTGGCGCAAACGTTCGCCGTCGGCACGGTGTTCGCCTGTTCCGAAAAGCCGGGATATCCGCACACCCGCCAGGAAAACCAATCCGGCGCTGACCAGGACCCAGGCATATCCGTTGATCAACTGCCAGCGAAGCTGATCGGCAGATTGATCGAAAAAGCTGCTCAATAAATAACCAACCAGCTGCAGCCAGACGACCGACAGCACGAGATAAAGCAGCGCTCCACGCATGGCGCTGCGGTGATAGACGGTCATTCGGCGATCCATGTCCCCACAAAGAGGTGGGAATTATAGAGTAAGAAACATCCTGCCACTGTTATCTGAAAGGCCGACTGGTTTTATCTGTGCGGCAGGTGATAATGCAACGGCTGTTTCTATCTTTATCGAGGGCCCTATAGCCTATGTGGTACGAAGGTTTTCTTGGCTTGTCGCCCTGGTCACTGGTGGCAGTCACCCTGCTGATGACCCATGTCACGATCATTGGCGTCACGGTCTACCTGCACCGTTATTCGGCTCATCGCTCCCTGGAGCTCAACGCCGGCCTCAAACATTTCTTCCGCTTCTGGCTGTGGTTGACCACGGCGCAGAACACCCGCGAGTGGACCGCCATCCACCGCAAGCACCACGCCAAATGCGAAACCGTCGATGATCCCCACAGCCCGGTGATCAAAGGCCTGTCCACCGTGCTGCGCAAAGGCGCCGAACTCTATCGCGCCGAAGCGGAAAACCCCGAAACCCTGCGCATCTATGGCAAGAACTGCCCTGATGACTGGATCGAGCGTAATCTCTACAGCCGCTTCCCACTCATGGGCGTGGCGATCATGGGCGTCATCGACCTGCTGCTGTTCGGCACCATCGGCATCACCATCTGGGCCATCCAGATGATGTGGATTCCGGTCTGGGCCGCGGGCGTGGTCAATGGCCTGGGTCATGCCGTGGGCTACCGCAACTTCGAATGCCGCGACGCGGCGACCAACCTGGTGCCCTGGGGCATCCTGATCGGTGGCGAAGAACTGCACAACAATCACCATACCTACCCCAATTCGGCCAAGCTGTCGGTACGCAAATGGGAGTTCGACCTGGGCTGGGCCTGGATCCAGGTATTCAGTTTCCTGCGCCTGGCCAAGGTCCAGCGCGTCGCGCCGATCGCCCACCGTGTCGAGGGCAAGGGGCATCTGGACATGGACACCGCCATGGCGATCCTCAACAACCGTTTCCAGATCATGGCCCAGTACCGCAGGCTGGTCATCGCGCCGCTGGTCAAGCAGGAACTGGAAAAGGTCGATCACTCGGTCCGCCACCAATTCCACCGGGCCAAACGCCTGTTATCGCGGGAAACCAGCCTGCTGGATGAGCGTCACCACGCGCGCATCCAGAGCATGTTGGAACACAGTCAGGCGTTGAAGGTGATCTACGAAAAACGCCTGGCCTTGCAGCAGATCTGGGCCAAGACCAGCAGCAACGGCCACGACATGCTCGCGGCCATCAAGGAATGGATCCACGAAGCCGAGGCCAGCGGCATCCAGTCCCTGCGCGACTTCGCTGACCAGCTCAAGACCTACTCGCTACGGCCTGCAACGGCCTGATAAGCAACCCCGCCAGCCGGCGGAATGCTGTTCACTTAAAAAGATGGCGCTTCTCCTTGAGTGGGGAAGCGCCTTTTTTTGGGGGCCTTGTGTGCTAGTGTCGAGCTATGACCCATTATTGCCTCACCTCGACTACCACCACCACGACCGCTGAAAGCGGAGCGTGCGAGGTATCGTGAGCCAATAGCAGACGAACTTCAAAGGCCCGCCAGCGATGGACAGGGCCTTTTTTACGCCCTTGTGTCGCTGGCTCAAACGCAAGGAGATGCACTCATGTACGCCCTATTGATACTCGATATCCAAGTCGGGCTTGTTCACGGCCCGGAAAAACCATGGCGCTGCGAAGAGTTGTTGGCAACAGTGAATACCCTGATGGACAAGGCACGCAACGCTGGCGCCCCGATTTTTCTCGCGCGCCACATTGGGCCCGATGGATCTCCAATCGAACCAGGCAGCCCGTTGACGATGATTGCGCAGGAACTGAAGCTTCTGGGTGAAGAGGTGGTATTCGAAAAACGGCGGCCCAACGCCTTCGAAATGACCGACCTGGCGGAGAATTTGCGGTCTCTCGGGGCTACCGGCGTGGTGATCACTGGCATGAAAACCCAATACTGCGTCGATAGCACCTGTCGTGCTGCTCGTGATCTTGGCTTCGACGCGGTACTTGTCGCCGAAGGCCATACCTGTTCAGACACGCCCGTGATGAAAGCCAAGGACATCGTTGCTCATCACAATGCGACTCTTGAAGGGCCGTTCTGCCGACTAGTTCGGGCTGAGGAGTGGAGCTTCCAGCAGAGCCGAAACTAAGGGAATGCACATGGCTTGCCGGCCACAAGATGCATTGCCGGCACGCTCATGACATTGCTCGCAACCGACTTACCACCAGGACGACTCAGCACCCAAGGCGTCACGCAACTGCGCCGCAGTAATGCGGCGCTGTCCCGGATCAAACGTCAGCGCCAAGCGCAACGCCGCCCAGCAACGCCTGGGCAAATTGCGCGGAGCTTTGAGTTCGCGCTCCATGCGGGCGTCTCGAGCTTGGGTTGAAGGTAAACGGCGGAACGGGTGTTTGCCGCTCGCCAGCTCATACAGTAAGCAAGCCACCCCATAGGCATCGGCCCCCTCTGACAACGGTGCGCCGTCAAGCAACTCAGGGGCGGCGTAGCTCGGGGTCCAGGCGTTGAGGCGGTCTCGACTCAGGTTTGGCAGGCCCTTCAACGGGCCCTCTTGCGCCAGGCCCAAGCCGAAATCGAACAAACGCACCCCCTCCTCGCTGAGCATGACGTTGCTTGGCTTCATGTCCCCGTGCAGCACGCCCCTGCTGTGGGCATACGCCAAGGCGTCGAGCAGCGGCGCGGCGATGGCGTGCAGTTCATGCCAGGGCAAACCCAGCGGCCGCTCGCAAAGCAGTTTGTCCAAGGTCAAGCCGCGCATCAGTTCCATGGTGATAAAAGCCCGTCGATGGTCAGCATCCACTTCGAAGGTGTATGGACGCAACACGTTCGGGTGATGCAATCGTCTGCTCAGGGCGAACTCGCTGTAGAGCAGCGCGCTCGCGTCAGGTGAGCCATCGAATTGCTCACTGAGCATTTTCAACGCAATGTACGGATCGGGATCACCGTATTGTTCGTGTAGCAGGTCCCGTACGCGATACACGATTCCCATGCCGCCTGCTCCGAGCAGGCGTTCTAGGCGATAGCGACCTGCGAGTACTTCCGGCATGTCGCTGATACGACGCTCGCCCGATGCCATCGAAGCAGACGCATTGGCGAAGGCGGAATTCGTGGCATGGCTACCCGCCCCACCTATTTAGCACCCCTTTTCCATCAAGCTACGCATCCTTGCGCCTTTGCCTACAACTACGCCAGAATCCACCCGCTTGTGCGCCTTGCCCATGGGTTCTATCGTTTCCCTGCCACTGCCCATCAGTGGTCGGGTTTAGTAGCCCTGGTTGGAAATACATAATGGTTGCATGAGTCTCATCAGTCAGGCGTCGCCTGCATTTGATGGTGGCTGTGCGCATGGCGCCTTCGGGCGCGCCGGGCTTTTATGTATTTTCCACCGGTCTACTAACTTGCGCACAGCTGCCACCCCCTTCGTTTAGTAGCGAGATGGTTGCGGCCTACTAGAAGGAAAAATGCATATGTTCAAGATAACGCCGAACCCTCCAGAAACAGACCCAACCTCGACTCATTCCGGTAGCAAAAATAAAAAGCACGACGAAGCCGCCAAACGCGCCTTGGATCACTACCTGCTACCGAAACCGGAAAAGTCCGAAGAGGCATCCAAACCGGGCCAGTTGTTCACCGTGGCAAAAAACGCCGACAACGAATGCCTGCTCGCCAACCTCAGCGAAAACCTGGCATCCGCCGACGCGATGATCAGCAACCTGGCTTTCGACCTCGAAGGCCCCCGCCGCCACATCGCCCTCGGTGTCCAGCAACTGATCGAACTGAGTTCATTGCTGGCGAATCGGGTGCTGGATAACGTCGATCCGCGATAACAACCCATCCGATACCAAACCCGACGTCTTGCGTCGGGTTTGGTGTGTTTGCATCTGACCAAAGCGAACCTGTTTCATCTCATCATTGGGCTGCGATTTTGTTTCGCTGCATCACTTACAGACACCTAGCAAACGGCACAAGAACTAACGACTATCGACCTTCGTCTGCTATCGACTCAAGCGGACATACCTAATGACCACCATTCGCCGTGTTTAACCACCGGACAGGACTGCATAATCAAGGCGCTGCTGGATAGAACTCACCATCATCACCCTGAACTCTCGCGTTCAAACTGCGAGCAATCTCTTCGAGTTTTGAGATCGCCTTGTCAGTCGGATTTTTTGTATACAGCTCACCAAGATCTGAGCGATACCAGAGCGGAAATGACTCTCCAGATATGGAGACCATAAAGTCTTGTGGGCTATTGGCAACATCCCTGATGACCTCTGGGTCGGTTTTCAAATGTTCTTGCCATTCTTCGAAGGTGATTTTGGGACCGAAGTCGTCAGCCCAAAAATTCTTGCGACTGATATGTAGATCGTAACCGGCGACTGCAAAGGTGCTAACCCCCATGAGAAGCACTGAAAGAAAACTACGCATATGCCCCTACTTGAGGATGTCTGTGGGATTTATGCTGACGTCCTGAGACTTTCCTTACAAGGGGAGCCTGCTACAAAAGTCCGCTCTTGGCCGGTAGCTGCCGTCGGAACGAACCGCACAAACCCGTATGCGCCCTATAGATTCACGCGGACAACCTCCACGCGGCTTCAAAATTTGCAGTTTCCCCCGAGCATCCCGTAACTCAGCAGAAAAATATCAATCTGCCACTATTGTTATGACCATTGCTGCCGACACAGACAGCATCGTTTTTAATCATAGGGACTTGATGCATGTCTTTTCACACCTTCCGCACCCTCGCTGCACTGACGTTACTCGCCTGCCTCACGCTCACCGGTTGCGCCCATGTTCAACCGCCAGTACCACTGGATCATCAATTCTGGGACGCCAAGGAGCCGACTATCGGCGTGGCGATTACCGTCGTGCCGGAGCCTGTGCTGGCGCTGACCGGCAATCAGGGTCTTCTGGATTTTGCCATCAACAAGGGCGTTAACAGCACGCTCAGCGACAGTGTCGAGAAATGGCAAGTCAAGGACCTCAACACGCTGCCGGACGCCATTGTCGCCAAGTTGCAGGCCAAGGGTTACAAGGCCAAACGAATCGACGAGCCGGTGGATCTGAAGGTCTATAAGGAAGTCAGTTTCCGCGAAGGCTACACGGTCCGCGACCTGACGCCGCTCAAGGCGACTTACGGGGTGGATCGCCTGTTGTTGGTCAACATTCTGGCTACCGGCGCCACTCGCAGCTATTACAGCGTCGTGCCGACCAGCGTGCCGATGGCCCAGGTGGGCGGGCAAGGCATGGTGGTTGATCTGGCCGACAACAAGCTGCTGTGGTTCAAACCTTTTGCCGTTGTGCAGGCCGCTCAGGGTGAGTGGGACGAGCCCAACTACGCCAATCTGACCAACGCCTTCTACCAGGCGATGGATACCAGCCGCCAGCAAATGATCACCCCGTTCGAACAACAATGAAACGGGCGCTGTTAGCGGCCGGCACGCTGGCCCTGCTGGTGCTGGCCGGTTGCGCGCAGAAGCCTGCGCCGCCGGCCGGTTTCAAGTCGCAAGAGGCGGTGACTTACGTCCAGGCCCATGGGGTCAAGGTGGATGTACAACTGCCGCCGGCGTTCGTGGGGGCCAGCACTGTGGTCGACGCCAAGGCCGCGCAGCAGGCCGCGTCGTCGAGCCATAATCTGATCGCCAGTTCCGGCAACACTGCCGGGCTTGCCGGTTTGCTGGTCGCCAGCCTGATCAATACCCAGATGGGCAGCGGCAGCTTGCAGCGAGATGCGGAAACCGCTGCCGCCAAGGAGTCGCGCCCGCTGGCCGACCTGTTGGCGGGCGTGCCGTTGCAGGAACGTCTGCAACAGCGTTTCCAGCAGGCTTCGCTGGCGGCCGGCCTCAAGCAGGGAGCGGGGCCCGTGACCGCGCGCCTACTGGTCGAACCTAAACTGATGCTCACTCCCGATCGCGGCAGTTTCGTGCTGATCAATCAGGTGCAGGTCCAGGATATTGCCGGTTCGGCGCTGTACCGCATGCGCATCGAAGTCACCAGCCAGCCGATTCGGCGTTGCGGCAGCCGCTGCATTGATGATGGCAGCCTGGATCTGACGCAAGTCACGGCGGTGCTGGACGAGTGCATCGACGAATCGATGCGCGTGCTGACCACTGACCTGATGCTGCCGACCCCACCGCCAGCCGCTCAGGAAACCTTGCGTTATGTGCTCGATGGTCAGCGCGTGGTCGAGCGCGGTTATCAACTGGCCCACAACGGCAGTTACTGGCGTTATCGCAACCTCTACGGCGCGGTGAAATCAGTGCCGGTGCCGTTCGAGGATGCGCTGACAGAGGCGCAATTGCAGAAGGTATACGGGCGTTAATCTGGGTTGCGCCACCGAGCGGGGATAAATCCCCCGCCCAACCAACAGGCGGCCATCGCGAGCAGGCTCGCTCCCACATTGGCGGTTTGGGGCATTCGACGTTCGGGACAAAGCCATAAAAAAAGGGCATCCGACTCAATCGGCATGCCCTTTTTTTCTACCGTTGCCCCCTAACCGGGGAACCCGCGGCGATTATGGATTGACGCTGTCCTTCAACATTTTGCCCGGCTTGAAGGCGACGGTGTTGCTGGCCTTGATCTTCACCGGCTCACCGGTCTGTGGGTTTTTGCCGGTACGCGCGCCGCGGTGGCGCTGCAGGAAGGTGCCGAAGCCTACCAGGGTGACGCTGTCCTTGCGGTGCAGGGCGCCGGTGATTTCTTCGAGAACGGCGTTGAGGACGCGGTTGGCTTGCTCTTTAGTGAGGTCAGCCTTTTCCGCGATGGCGGCGGCGAGTTCTGGTTTACGCATGAATGAAGCCCCTTTTGACGGTTTTTTTGTTGTTATGTCTGGGCTGTACTCATGGAAACAGCCCCTAAGGCGCCGCAGGCTCTACTCTGCGGCAGACGGGAGTGAGGATGGCACGGGGCCGCAGGCGACGCCAGTGTCAGGGTGGCCTTTGTCGCGCCGAAAGCAGGGTATTTACGACAGAAGGACTGGCATTTACGCCAGCAGCGCTGGAAGCTCTTTGTTCAGTGCCAGTTTTTCCATCACGGCCGCGCCGGTCAGGGCGTAACCCAGCAGGTTGCCGTTGGCGTCGCGGCACAGGGCCTTGATGTCACTGCCCTGCCCTTCGACGCTCCACACGCCTTCGCTGCCCCGTGGTGGTGGCGAAACCACCAGTGGGCACACCGGGGTTTTCACGGTAATTGGCATGGCACCGTAGCGCACGGCGGTCGGGTTGCCGGCCAGGGTTTGGGCCAGGGCACGGGCGCAGCTCATCAGCGGCATGACGTACAGCAGGTTCAGGCCGTCGACCTCGGCGCAGTCGCCCAGGGCGTAGATGTTGGCGTGGGAGGTTTTCAGGTGGCGGTCGACCACCACGCCGCGATTGACCACCAGGCCGGCAGCGGCGGCCAGGTCGATGCGGGGGCGCAGGCCGATGGCCGAGACCACCAGGTCGCAGGCGATCACCTGGCCGTCGGACAGATGCGCCTCCAGCCCGTCGGCCACCCGTTGCAGGCGATTGAGCACCGGCCCCAGGTGGAAACGCGCACCGAGGCTTTCCAGCCCAGCCTGTACCGCAGCGGCGGCCGCAGGGTGCAGCAGGGTCGGCATGACTTGCTCGCACGGCGCGACCAGTTGCACTTCGTAACCGCCCAGGATCAGGTCGTTGGCGAATTCGCAGCCAATCAGCCCGGCACCGAGCAAGAGCACCCGGCGCTTGCCGGCAGCCGCTGCGCGAAAGCGTGCGTAGTCTTCCAGATCGTTGATGGGGAAGATCAGGTCCGAGGCATCACCCTGCACCGGCACACGCACGGTTTCTGCGCCCCAGGCCAGGATCAGGTCGCGGTAGTTCACCGTTTCTTCGCCGATCCACAAGCGTTTGTGGCCCGGATCGATGCCGCTGATGCGGGTGTGGGTGCGCACTTCGGCGTTCAGTTGCTCGGCCATGGCGCCCGGCTCGGCCATGCTCAGGCCGTCGGCGTCTTTGTTTTTGCCAAAGCCTGTGGAGAGCATCGGCTTGGAGTAGGAGCGACCGTCATCGGCGCTGATCAGCAGCAGCGGAGTTTCGCTGTCGAGTTTGCGAAACTCCCGGGCCAGGTTGTAACCGGCAAGGCCCGTACCGACGATGACGACAGGTGCACTCATGTTGCTCTCCATGTAGCTCTCCATGCAGGAAACGATCAGATAGCGATCATTTCGAAATCCGATTTACCCACGCCGCAGTCCGGGCAGAGCCAGTCTTCGGGTACGTCCTGCCAGGCAGTGCCGGGCGCGATGCCGTCATCCGGCCAGCCAAGGGCTTCATCGTAGATCAGGCCGCAGACAATACATTGCCACTTTTTCATTCAGGTACTTCCTCAGGTGTCGGCATTTGCCGGTATGGTTGGGTCGATGTAAAGCTGCCCCTTCCGGCTCAGGGCGTTTTGTACTGATCGGTCGCGATAGATGCAAGCATGATCGACGCTAAGACCGCCCCGCTGAATCAAATTCGCCAACCGACATGGTAAGCTCGCGGCCTCATTTGCTGCCATTCAAGACCTCTGTGCCGCATACAAATTCGATATTTCCTACACTCCAATGGTTGCCCCAGCCCCTGCTGTCGCCTCGCCCTGACGCCTGTGTGCTCGACTGGCTGTTCGACGAAGGGTCCCTGACCCGGCGCCTGACGCGGCTGTCGGATGAGCGTTTCAGCGTGACGCCGCTGTTCGAAGGTTGGCAACCCTTGCGGGCCGATGAATGTGCCGCGCTGGATCTGGCCGAGGGCAGCGAAGGCTGGGTACGCGAGGTGTATCTGCGCGGCCATGGCGAGGCCTGGGTGTTTGCCCGCAGTGTGGCGGCGCGTAGCGCGTTGCAGGGCGACGGTTTGCAGATGGACGAGCTGGGCAGTCGCTCCCTGGGCGAGTTGCTGTTTTGCGACCAGGCGTTCCAGCGCCGGGCCATCGAGGTTTGCCATTACCCCGAACAATGGTTGCCGGCTGAGGTGCGCGCTCGTGAACTGTGGGGCCGCCGTTCGCGTTTTGATCGCGGAACGTTGAGTGTGCTGGTGGCGGAAATTTTCCTGCCGCGCCTGTGGACCGTCGCCCGCGCCTATTCGGAGAATTGCTGATGTACGTGCAACTGCTCAAATCCTTGAACCGCCTGAACCCGCGGGCGTGGGACTTCGTGCAACTGACGCGTCTGGACAAGCCCATCGGCATCTATCTGCTGTTATGGCCGACGTTGTGGGCCTTGTGGATTGCCGGCGAAGGTTCGCCGTCCCTGGCCAACATCGTGATTTTCGTGCTTGGCGTGGTTCTGACTCGCGCCGGTGGTTGTGTGATCAACGACTGGGCCGACCGCAAGGTGGACGGCCACGTCAAACGCACCGAACAGCGCCCGCTGGTGAGCGGCAAGATCAGTTCGAAAGAGGCACTGGTGTTCTTCGCGGTGCTGATGGGCGTGAGCTTCCTGCTGGTGCTGTGCACCAATGCACCGACCATCTTGCTGTCCCTCGGCGGGCTGGCGCTGGCGTTCAGTTACCCGTTCATGAAGCGCTACACCTACTATCCGCAAGTGGTGCTGGGGGCAGCGTTCTCCTGGGGCATGCCGATGGCGTTCACTGCCGAAACCGGGAGTTTGCCGGCGGCGGCCTGGCTGCTGTACATCGCCAACCTGCTGTGGACGGTGGGTTACGACACCTATTACGCGATGACTGACCGGGACGATGACTTGCGGATCGGCGTCAAGTCCACGGCCATTCTGTTTGGCGATGCCGACCGGGTGATCATCCTGACGCTGCAGGGCCTGGCCTTGGGTTGCCTGCTGCTGGCCGGGTCGAAATTCCAGTTGGGCGGCTGGTTCCACTTGGGGCTTGTGGCCGCTGCCGGGTGTTTTGCCTGGGAATTCTGGTACACCCGCAGCAGGGACCGGATGCGCTGCTTCAAGGCTTTTTTGCACAACCATTGGGCCGGGTTGGCGATTTTCGTGGGGATTGTGCTGGATTACGCGTTGCGGTGAGACCGCTGACCCAGCGCTGAACCCACGGTCATGAAAATCTTTGTGGCGGAGAGATTGCTCCCCCGCCACAAAAGCGTTTTAGCACCGATCAGCTACTTGGGCTTGGCAACCTTCCAGGCACCGCCCATTACGCCGTCACCGGTCTTGTCTCCTTCTTTCTCGTCCTTCACGAAGGTGTACAGCGGCTTGCCGTCGTAGGCCCACTGCGACGACCCGTCGTCGCGCGTAATCACGGTCCATTTACCCATGGGCATGGCAGCGCTTTCAGCCTTGAGCGGTGGCCAGTTCTCGGCACATTTGGCGACGCACGCTGACTTGCCGCCTTGGTCTTTTTCAAAGGTGTACAACGTCATGCCCTTGTGGTCGGTCAGCATGCCATCTTTGATCATCGCCGGTTCGTCAGCCGCGTACGCCAGCGCCGGCAGCACCAAGGCAACCGCCAGGCCCAGGGCCTTGATGGATTGGGTAAGGTAAGTCATGGAAACCTTCTTTTGCAGTTGTCAGGAATCGGACTCAAAAGCTTAGTCCAGGATCCTCTACACTGCCGGGTGCCGAGACAAGTGTCACACGACTGCAATAATTCCGTTATCTAATGCGGCGCAAGACAGTTAAATGACAAGAGGATTACCCCATGGTTGGCAGGAGCATTCTGATCGTCGACGACGAAGCGCCCATCCGCGAGATGATCGCCGTTGCGTTGGAGATGGCCGGCTATGACTGCATGGAAGCAGAAAACTCCCAACAGGCCCACGCCATCATCGTCGACCGCAAGCCCGACTTGATTCTGCTGGACTGGATGCTTCCCGGTACGTCTGGCATTGAACTAGCGCGACGCCTCAAGCGCGATGAGCTGACCGGTGATATCCCGATCATCATGCTCACCGCCAAGGGCGAAGAAGACAACAAGATCCAGGGCCTGGAAGTTGGCGCCGACGACTACATCACCAAGCCGTTTTCCCCTCGGGAGCTGGTGGCACGCCTGAAGGCCGTGTTGCGGCGCGCCGGTCCGACCGATGGCGAGGCCCCGATTGAAGTCGGCGGCCTGCTGCTGGACCCCATCAGCCACCGAGTGACCATCGACGGCAAACCCGCCGAGATGGGCCCGACCGAATACCGCCTGCTGCAGTTTTTCATGACCCACCAGGAGCGCGCCTATACCCGTGGGCAACTGCTGGACCAGGTCTGGGGCGGTAATGTTTATGTCGAGGAGCGCACCGTGGACGTGCACATTCGTCGCCTGCGCAAAGCCCTCGGCGATGCCTATGAGAATCTGGTACAAACTGTGCGCGGCACCGGTTATCGTTTTTCGACCAAGGCCTGACCCGAGCCCTTACCGCCCGACAAGCTGACAAGGACGCGCGTTCAATTGAATCAAAACTGGCATGGCACCCTGATTCGCCACATGTTGTTGCTAGTGACCGGCTGTCTGGTCGTGGGCCTGATCACCGGCTTCTACGGCTGGAGTCTGGCTGCGGGCCTGGCGCTGTACCTGGCCTGGACGCTCAAGCAATTGCTGCGCATGCATGAGTGGCTGCGCCTGCATAAACCCGACGAGGCCCCGCCTGACGGCTATGGCCTGTGGGGTGAGGTATTCGACAGCATCTATCACCTGCAACGGCGCGACCAGCGCGTGCGTGGCCGCCTGCAAGCGGTGATCGACCGGGTCCAGGAGTCCACTGCGGCGCTCAAGGACGCGGTGATCATGCTCGACAGCGATGGCAACCTGGAATGGTGGAACCGCGCCGCCGAAACCTTGCTGGGCCTCAAGACCCCTCAAGACAGCGGCCAGCCGGTGACCAACCTGGTGCGCCACCCTCGCTTCAAGGAATACTTCGAACAGGAAAACTACGCCGAGCCGCTGGAGATTCCTTCGCCCACCAATGACCGGGTGCGCATTCAGCTGTACCTCACGCGCTACGGCAACAACGAGCACTTGATGCTGGTGCGTGACGTGACGCGCATCCATCAGTTGGAACAGATGCGCAAAGACTTCGTCGCCAACGTCTCCCATGAGTTGCGCACGCCGTTGACCGTGATCTGCGGGTATCTGGAAACCCTGCTGGACAATGTCGAGGAAGTGAACCCACGCTGGAGCCGCGCGTTGCAGCAGATGCACCAGCAAAGCGGGCGTATGCAGACCCTGCTCAATGACCTGCTGCTGCTGGCCAAACTTGAAGCCACCGATTACCCCTCGGACAACCAGCCGGTGCCTGTCGACGACTTGCTGCAAATCATTGTTGAGGATGCCCAGGAACTCTCCGGGCCCAAGCAGCAGACCATCACCCTTGAAGCCGACCCTAACGTGCAGCTCAAGGGCAGCGAGGCCGAATTGCGCAGTGCCTTCTCCAATCTGGTGTTCAATGCCGTCAAGTACACGCCGGAACAAGGCCGGATTCACGTTCGCTGGTGGGGCGACGGCCAAGGCGCACACCTGAGCGTGCAGGATTCGGGCATCGGCATCGACAGCAAACACCTGCCGCGCCTGACCGAACGTTTCTACCGCGTCGATTCCAGCCGCAACTCCAATACCGGCGGCACCGGGCTGGGCCTGGCGATCGTCAAGCACGTGTTACTGCGGCATCGCGGGCGCATGGAAATCAGCAGCGTGCCCGGCCATGGCAGTACGTTTACCTGCCATTTTGCCCCGGCACAGACGGTTCGCGCGCGCCTCACCCGCGCCGCCGATTGAGACCGGCCAGCACTCGCCACTAGGCAACGGCCCAGTCAGCCGCTACATTGGCTGACTTGTGCCTGCCTTTTCAGGCACTCATTTCCAATCCTTTCGAATATACGGTACCCGCAAAACTCCATCATGGACCCTTCCCCTGGCTTGTCCCTGGCAACACTCTTCGCCGAATTCGGCATGATTCTTTTTGCTCTGATCCTGGTTCTGCTCAACGGCTTTTTCGTTGCGGCCGAATTTGCCATGGTCAAACTGCGCTCGACCCGGGTCGAGGCCATCGCTGAGAAAAACGGCTGGCGCGGGCATATCCTGCGTACCGTTCACAGCCAGCTCGATGCTTACCTGTCGGCCTGTCAACTGGGTATCACCCTGGCCTCCCTGGGCCTGGGCTGGGTCGGTGAGCCGGCGTTCGCCCACGTTCTGGAGCCGCTGCTGGGCGCGGTCGGCGTTGAGTCACCGGAAGTGATCAAGGGCGTGTCGTTCTTCACCGCGTTCTTCATCATTTCGTACCTGCACATCGTGGTCGGTGAGCTGGCGCCCAAATCCTGGGCGATCCGCAAGCCCGAGCTGCTGTCGCTGTGGACCGCCGTGCCGCTGTACCTGTTCTACTGGGCCATGTACCCGGCGATCTACCTGCTCAATGCCAGCGCCAACGCCATCCTGCGTATCGCCGGCCAAGGCGAACCCGGCCCGCATCACGAGCACCATTACAGCCGTGAAGAACTGAAACTGATCCTGCACTCCAGCCGTGGCCAGGACCCAAGCGACCAGGGCATGCGTGTGCTGGCCTCGGCCGTGGAAATGGGCGAGCTGGAAGTGGTGGACTGGGCCAACTCCCGGGAAGACCTGGTGACGCTGGAGTTCAATGCGCCGCTCAAGGAGATCCTGGCGATGTTCCGTCGCCACAAGTTCAGCCGCTATCCGGTGTACGACAGCGATCGCCAGGAGTTCGTCGGCCTGCTGCACATCAAGGATCTGCTGCTGGAACTGGCGGCCCTGGATCACATTCCCGAGTCGTTCAACCTGGCCGAACTCACCCGCCCACTGGAGCGCGTGTCGCGGCACATGCCGCTCTCGCAGCTGCTGGAGCAGTTCCGCAAGGGCGGCTCGCACTTCGCCCTGGTTGAAGAAGCCGACGGCAACATCATCGGTTACCTGACCATGGAAGACGTGCTGGAAGTGCTGGTGGGCGACATCCAGGACGAACACCGCAAGGCCGAGCGCGGCATCCTGGCCTATCAGCCGGGCAAGCTGCTGGTGCGCGGCGACACGCCATTGTTCAAGGTCGAGCGCCTGCTGGGTATCGATCTGGACCACATCGAGGCCGAGACCCTCGCCGGGTTGGTCTATGAAACCCTCAAGCGCGTGCCGGAAGAGGAAGAAGTGCTGGAAGTCGAAGGTCTGCGGATCATCATCAAGAAGATGAAAGGACCGAAGATTATTCTGGCGAAGGTGTTGATGCTCGGTTGAGCCCCACCTTTCTACAAGGCATGCACAATCTCTGTGGCGAGGGAGCTTGCTCCCGCTCGGCTGCGAAGCAGTCGTCGCTTTTGGGGGCGCTTCGCGACCCAGCGGGAGCAAGCTCCCTCGCCACAGTAGATCGGCGCCAGCCGCTTACTGCTTGCCCAACGCAAAGTTGGGCAAGTCGCCCACCGGTTGATTGAACTGGTAGGGAATCGACACCAGCCCCAACCCGGTATTGCGCTGCACCACGAAATGCAGGTGCGGACCTGAACTGTTGCCGGTATTGCCCGACAGCGCCAACGGCGTTCCCACCATCACCCGTTGCCCTTCCCGCACGCTCACCGAGCCTTTTTGCAGGTGCAGGTACACGCCCATGGTCCCGTCATCGTGCAGCACCCGCACGAAGTTGCCCGACGGGTCGGTGCCACGGCCGGTCTGGTGGTTTTCCGTCTTGACCACCACGCCGCCGCGCGCCGCGATGATCGGCGTGCCCTCGGGCATGGCGATGTCCATGGCATAACGGTTTTTGGGGCCATAGTGGCTGTATTGACCGTTGGCCCCCTGGCTCAGCCGAAACGGACCACCACGCCACGGCAGCGGGTAGCGATAAGCCTGCGCCGTGCCTGCAGGGTCGCCCAGGGAGTATTCGAACCGTGGGGTGTACACCAAAGGCTTCCCGGGGCGCGTGGCCGTGAGCAGCGCCAGACGCAGGTTACTGCGCGCCGGCAGCACCCGCCGGATCGGCCGGCTCGGCGCCCCACTGACGTTGCGTAGCCCGGCAAAACTCAATTCGATCTCCACCGGCGCGTACAAGTCGTTGCGCACGAACACCGCGTCCGCGCCCTTCTGTTTCTTGATATCGAGAAACACCTGGCGCTCGAGACGTTCGACCATGCGATCACGGAACACGAACACCTGCGCGCCCTTGCTGGGGCGATCGCTGTAGGACACCACGCCATTGGCATCGGTGGATTTGTAGATCGTCATGGCCACGGCCGAGGTGGAGGCCAGGACAAGACCACAGGCAAACAGCAGGGGCAAAAACATGGGCAAAAATTCTGTCGAAATGAAGGCCTGTACAGCAGCCTAGCAGCTGGATGGACCAGCGTAGTCGACGGATGTTTCAAAATGGGTTGGCCGATAGGGCGCTATTGTCGCTGGTGACCCCATCGCGAGCAGGCTCGCTCCCACACTAGATCTGCTGTGGACACAAATTTTGTGAACAACAGAGATCACTGTGGGAGCGAGCCTGCTCGCGATGACTGACTGAAGGACGCCGCCGAATCAGGCGCCAGGTACGAAATGCTTCTGCGCTGTACCGCGGGCAATCAGGCGGGAGATGTAGTCGAGCTTCTGTGGGTCTTTATCGACAAAACGGAAGGTCAGTTGCAGCCATTCGCTGTCGGGGGTCTGCTCGTGAGCAACGATGGCGTGCAAGTAACCGTTGAGGCGAGCAGTTTCGGCGTTGTCGCCCTGCTCCATGTCCAGCACGGCGCTTTCCAGCACCTGTGGCAGGGTGTCGGTGCGTTTGACCAGCAGCAGCGCTTCCTTGAGGCTCAGGGCCTTGATCACGCATTGCTGGGTGCCGCTGGAGAGGCGCAACTGGCCCTGACCACGGTTGGCGCCAGCCGGGGCGGTGGAGGCTGAAGGCGCTTTGACCGGCGGGCTGTTGAGCATGCCGCGGGCTGGAGCAGCAACAGCGGCAGGCGCGGCAGCTGCAACGACAGCAGGCTTGGCAAACGGATTGACCGCCGGAGCCGCCGCCGCAACCGGAGCAGCCTTGCCGCCGGTAAGCGCGCTGAGCGAATCATTGCCGAACGCCGAGTTCATCTTGGTCGGAGCGCTGTTCATCAGGGTGTCGAGCTTGCCAACCTTGTGCAGGGCCTGCTTGACCTTGGTCAGCAGTTGCTCGTTGGTGAACGGCTTGCTGACGTAGCCGGAAACGCCGGCCTGGATCGCCTGGACCACGTTTTCCTTGTCGCCGCGGCTGGTGACCATCACAAACGGCATGCCCTTGAGATTGTCCTGCTGGCGGCACCAGGTCAGCAGCTCCAGGCCCGACATTTCCGGCATTTCCCAATCGCACAGCACCAGGTCGAACGCCTCACGGGCCAGCAGGGATTGGGCTTTCTTACCGTTCACCGCATCTTCGATGCGGATGCCCGGGAAGTAGTTGCGCAGGCACTTCTTCACCAGGTCACGAATGAACGAAGCGTCGTCCACGACCAACACACTGACCTTACTCATCCAGATACACCTCTAAAAAATCCCGGCAAGCATACCGCTTTTACTGATGGCATATTGCCAAAAAACCTTCAGTCACGCCGGGACTCTTCGTTCGCGGGGTGCTGCTATCGATTAAAAAAGCCGCAAAAAAAAGCCCGACCAGAAGGCCGGGCGCTTTTCTTGGGCAATCTTACTTATCGTCAGTTTCGCCCGGAACATTAGCGGTTTCGGACGAGGTGCCCTCCACTTCGGCCTTCATGCGCTTGAGCCCCAAGTGACGCACGTCGGTGCCGCGCACCAGGTAGATCACAAGTTCCGAGATGTTGCGCGCATGATCGCCGATACGCTCCAAAGAACGCAGCACCCAGATGATGCTCAGCACCCGGGAGATGGAGCGCGGGTCTTCCATCATGTAGGTCGCCAGCTCACGCAGCGCGGTCTTGTATTCGCGGTCGATGATCTTGTCGTACTGGGCCACCGACAGTGCCAGGTCGGCGTCGAAACGGGCGAAGGCATCCAGTGCGTCGCGCACCATGTTGCGCACCTGGTCGCCAATGTGACGAACTTCGACGTAACCGCGCGGCGCCTCGCCTTCTTCGCACAGCTGAATGGCGCGACGGGCGATCTTGGTGCTTTCGTCGCCGATTCGTTCCAGATCGATCACCGACTTGGAGATGCTGATGATCAGGCGAAGGTCGGAAGCGGCCGGTTGACGACGGGCCAGGATGCGCAGGCACTCTTCGTCGATGTTGCGCTCCATCTGGTTGATCTGGTCGTCGATCTCGCGCACTTGCTGGGCCAGGCCGGAGTCGGCCTCGATCAGCGCGGTCACCGCGTCGTTGACCTGCTTTTCCACCAGCCCGCCCATGGCCAGCAGGTGACTGCGTACTTCCTCCAGCTCGGCGTTGAACTGTGCGGAAATGTGGTGAGTAAGGCCTTCCTTCGAAATCATCTTGTGCGCTCCGCGAAAGTTGCAAGCTTCAAGCTGCAAGCTTCAAGCAGTTGAATGTTGATCCTGATACCGCACCGCTTCTGTATCGCCGCGTCAAACGTGCGGCTTGCAGCGGCCTCGACTAGCCATAACGACCGGTGATGTAGTCTTCGGTCTGCTTCTTGGCCGGGTTGGTAAACAGGGTGTCGGTGTCGCCGAATTCCACCAGTTTGCCCATGTACATGAAGGCGGTGTAGTCGGAAACCCGCGCCGCCTGTTGCATGTTGTGGGTCACGATGACGATGGTGAATTTGGATTTGAGCTCGTAGATCAGCTCTTCGACTTTCAGGGTCGAGATCGGGTCCAGGGCCGAGCAAGGTTCGTCGAGCAACAAGACTTCCGGCTCAACGGCGATGGTACGGGCAATCACCAGACGTTGCTGTTGACCACCGGACAGGCCCAGTGCCGATTCGTGCAGACGATCCTTGACCTCGTCCCACAGCGCCGCGCCCTTGAGCGCCCATTCCACGGCTTCGTCAAGAATGCGCTTTTTGTTGATGCCCTGGATGCGCAGGCCGTAGACCACGTTCTCGTAGATGGTTTTGGGGAACGGGTTAGGCTTCTGGAACACCATGCCCACACGACGACGCAGCTCGGCCACATCTTCGCCCTTGCGGTAGATGTCGTTGCCGTAGAGGTTGATTTCGCCCTCGACGCGGCAGCCGTCCACCAGATCGTTCATACGGTTGAAGGTGCGCAGCAAGGTCGACTTGCCGCAGCCCGACGGACCGATGAACGCGGTGACGCGCTGTTTCGGAATGTTCAGGCTGACGTCGTACAGCGCCTGCTTCTGACCGTAGAACAGGTTCAGGCCGGGCACTTCGATGGCGACGGTTTCCTGAGCCAGGTCCAGGCTCTGCTTGTCGCGGCCCAGGGCCGACATGTTGATGCCGCGTGCTTGTGTCTCGTGTTGCATGGGAGGCTCCCTGTGCTAACAAATTCGGTTCGGTTGTCTGGGAGCGAGCCTGCTCGCGATTCAGGCAACTCGGTTTGGCTTTAAAACCGAGGTGATGCCATCGCGAGCAGGCTCGCTCCCACAAAAGATCAGTGTGAAATCAGCTATCGAGTGCTTTGTACTTCTCGCGCAGGTGGTTACGGATCCACACCGCCGACAGGTTGAGCGTGGCAATCACCAGCACCAGCAACAGCGCCGTGGCGTATACCAGCGGTCGCGCCGCTTCGACGTTCGGGCTCTGGAAGCCTACGTCATAGATGTGAAAGCCCAGGTGCATGATCTTCTGGTCCAAGTGCAGGTACGGGTAGTTGCCGTCCAGCGGCAGCGACGGGGCCAGTTTCACCACGCCTACCAGCATCAATGGCGCCACTTCACCCGCGGCGCGAGCCACCGCGAGGATCATGCCGGTCATCATCGCCGGGCTCGCCATGGGCAGCACGATTTTCCACAGTGTCTCAGCCTTGGTCGCGCCCAGGGCCAGGGAGCCTTCGCGCACGGTACGGGGGATACGCGCCAGGCCTTCTTCGGTGGCGACGATCACCACCGGCACCGCCAGCAGCGCCAGGGTCAGGGACGCCCAGAGCAGGCCCGGGGTACCGAATGTCGGTGCCGGCAGGGCTTCGGGGAAGAACAACCGGTCAACCGAACCACCTAACACATAAACGAAGAAGCCCAGGCCGAACACACCGTAGACGATGGCCGGTACGCCCGCCAGGTTGTTCACCGCGATGCGGATCAGGCGGGTCATCGGTCCCTGGCGAGCGTATTCGCGCAGGTACACCGCTGCCAGCACACCGAATGGCGTCACCACCATCGCCATGATCAGGGTCATCATGACGGTGCCGAAAATCGCCGGGAAGATCCCGCCTTCGGTGTTGGCTTCACGAGGATCGTCGCTGAGGAATTCCCAGACCTTGCTGAAATAGAAACCGATCTTGGTGAACGTCCCCATGCCGTTCGGCTGGTAGGCATGCACCACTTTGCCGATCTCGATTTCCAGTTCTTTGCCATTGGCATCGCGGGCGGTCAGGCTGTCGCGGTTGAACTGCGAATGCAGGTCGCCCAGACGCGCTTCGATGTCTTTGTAGCGGGCATCGAGCTCGGCGCGGTCAGCGTCCAGGTCCGCTTGTGCAGCAGCGTCCAGCTTGCCTTCCAGCTCCAGCTTGCGACCTTTGAGACGAATGCGCTCAAGCCCTGCGTTGATTGCGCCGATGTCGGATTTTTCCAGGGTCTTGAGCTCAGCCGCGAGTTTGTTGACCCGGGCCACGCGAGCTTGCAGTTCCGGCCAGGCCGCTTCGCCTTCGGCGATGACCTTGCCGTTCTCTTTGACGTTGACCAGGTAGCCGTAGAAATTACCCCACTCACGACGCTCGATGGCCATCAGCTCCGGCGGCGTGGTCTGGTTGGTCAGCCAGTCACCGACGATCCAGGTGAAATCCGTGCCGTTGAGGTCTCGGTTGCCGACCTTGATCAACTCGCGGGTCATGAACTCGGGGCCTTCGTCCGGCACCGGCAGGCCAGCGCTTTTCAGACGCTCGCGGGGCACTGATTCCTTCTGCACCACTTCGCCTACAACCAGATGCGCGGGCATGCCCGGCACGTTGTAGCTGGCGTGGATCAGGTCCGCCGGCCAGAAATGGCCCAGACCGCGCACGGCAATCACTGCCAGCAGGCCAATGGTCATGATGACCGCGATGGACACCGCACCACCGCTGATCCAGACGCCGGGGGCGCCGCTCTTGAACCATCCTTTCAGGGAGTTCTGTTTCACAGACTTCTACCTTTCTTAAAGCGACGAATATTTCTTGCGCAGACGCTGACGGATCAGCTCGGCGAGGGTGTTCATGATGAAGGTGAACAGCAGCAGCACCAGCGCCGACAGGAACAGCACGCGGTAATGGCTGCCGCCGACTTCCGACTCAGGCATTTCCACCGCCACGTTGGCCGCCAGGGTGCGCAGACCTTCGAACAGGTTCATTTCCATGACCGGCGTGTTACCGGTGGCCATCAGCACGATCATGGTTTCACCGACCGCACGGCCCATGCCGATCATCAGCGCCGAGAAGATGCCGGGGCTGGCGGTGAGAATCACCACGCGGGTCATGGTCTGCCACGGCGTGGCACCGAGGGCCAGCGAGCCCAGGGTCAGGCCACGCGGCACACTGAACACGGCGTCTTCAGCGATGGAGTAGATGTTCGGGATGACCGCGAAACCCATCGCCAGGCCGACTACCAGGGCGTTGCGCTGGTCGTAGGTGATGCCCAGATCATGGGAGATCCACATGCGCATGTCGCCACCGAAGAACCAGGCTTCCATGTACGGGCTCATGTACAGCGAGAGCCAGCCCACGAACAGGATCACCGGGATCAGCATCGCGCTTTCCCAGCCCTCTGGCACCTTCAGGCGCACGGACTCAGGCAAGCGGCTGAAGACGAAACCGGCCACCAGGATGCCAACGGGCAACAACATCAGCAGGCTGAAGATACCTGGCAGGTGCCCTTCGACGTAGGGCGCCAGGAACAGGCCGGCGAAGAAACCGAGGATCACCGTCGGCATCGCTTCCATCAGTTCGATCACCGGCTTGACCTTGCGGCGCATGCCCGGGGCCATGAAGTACGCGGTGTAGATCGCGGCAGCAATCGCCAGCGGCGCAGCCAGCAGCATCGCGTAGAACGCCGCTTTCAGGGTGCCGAAGGTCAGCGGCGAAAGGCTCATCTTGGGTTCGAAATCGGTGTTGGCCGCAGTCGATTGCCAGACGTATTTAGGCTCGTCGTAGTTTTCGTACCAGACCTTGCCCCACAACGCGCTCCACGAGACTTCCGGGTGCGGGTTATCCAGCAGCAACGGTTGCAACTTGCCGCCTTGCTCCACGATCAGACGGTTGGCCCGAGGTGACATGCCGAACAGGCCCTGGCCGTCGACCACCTGGTCCACCAGCAAGGTGCGGTGAGCGGTACTGTGGAACACGCCGAGTTTGCCGGAAGCGTCCAAGGCCACGAAACCTTTACGCCGTTCCTCGGCGGTGATCTCAACGATCGGCGCAGTGCCCATCTGGAACGTACGAATCTGTTTCAGGCGTTGCTCACCGTCCGCATCGCGGGCCATGAACCACTGAGCCAGGCCACCTGTGGAGTCACCAATGATCAGGGAAATCCCGCCTACCAATTGGGTGCTGGCGGTGACCTGGGCGTCGCCGTTCTCAAGCAGCTTGTAGCGACCGTTGAGGCTCTTTTCCCGCAGGCTGAACACATCGGCCTGGGCACGCCCGTTGACCACATACAGCCATTGCTGACGCGGGTCGACGAAGATGTTTTTGACCGGCTCGGTCATCTGCGGCAGATCGATACGCGTCTGCTCGCTGGTGACTTCACCGGTCATCATGTTTTCTTCGCTGGTGATCGACAGCACCTGCAGTTGCGCGCCCGTGGAACCGGCGAGCAACAGGGTCGAATCAGTGGCGTTGAGCGATACGTGCTCCAGCGGCGCGCCCTGCTCGTTGAGCACAATCGGCGTTTCGCCGTACGGGTACTCGATGGCCGGCGAAATGGTTTTCTTGCCGTCCGGATAGCTGACTTTATAGGTATGACGCACCACCAGTGCCTGGCCGTTGGACAGACCGATCACCACCAGCGGGCTGCCGGGTTGGTCTTCGCCGATGGAGGTCACGCTGGCACCCGCCGGCACCGGCAGGTCGACACGACGCAGCTCTGCCCCGGTGTCTACATCAAAGAACAGCGCCTGGCCCTTGTCGGAAATCCGCATCGCCACCTGGTTCTGCTCTTCGATGGCGATCATCAGCGGTTTGCCGGCGTCCTGCATCCAGGCAGGAGTAATCGAGTCCTTGGAGGTCAGGTCCGCGCCCTGGAACAGCGGGAGGACCACATACGCCAGGAAGAAGAAAATCAAGGTAATGGCCGCCAGCACGGCGAGCCCGCCGACCAGAACGTACCAGCGGGTCAGGCGATCCTTGAGCGCGCGGATGCGGCGCTTGCGTTGCAGTTCAGGCGTATTGAAGTCAATGCGCTTGGGAGGGGAAGTCGTAGTCATTGTGGAATTGGCCAGATCATTCATGCGCACACCCTAGCGATCCTGTATGACAGAAAGATGACAATGCAGTGACGCAACAAATCCGCCGCCCGTGAATACCGGCAGCGGACAGAAATTGGGGTGTGGGGGGCTTGCTCGGGATGGGGTCATCACATTCAAACCTCAATGTTGACTGACCTACCGCTATCGCGAGCTAGCTCGCCCCCACAAAAGCCCGGGTGTGGCCCGGGCTCAGGTATTACTTCTTGGCGACGTTGGAGCCTTCGCCTTCGGACAGACCCAGGTCAGCCAGGGCCTTGGCGGCAACCTTGGCTGGCAGTGGGATGTAGCCGTCCTTGACCACAACTTCCTGACCTTGCTTGGACAGAACCAGCTTCAGGAACTCAGCTTCCAGCGGGGCCAGAGGCTTGTTCGGAGCCTTGTTGATGTAAACGTAGAGGAAACGCGACAGTGGGTACTTGCCGTTCAGGGTGTTTTCTTCGGTGTCTTCGATGAACTCGCCGCCTTCTTTCTTGGCAAGAGCAACGGTTTTCACGCTGGCGGTTTTGTAGCCGATGCCCGAGTAGCCAACGCCGTTGAGCGAGCTGCTGATGGACTGTACAACCGACGCCGAACCAGGCTGTTCATTGACGTTGGACTTGTAGTCGCCTTTGCACAGGGCTTCTTCTTTGAAGTAGCCGTAGGTGCCGGATACCGAGTTACGACCGAACAGCTGGATTGGCTTGTTGGCCAGGTCACCGGTCACGCCCAGGTCACCCCAGGTCTTGACGTCAGCCTTGGCGCCGCACAGGCGGGTCGACGAGAAAATTGCATCGACCTGAGCCATGGTCAGGCCTTTGATCGGGTTGTCCTTGTGTACGAACACAGCCAGGGCGTCCACGGCCACTGGAACAGCAGTAGGCTTGTAACCGTATTTGGTTTCGAAGGCCTGCAGCTCGTTGTCCTTCATCTTGCGGCTCATCGGGCCCAGGTTGGAGGTGCCTTCGGTCAGCGCAGGTGGCGCAGTGGAAGAACCGGCGGCCTGAATCTGGATATTTACGTTCGGGTATTCTTTCTTGTAGTTCTCGGCCCACAGGGTCATCAGGTTGGCCAGAGTATCGGAGCCGACGCTGGACAGGTTGCCCGACACACCGGTGGTCTTGGTGTAGCTCGGGATGGCTGGGTCGACAGCGGCAACCGCGTGGGCGGTCGCAACGCCAGCGGCGACAAAGGTCATTGCCGTCATCAAACGCTTCAGTTTCATGCCTTACTCCTAGCAGATAGGTGTGTTAAGTCGGCCAAGTATCGGTAAGCCGTGTGAACACTCTATGGCTGAAATATGACAATTGGATGAAAGGCCATTATTGAGATTTAAAAGACGATCGAGCAGGCCCAATCGCGAGCAGGCTCGCTCCCACAGGGGATGTGCGGTGAACGCAGATCCGGTGTGGGAGCGAGCCTGCTCGCGATGAAGTCAATACAGTCAATAACTGCTTAACGACCTTCCTTCCAGAGATACGCCCCCACCGCAATCCCGATACCGCAGATAACCGCCACGTAATAGGCCGGCCCCATCGGGCTTTCCTTGAGCAGCAGGGTGACGATCATCGGAGTCAGGCCGCCGAAGATTGCATAGGCCAGGTTGTAGGAGAACGACAGACCGCTGAAGCGCACCACGGCCGGAAACGCCTTGACCATGACATAGGGCACCGCGCCGATGGTGCCCACCAACAGCCCGCTCAGGGCATAGAGCGGAAAGAGCCAGTCGGGGTGGTTGAACAGGCTGTGGTAGAAGGTCCAGGAGGTGATCAACAGCAACGCGCTGCCGAACACGAACACTCGTCCGGCACCGAAGCGGTCGGCCAGCACGCCCGAGCCGATGCAGCCAAAGCTCAGGAATACGATCGCCAGGCTGTTGGCCTGCAACGCGGTGGTCGGGCTGAAGTGATACACCGTTTGCAGCACGGTCGGGGTCATCAGGATGATCACGATGATGCCGGCCGACAGCAGCCAGGTCAGCAACATCGAAAGGGCAATGGCGCCACGATGATCACGCAGCACCGCTCGCAGCGGTACTTCCGCAGCCAGGGCCTTGCGCAGTTGCAGCTCGGCGAATATCGGGGTTTCGTGCAGCCAACGGCGCAGGTACACCGAGAACAGGCCGAACACACCCCCCATCAGGAACGGAATCCGCCAGGCGTAATCCGCGACCTCCACCGGCGTATAGATGCTGTTGATGGCCGTGGCCACCAGCGAACCCAGCAAAATCCCCACGGTCAGGCCACACGTCAGCGTGCCGCAGGCGTAGCCGATGTGGCGCGCCGGAACGTGCTCGGAAACGAACACCCAGGCTCCCGGCACCTCACCACCAATGGCCGCGCCCTGGATCACGCGCATCAGCAACAGCAGAATCGGCGCCCACATGCCGATCTGGGCATAGGTCGGCAGCAACCCCATGATGAGGGTCGGCACGGCCATCATGAAAATGCTCAGGGTGAACATTTTCTTGCGTCCCAGCAGGTCACCGAAGTGAGCCATGATGATCCCGCCCAGCGGCCGGGCCAGATAACCGGCGGCAAAAATGCCGAACGTCTGCATCAAGCGCAGCCACTCAGGCATTTCGGCGGGGAAGAACAATTTGCCAACCACGGTGGCGAAGAACACGAAAATGATGAAATCGTAGAACTCCAACGCACCGCCCAAGGCAGAAAGCGACAGGGTCTTGTAGTCGTTACGGGTCAACGGACGAGCCGATTGAACGGGTGTCGCCGTGCTCGAAGGCGCAGTGGTCATGGCAAGGGCTTCTCTTATAGTCAGTTCTGCAACCCCGGACAACGGTGGGCAGGCTCGGCACGATAGCAAATTGTTCAAAAAAGCACATAGAGGTGCGTAATTGACAGTCAAAATCGGAACCGGGTGGTCGTCTCGACGTCTATCGCTCGATATACTCGCAACCTTGCAACACTCTGTAAGGGGTTGCTGTGCGAAAACGTCGTTGGCGGCGTAGTAACCTGCCAGCCGGTTTCGCAGAGTTTCCCTTTGGCACGCCTTTACGAAAAACGTGACGAACGCATGTTCGGGCTGAATCGTTTTTTTCAAAGACGGCTATTCACCTGATACATAAGACAGAGTTACGGGTCAGAGGCACCCCCGGCATGATAGAGCTCGAACAGGAAGATCCAATCCCGCAAGGCGACCTGGCCCTGCAAATCACCGCGCTTCCCCGCGAAACCAACGGCTTTGGCGATATTTTCGGCGGCTGGCTGGTTTCCCAGATGGACCTGGCCGGCACGGCCATGGCCAGCAAAGTGGCCGGTGGACGCGTGGCCACCGTGGCGATCGATCGCATGGCGTTTCTGGTGCCGGTGGCCGTGGGTGCCCAGCTGTCTTTTTATACCCAGGCGCTGGAGATCGGCCGCAGTTCGATCCAGATGATGGTCGAGGTCTGGAGTGACGATCCGCTGTCCAGCGAATGGCGCAAGGTCACCGAGGCGGTGTTTGTGTTCGTCGCCATCGATGGCAGTGGCCGTACCCGCTCGGTTCCGCCGCGCGCCCGTTAAACACGGGGGCCGTTTTGCGGTCCATTGCAGTTCATGTTCCTGAGCGAGACTTGCAGTATGCCTACGCCCCATGTC
Source organism: Pseudomonas sp. FG-3G (assembly GCF_901007645.1). Lineage (NCBI taxonomy): Bacteria > Pseudomonadati > Pseudomonadota > Gammaproteobacteria > Pseudomonadales > Pseudomonadaceae > Pseudomonas > Pseudomonas sp. FG-3G. The sequence continues at coordinate 48,311 of NZ_CAAKGZ010000034.1, forward strand.
GAAGCCGTCAAACTGGATGAACTGAACGGCTGGCGCATCCGCCACGGTCAGGCCGAGTTGCTGGTGGCCCAGCAAGGCGCGCACATCCTCAGCTATCAGGTCGACGGCCAGCCGCCGCTGATCTGGCTCAACGACCAGGCAACGTTCAAGGCGGGCAAGAGCATCCGTGCCGGGGTGCCGGTGTGCTGGCCGTGGTTCGGCAACCTGACGCGCAACCCCGACAGCGTGCAGGCCATGCGCGTGAGCAACGATCCGGCCACCGCTCACGGCCTGGTGCGGGCCATGGATTGGGAGCTCAAGGGCATCGAAGCCCAGGGCGAGAGCCTGAAAGTGGAATTCGTGCTGCCCTACCCCGAAAACGGCCTCTCGGGCTGGCCCCATCAGGTGGACCTGACGCTGACTATCGTGATGGACGAGCAGTTGCACATCCACCTCACCAGCCATAACCGCGGCAGCGAAACCGTCAGTCTGAGCCAGGCGCTGCACAGTTACTTCGCTGTCAGTGACGTGCGCAACGTGCATGTCGAAGGCGTGGATGGCTTGCGTTATATCGAAACACTGGACGACTGGAATACCGTGACCCAGGCCGGCGACCTGCACTTTGCCGGCGAGACTGATCGCATCTATCTCGATACCCCAGCGAAGCTGAGCATCGTTGACCCGCACTGGGAACGACGCATCGAACTGACCAGCAGCGGTTCACGCTCGGCGGTGATCTGGAACCCCTGGACCGAACGCGCCAAGGCCTTCAGCGACATGGCCGACGATGGCTGGCAGCGCATGCTGTGTATCGAGACGGCGAACGTGATGGACGATGTGGTAACGCTGTTGCCGCAGGCCAGTCATACCCTCGGGGTGAGCATCGGTAGCAAGCCGCTCTAAGCCACACCACAAAACTTTGTGGGAGCGAGCCTGCTCGCGATAGCGGACTGACCGTCAATATCGTTGATGGCTGACCCACCGCTTCGCGAGCAAGCTCGCTCCCACATTGGGATTTGTATCAGGCCAGCCGGCCGTTACAGATCCGCCTCCTGCACCACCCTCACCTTTTCCGCTTCCAGCGCGTACGCCGCACTGGCCAGGTCGTTGTCGACCTTTTCGATCTTCAGCGTGCCGGTCACCCAGAGCGGTGTGTAGATGTCGTCCAGCTTCAAACCCTTGGGATAGCGCACCAGCACCAGTTGATTGGGCGGAGGTGGCGGGACGTGGATGCAGGCGCCAGGGTAAGGCACCAGGAAGAACAGCGTGCTGCGGCCCTTGGCGTCGGACTCCAGCGGCACCGGGTAGCCGCCCAGGCGGATATGCCGGTCGTTCATCGACGCCACGGTCTTGCTCGAATACATCACCGCCGGTAAGCCCTTGCTTTGTTTCAAGCCACCTTTTTCGGTGAAGGTGCCGCTGGCTTCGGGGGTGTTGTGGTCAATCTCGGGCATGGCCTCGAGGGCTTTCTGGTCCGACTTGGGCATCAGTTCTAGCCAGTCGGTTTCCGGCAGTTCGGCGGCGTGGGCCAGGCCGCTGCCCAGCAGAAGGAGGGTCAAGACTAAACGGCGCATGAATGAGCTCGGCAATAAGTAGGAAGTACGACGCCGGGCATTCTAGCCCTCCCTGCGCGCCAACGCAGAGGGGGCTTTGTCACAGAATCAGTTTCTTTTGATCAGACCGTAGATCACCAGCAACACCACCGCGCCCACCAGGGCACCGATGAAACCGGCGCCTTCGCCAGCCTGGTAGATGCCCAGGGCCTGGCCGCCGTAAGTGGCTGCCAACGAACCGCCGATACCGAGCAGGATGGTCATGATCCAGCCCATGCTGTCATCGCCCGGTTTCAGGAAGCGCGCCAGCAGGCCCACGATCAAGCCGATAAAGATGGTTCCAATGATTCCCATGGCATTTCCCTCTGAGGTAAGTCGCTAGACCAAAGCCCGTTCGGGCTTTGGCACCTAGCCATCAGAGAAGTTAGCCGACCAATGGTTCCACCGACACTGAAGACTATTGTTCGGCGATCAGTGTCTCGACCTTGATGATCTGCTGGGCCAGCGTGGCCCGGTCAGCGCAGCGCAGGTTGGCGTGGCCGACCTTGCGTCCGGCCTTGAACGCCTTGCCATAGTGATGCAGGTGGCAATCGGCAATCGCCAGGACTTTCTCGCTGTCCGGCACCTTGCCGATGAAATTGAGCATCGCGCTTTCGCCGACTTTGGCGGTCGAGCCCAGCGGCAGCCCGGCCACCGCCCGCAGGTGGTTTTCAAACTGGCTGCACTCGGCGCCTTCGGTGGTCCAGTGCCCGGAGTTGTGCACGCGCGGGGCGATTTCATTGGCCTTGAGGCCGCCGTCCACTTCAAAGAACTCGAACGCCATCACGCCGACATAGTCCAGTTGCTTGAGCACACGGCTGGAGTAGTCCTCGGCCAGGGCCTGCAGCGGATGATCGGTGCTGGCAACGGACAGCTTGAGAATGCCGTCCTTGTGGGTGTTGTGCACCAGCGGATAGAAACGGATTTCCCCGTCGCGAGCCCGCACGGCGATCAACGAGACTTCCCCAGTGAACGGTACAAAACCTTCCAGCAGGCAGGCCACGCTGCCCAGCTCGGCGAACGTGCCGGCCACATCCTCAGGATTGCGCAGGACTTTCTGGCCCTTGCCGTCGTAGCCCAGGGTGCGAGTCTTGAGGACCGCCGGCAGACCGATGGAGGCAACGGCGGCCTCCAGGTCGGCCTGGGACTGGATGTCAGCGAACGCGGGTGTAGGGATGCCCAGGTCCTTGAACATGTTCTTTTCGAACCAGCGGTCGCGGGCGATGCGCAAGGCTTCGGCACTCGGGTAGACCGGGACGAACTGGGACAGGAAGGCAACGGTTTCGGCCGGGACGCTCTCGAACTCGAAGGTCACCAGATCGACTTCATCGGCCAGTTGGCGCAGATGGTCCTGATCACCGTAGTCGGCCCGCAGATGTTCACCCAGCGCGCTGGCGCAGGCGTCCGGCGCCGGATCGAGGAAAGCGAAGTTCATTCCCAGCGGCGTTCCCGCCAGGGCCAACATGCGACCCAACTGGCCGCCACCGATTACACCGATCTTCATTCGTCAACCACCTCAGGCAATGCGTGGGTCTGGATTGTCCAGGACGCTGTCTGTCTGCTCAGCACGGAATTTTTTCAGCACGGTATGAAATTGTGGGTGCTTGGCGCCCAGGATGCTCGCCGACAGCAGGGCCGCGTTGATCGCACCGGCCTTGCCGATGGCCAGGGTCGCGACCGGAATGCCGGCCGGCATCTGCACGATCGACAGCAGCGAATCGACGCCCGAGAGCATCGACGACTGCACCGGCACGCCCAGCACCGGCAGGTGAGTCTTGGCCGCACACATGCCTGGCAGGTGGGCCGCGCCACCGGCACCGGCGATGATCACCTCGATGCCACGCGCCTCAGCCTCTTCGGCGTACTGGAACAGCAGGTCCGGGGTGCGGTGGGCGGAGACCACTTTCACCTCGTAAGGGATGCCGAGCTTTTCCAGCATATCGGCGGTGTGGCTAAGGGTGGACCAATCGGACTTGGAGCCCATGATCACGCCAACCAGTGCACTCATCGTCGTGCCTCTTCTCTCTGGGCGCCCGCAGGCGCGTCAAAAAACAACAAGCCACGCAGGAAACCGGCGTGGCTTGTTGTACGAATTATGGCCGATCTGGACCGGCCGAAGGCCGCGCAGTATACCTCAATGAAATAGATAAACAGCCCCTGTCGCGACCATCTGTCATTTGTGGTTAAACGGCGGTTTTATTGACTCTCAGGTCAGCGAAAAAGCACCACAATTCCCCTGTGGGAACGGGCTTGCTCGCGATAGCGGACTGACATTTAACATCATCGTTGCCTGACACACCGCTATCGCGAGCAGGCTCGCTCCCACAGAAGATCTTCGTGGTATCAGGTGCCAGTCACGCCTTGCGCCGCGCCGCCCTCGAGCTTGCGCCACAACAAGCGCACGTTGGCCTTGCGCACCAGCGCGCAGCGGTACAGGCGGATTTCCAGGGGCACGTGCCATTGCGTGCCGCCGCAGACCACCAGTTCGCCCCGGGCCAGTTCGGCGCGCACGCTCAGTTGCGGCACCCAGGCGATACCCAAGCCCTCCAGCGCCATGCTTTTGAGGCTGTCGGCCATGGCCGTTTCGTAAACCGTGGTGAAACGCAGGGCCCGCTGGCGCAGCAACTGGTTCACCGAGCGTCCGAGAAATGCACCGGCGCTATAGGCCAGCAAGGGCACGCTGGCCTCGCCTTCAAGGTCGAACAGCGGTTTGCCCTCAGCATCGGCAGCACACACCGGCAGCATTTCGGTCTGGCCCAAGTGCAGCGAGGGGAAAATCTCCGGGTCCATTTGCATGGCCGAATCCGGGTCATAGAAGGCCAGCATCAGATCGCAACCCCCTTCACGCAACGCATGCACGGCGTCGCCGACGTTGGTCGCCACCAGCCGCGTGGCGATGTTCAAGCCTTCGTTGCGCAGTTGTGCGATCCAGCGCGGGAAGAAGCCCAACGCCAGGGAGTGCGCGGCCGCCACTTGCATCACCTCGCCCTGCCCGCCTTCCAGATGGTGCAGATGACGCAGCACTTCACCCAGTTGCTCGACCACGGTACGCGCCGTCACCAGGAACAACTGCCCCGCTGCTGTCAGTTCGATCGGTGTGCGAGAGCGGTTGACCAGGGTCAGCCCCAGCGCCGCTTCGAGGCTGCGGATGCGTCGGCTGAAGGCCGGTTGCGTCACGAAGCGCCGTTCGGCCGCCTGGGAAAAACTGCGAGTCGCGGCCAGGGCACTGAAGTCCTCGAGCCATTTGCTTTCTAGATTCATCACGTCCTCCCAAGGCACGCACCAAAACAGGTCACACGCTCGCCGTACCGTCGGCGTCACACCCGCATTATGCCGAATGTGCATAGGGCAGTGTTTAACAGCATTGGCCCTAATTTTTCTGAAAGCCTAGGATTCACAGCGTTCCGGCTCAGACCGGGTCCTTATCGAGATGATTTCTATCATGTCTTCCGCTGCATCATTCCGCACAGAAAAAGACCTGCTTGGCGTACTTGAAGTACCGGCGCAAGCGTATTACGGCATCCAGACCCTGCGAGCGGTGAACAACTTCCGTCTCTCCGGCGTCCCGATCTCGCATTACCCCAAGCTGGTGGTCGGTCTGGCAATGGTCAAACAGGCCGCCGCTGATGCCAACCGCGAGCTGGGCCAACTCAGCGAAGCCAAGCACGCCGCTATCAGCGAAGCCTGTGCACGACTGATCCGCGGCGATTTCCACGAAGAGTTCGTGGTGGACATGATCCAGGGCGGCGCTGGCACTTCAACCAACATGAATGCCAACGAAGTCATCGCCAACATTGCGTTGGAGGCCATGGGCCACAACAAAGGCGAATACCAGTACCTGCACCCCAACAACGACGTGAACATGGCGCAGTCCACCAACGACGCCTATCCGACCGCGATTCGCCTGGGTCTGCTGTTGGGTCACGACGCGTTGCTGGCCAGCCTCGACAGCCTGATCCAAGCCTTTGCCGCCAAGGGTGAAGAGTTCAGCCACGTCCTGAAAATGGGCCGCACCCAACTGCAGGACGCTGTGCCGATGACCCTCGGCCAGGAATTCCGCGCCTTCGCCACCACCCTGAGCGAAGACCTGGCACGCCTCAAAACCCTGGCGCCTGAACTGCTCACCGAAGTAAACCTGGGCGGCACCGCCATCGGCACCGGCATCAACGCCGATCCGCGCTATCAGGCCCTGGCCGTACAGCGCCTGGCAACCATCAGCGGCCAGCCGCTGGTACCGGCCGCCGACCTGATCGAAGCCACGTCCGACATGGGTGCCTTCGTACTGTTCTCCGGCATGCTCAAGCGCACCGCGGTCAAGCTGTCGAAGATTTGCAACGACCTGCGCCTGCTGTCCAGCGGTCCTCGCACCGGCATCAACGAGATCAACCTGCCGGCTCGCCAGCCAGGCAGCTCGATCATGCCGGGCAAGGTCAACCCGGTGATCCCCGAAGCGGTCAACCAGGTAGCGTTCCAGATCATCGGCAACGACCTGGCCCTGACCATCGCGGCCGAAGGCGGGCAACTGCAATTGAACGTGATGGAGCCGTTGATCGCCTTCAAGATCTTCGACTCGATCCGCCTGCTGCAACGGGCCATGGACATGCTGCGCGAACACTGCATCGTCGGCATCACCGCCAACGAAGCGCGCTGCCGCGAACTGGTCGAGCACTCGATCGGCCTGGTCACCGCCCTGAACCCGTACATCGGCTATGAAAATGCCACCCGTATCGCCCGTGTTGCGCTGGAAAGCGGCCGCGGCGTACTGGAACTGGTGCGCGAAGAAGGCTTGCTCGACGATGCCATGCTCGACGACATCCTGCGCCCCGAAAACATGATTGCTCCGCGTCTCGTCCCGCTGAAGGCGTGATCGACGCAATGACTGCTCACCAGGTCGAGGGACTAGACACCTCTCACCTTTTGAGGGCTTGGGGATTTATTCCCCAAGCCCTTTTTTTTAACTGATAGCTACAAACGATTAGAGAACCTGTAGGAGCGAGCCCGCTCGCGATAAACGATGACGCGCTGCCGTTTGAAAAAACCGCGTCGCCAGCCATCGCGAGCAGGCTCGCCCCCGCAAGAACCTGACCGCGAGGCCAGGTGATTCAAAGGTCCGTTTCGTCGCACGCACCACAATCGTGCAGACGGGCGCCGCACTGGTAGGTATAGTGCCGCCCCTCTTCGCGTGAGCGGTCGTCAGAAACGAGACCCCCAACACATGCGAAAACCGAACTAATAACAAACCCGCAATATGGACCGGGACGAAACATCGCCTCACCTGTTGTGCCGCGCGCCGACCGATGTAACACGATGTTTCCAAATGGCCAGCATTTGCTTAAACAAAAAACAGCGAGGAATACTCATGCTCGAAGTCATCAACGACTTCCTCTCAGGGAAAGTGCTGATCGTGCTCATTGTCGGGCTCGGTAGCTACTTCACGATCCGCTCGCGTTTCGTCCAGTTCCGTCATTTCTTTCACATGTTCGCGGTATTCCGTGACAGCCTCAAAAGCAGCGCCGGCCAGCTCAGTTCCTTCCAGGCCCTGATGCTCAGCCTGGCCGGTCGTGTCGGCGCGGGCAACATCGCCGGTGTCGGCATCGCCGTCACCCTCGGCGGACCCGGCGCGGTGTTCTGGATGTGGGTGACCGCGCTGGTCGGCATGTCCAGCAGCTTCTTCGAATGTTCCCTCGGCCAGCTCTACAAGCGCTGCGACGCCGAAGGCCAATTCCGTGGTGGCCCGTCCTATTACATCCAGCACGGCCTGCAGAAGCGCTGGCTGGGCATGATCATGGCGTTCCTGCTGCTGATCACCTTCGGCTTCGCCTTCAACGGCCTGCAGGCCCATGCCGTGACTCACTCGCTGAACAACGCTTTCGGTTTCGACACCACCTACACAGGCATTGGCCTGGCGGTGCTGTTGGGCCTGGTGTTCATCGGTGGGATCAAGCGCATCGCCAAGGTTGCTGACCTGCTGGTGCCGGTCAAAACCCTGGCGTACATCGGCGTCACCCTCTACGTGATCGTGCTGCAGTTCGATCAGGTGCCGGCCATGCTGACCACCATCGTCAAAAGCGCCTTCGGCCTTGACCAGGCCTCTGGCGGCCTGATCGGCAGCGCCATCGTCATGGGCGTCAAGCGTGGCGTGTTCGCCAACGAAGCGGGCCTGGGCAGTGCGCCAAACGTCGCAGCCGTGGCCTCGGTCGAGCACCCGGTGGCTCAGGGTGTGATTCAGGCGTTCAGCGTGTTCCTCGACACCTTTCTGATCTGCACCTGCACCGCGCTGCTGATCCTGCTGTCGGGCTTCTACACCCCGGGCTTCGAAGGTGACGGTATTGCCCTGACCCAAAACTCCCTCGCCGCCGTGGTGGGTGACTGGGGGCGGGTATTCATCTCCGTGGCCCTGTCGCTGTTCGTGTTTACCTCGATCCTCTACAACTACTACCTGGGCGAGAACAACCTGCGCTTCATGGTCGGCGAAAACCGCAAGGTGCTGATCGGCTACCGCACCCTGGTACTGGTGTTGATCTTCTGGGGTGCCATCGAGAACCTCGGCACCGTGTTCGCCTTCGCCGACATCACCATGACCCTGCTGGCGTTCGTGAACCTGATCGCGCTGTTCCTGCTGTTCAAGGTCGGCATGCGCATCCTGCGTGACTACGATGACCAGCGTTCGGCCGGCATCAAGGTTCCGGTTTTCGATTCCAGCAAGTTCCCGGACCTGGATCTGGACCGCAAGGCCTGGCCAGCCAACCCTTCGGCACCGGTAGCCGCGCCTGGAAAGGCTCCGGCAGGCGTGGCCGCCGCGCAACGCTGATCGGTAGGCTGTTGGAAAAACCGGGCGCACCCTCTGCGCCCGGCGTGACACAGCGTAAGGTCGGCGTCATGCTCGACCTTATGTTGTGACAGCCCGATGAGCTGTCGCTTTCGTCCTCGGAGAACACCCATGAATTTCTCGACCTACCCTGCCGCCCAGCACGTCATGGTGCTCTACACCGGTGGCACCATCGGCATGCAGGCCAGCGCCCATGGCCTGGCCCCGGCATCCGGTTTCGAAGCACGGATGCGCGATTACCTGCACAGCCAACCCGAACTCGTCATCCCGCAATGGCGTTTCCGGGAAATGTCGCCGCTGATCGACAGCGCCAACATGACCCCGGCCTACTGGCAGCAACTGCGCGAAGCAGTGGTCGACGCCGTGGATGTGCAGGGCTGCGACAGCGTATTGATCCTGCACGGCACCGATACGCTGGCCTACAGCGCGGCCGCCATGAGCTTCCAGTTACTCGGCCTGCATGCGCGGGTGTGTTTCACCGGCTCCATGTTGCCCGCCGGCGTGACCGACAGCGATGCCTGGGAAAACCTCAGTGGCGCGCTGGTCGCCCTCGGCCAGGGGCTGGCGCCGGGTGTGCATCTGTATTTCCACGGCGAGCTGTTGGCCCCGACCCGTTGCGCCAAGGTGCGCAGCTTCGGTCGCCATCCGTTCAAACGCCTGGAGCGTCAGGGCGGTGGCATCAAGGCAACCTCGCTGCCGGCACAGCTCAATTACGACCAGCCCAAGCAACTGGCGAACGTCGCGGCGCTGCCGCTGTTTCCCGGCATCAGCGCCGAAATTCTCGATGGCCTGCTGGGCAGCGGCATCCAGGGCCTGGTGCTGGAATGCTACGGCAGCGGCACCGGCCCGAGCGACAACCCGGCCTTCCTCGCCAGCCTCGAGCGGGCGCGGGACAGCGGCGTGGTCGTGGTGGCAGTGACCCAATGCCATGAAGGTGGCGTCGAGCTGGACGTGTACGAGGCCGGCAGTCGCTTGCGTGGCGTCGGCGTGCTGTCCGGTGGCGGCATGACCCGTGAGGCGGCATTCGGCAAGTTGCAGGCGTTGATTGGCGCTGGGCTGCCGGTGGATGAGGTTCGGCGGCTGGTTGAGCTGGATCTGTGTGGCGAGTTGAGCTGACACCCGGCAAAACCTGTGGGAGCGAGCTTGCTCGCGATGGCTGACTTTCATTCAGCATCAATATTGAATGTTCCACCGCTATCGCGAGCAAGCTCGCTCCCACAGGGGCTCGCTCAAGCCTGGCAATCTTCGTTCGGCATACAACTTGCTCCATCTCCAGCCTCCCCCGGCCGGAAACGAACATGCTTCACTCCCACCTCACCACACTCAACGCCGTCTCCCTGGTACTCAATACCTTCAAGCACGAAGGCCTGCCCAGTGATGCATTGCTGACCGGCAGCGGCATCAGCGCGGCGGATCTGAGCCGGGCCGACACGCGCATCACCACCAATCAGGAGATGCAGGTCTGCGCCAATGCCGTGGCCCTCAAGCGCGACATCGGCCTGGAACTGGGCTTGCGCATGCACGTGTCGTCCTACGGGATGCTGGGGTATGCCCTACTCAGCAGTGCCACTTTGGGTGACGCTTTGCGTTTGGCGCTGCGCTATCCGGCGCTATTGGGAACACTCTTCGACCTGCACTTGGAAGAAGGCCATGAAACGGTCTGGCTCAGCGCCAGCGAATATCGGGAGAACCCCGCCCTGGCGGTGTTCAACGCCGAGTTCTGCATGGTTTCGCTAAAAGTCATCTGCAACGACCTGCTCGGCCAGACACTGCCTCTGCGCGCGGCGCGCTTCGAACATTCGGCGCCCGATTACCAGGCGCGCTACGCAGCGCTTTTCGACTGCCCGGTGCGTTTCGACAGCATCGACAACGCGTTTGCCTTCGACCGTCACTGGCTGGAACAACCACTGCCCCTGGCCGACCCCATCACCCACCACGCCATGGCCGAACGCTGCCGTCGGCAGAACACCGAGTTCACCGGTCGCCAGGCCTGGCTGGGGCGGATTCGCCAACTGCTCAGTGCACAATTGAACGCCGCTCCCGGCCTGGAAGGCTTGGCAGAACAAATGAACTGCTCGTCGCGCACCTTGCGTCGTCACCTCAAAAATATGGGCTGCAGCTATCAGGAACTGCTCGACGAACTGCGCTTCGAACGGGCCAAGCAGATGCTGTGCGAGGATAAATTGCCGATCTATCAGATTGCCGAAATGCTCGGTTTCAGCGAAACCGCCAGTTTTCGACATGCCTTTGTGCGCTGGAGTGGGGTGGCGCCGAGTCAGTTCAGGTCCTGAACCTTCGGTAATCGCCGCTTTCACGCACAACACCTATCCCCTGTGGGAGCAAGGCTTGCCCGCGATGGCGTCCGCTCAGACACATCCAGCGCCCTAAAAACTGACGCCAGATAGACCGCAACAACCGGTCTACGACGGCTGCGCCGCCGAGCGGGAGCAAGCTCCCTCGCCACGAATCGCAGAGCGACACGAAGCTCTGTTTACCCACCCGCCGTCACACTTCCACCACCCCACGCAACCCTGCGCAGTTGCCTACAACTACGCCAGAATCCGCCTGCTTGTGCGCCTTGCCCTCACCACCTATCGTCTCCCTGTCGCTGACATCCAGCGAACGGGTTTGGCGGCCCGGTTGACGAAAGTTCCTCACGTGAAAGGAGCTTCACTATGTTCAAGATTAAACCAAACCCAGCAGAAGCAGATCCCAACTCCCCCTACTTGGACGGTCTCAACGCAAAAAAGCTCGACGAAGCCTCCAAACGCGCATTGGACTATTACCTGGCGGCCAAACCAGCAAAACCCGCGGAAACCATCCAACCCGGCCAGCTATTCTCCGTCGTAAAAGGCCTCGACAACGAATGCCTGCTGGCCAACCTCAGCGAAACTCTGGCTTCTGCCGACGCGATGGTCAACGAGTTGGCTTTCGATCTGGAAGGCTCGCACCGCCACTTCCTCCTCGGCATCCAGCAACTGATTGAGCTGAGTTCATTGCTGGCGAACCGAGCGCTGGATAACGTCAAGCCACGCTAGCCGTTACACCATCAACCCCGTGGCGAGGGAGCTTGCTCCCGCTGGGTGGCGAAGCCGCCCCAAAACAGGCTGACGCATTCTCCAGACAAATCGCATCAGCCGGTTTACGACGGCTACGCCGCCGAGCGGGAGCAAGCTCCCTCGCCACATGCCGTGTATGCCTTCAGATCAGGTGTAACGTGCCGCCGCCTTCGCGAGCAAGCTCGCTCCCACAGGAGCTCCATGCCCCACCCCCGCGCACACCCGCGCCACCAAGGGGCGATTTACGGTCAAACCTTTTGGCCATTTCGATCCCCTTTTGGCCTCTCCTGCCGTTCTCTGAAACGCCGCACGCCGCAAGACTGTGTTCAAACCGACCAGCCTTGCGGAGAACAAAAAAATGCTGACGATCTATTCAGACGATCACCACCTGCACCACGGGCGTTGCGAGTTGATGGACGGGCAATTGATGCCCTGCTTCGAGATGCCGTCCCGGGCCGATCATGTGTTGGAGCGGGTCAAGGCGCGGGGACTGGGGCCGGTGGAGGCGCCGCAGGATTTTGGCCTGGGGCCGATCCAGCGCATCCACAGCGCGGCGTATCTGGAATTTTTCAAAGGTGCTTGGGACCGCTGGGCCAAGTACAACCGCGAGGGCGATTTGTTGCCCTTCACCTGGCCTGCGCGGACCTTTCGCACGGTCATACCCACGAGCCTGCACGGCCAGTTGGGTTATTACAGTTTCGACGCCGGCGCGCCGATTACCGCCGGCACTTGGCAGGCAGCCTACAGCGCCGCCCAGGTCGCCCTAACCGCCCAGGCCGAGATCCAGCGCGGCGCTCGCAGTGCCTTCGCGCTGTGCCGCCCGCCGGGGCACCACGCCGCCGGCGACTTGATGGGCGGTTATTGCTACCTCAACAACGCCGCCATCGCCGCCCAGGCGTTTCTCGACCAGGGCCATAAGAAGGTCGCGATCCTCGATGTCGATTACCACCACGGCAACGGCACCCAGTCGATTTTCTACGAGCGCAGCGACGTGCTGTTCGCTTCGATCCACGGCCACCCGGAAGCCGAGTTTCCGTTCTTCCTCGGTTACGCCGACGAGTACGGTGAAGGCGCCGGTGAGGGCTTCAACTTCAACTATCCTCTGCCGGCCGGTTCAGGCTGGGATACATGGAGCGCGGCGCTGGAACAGGCATGCGGGCAGATCCAAGGCTACGACGCCGATGTGATCGTGGTGTCCCTGGGCGTGGACACCTTCAAGGACGACCCGATCTCGCAGTTCAAGCTCGACAGCCCGGATTACCTGGCGATGGGCAAGCGCATCGCTGCATTGGGCAAACCGACCCTGTTCGTGATGGAAGGCGGTTACGCGGTGGCAGAAATCGGCATCAATGCCGTCAACGTTCTCGAAGGTTTCCAAAGCGCCGAATGAGGAATACAAGCATGAACAGACTCAAGCGTTTAATGGCTCCGACCGTGTGCGCCGCGCTGCTTTGCGGCGCTGTTCAGGCCGAGGAGCGCACCTTGCGCGTCTACAATTGGTTCGACTACATCACGCCCAAGGCCCTGGAGGATTTCAAGGCGCAGAACAGCCAGATCAAGCTGGTCTACGACATCTTCGACACCAACGAAGCGCTGGAGGCCAAGCTGCTGACCGGCAATTCCGGCTACGACGTGGTGGTGCCGTCCAACGTGTTCCTGGCCAAGCAGATCGAGGCCGGGGTGTTCCAGCCCCTGGACCGCAGCAAGCTGCCAAACTGGAACCACCTCGATCCCAAGCTGATGAAGCTGATCGAAGCCAACGACCCCGGCAACAAATTCGCCGTGCCCTACATGTACGGCACCATCCTGATCGGTTTCAATCCGGACAAAATCAAAGCTGCCCTGGGTGACAACGCGCCGGTGGACAGCTGGGACCTGATTTTCAAGGAAGAGAACATCAGCAAGCTCAAGCAGTGCGGCGTGGCGCTGCTCGACTCACCGTCGGAGATCCTGCCCCTGGCCTTGCAGCACCTGGGCCTGGACCCCAACAGCAAGCAACCGGCGGACTATGCCAAGGCCGAAGCGCTGCTGATGAAGATCCGCCCGCACATCACCTATTTCCACTCATCCAAGTACATGGCTGACATCGCCAACGGCGATATCTGCGTGGCGGTCGGTTACTCCGGCAGCTTCTCCCAGGCGGCCAACCGCGCCAAGGATGCCAAGAACGGCGTGACCGTGGACATGCGCCTGCCCAAGGAAGGCGCGCCAATCTGGTTCGACATGCTCGCCATCCCTAAAGGGGCGAAAAATCCGGACGACGCCTACACCTTTATCAACTACTTGCTGCAACCGGAGGTGATCGCACCGGTCAGCGATTTCGTTGGCTATCCGAACCCCAACAAGGACGCCACCGAAATGGTCGACCCGGCGATCCGCAGCAACCCCAACCTGTATCCGACCGAGGCGGCGATGGCTACGCTCTACACCTTGCAACCGTTGCCCAGGGACGCCGAGCGCGCGCGGACGCGAGCCTGGACCCGGATTAAATCCGGCCAGTAAAGGCTCTGTGGCAAAGGGTTTATTCCCAACCGGGCATTGTCAGGCGGCCTATACATAGTTACCACCTTCCCTGTCTTGTACCTCCCTAGCATGGAATCCCCGAAGCATTCAGCGGCGGGGATTCCACCTATCGCAAGACAGGGAGCGTCAGATGACCAGAACCTCTACAACCACGAACACTACACCTGAAGCCAGCCTCAAGAATGCTGTGCTCAACCAGCTACTCGCAGGGCCTACCTCCCCGGAAGTTGCCGCGGTGCTCCTGCGCAGGGCCCTCAAGAAAATGTATCCGACACTGGACCTCGATCCGCTCAACACAGTCGTTGGCGAGCCTCGCTGGGACATTGTCGACGGCGAAATCCTGGAACTGCCCACCCGTTACGAAACCCTCAGCGATATGGTGGCCGAACGAGTAGGCGTGAGCGATTCGACCATGCTGATCGAAGGCGTGCACTTTTTGACTCAGCTACCGATCAGCACCCCGGAGGTGCATCTGCCGGTACGTATCGAACAGATCGGAGCCCTGATCAACGAACTGGAGCCCGTCATGTTGTCCGCCTGCCAGGAACAACAACTGGCGTACTGGAACGCGCCAGTGGGCACATCCGGCCCACGCTGGCATGAGCTCTCCAGAACGCTGCGCAAGATCTGGGACGTCAAAGAGGTCAATGGCTGGACCACGACCGAATGCGACATGGCCAGGCAATTGTTCCTTTACCCCAACCCGGAGGACCGCAAGCAACATGATCGCTACGACACTCACGCGTACCTGATCGACATCGATGAAGTTGACGGGACCAAAGTGAGCCGCCTGAACGAAAATTCGTTGGTGGTACTGATCGGAACCATCGCCAGTAAAGAGGTCATCCTTACGTACTCGCTGCGCGACAGCTATAAAAAATTCGATTCACAGCAGGCGCTGGGGCAATTTCTCCCGACGCAACTGGACACCACGTTCCGCAAGAAAATCCAGTGGCGGCTGTATGAGCCCACCGGCAACATCTTCGATCAAAAGGCCTGCGGCCTGATCGCCATGCAGGTCAAGATCCTCGGTTCCTCCAGCTTTCTGAAAAAAGTTGCATCCATCGAAGACGACCAGCCAGTGACCAGCGGGCTGGACGCAGAAAAAGGTCTTGGCGCGACCTGGTTCGATAAAAAGATCCCCGACTGGCTGCTGGCAGCGTCGATATCCGATCAGATTCTGTTCGCCCAGCACATGAAAAACCTTTCGGCGTTGAGCAGTTCCCATGCCGGCAAGACCTACCTGGACGATATTGCTCCTATCAAGGAGTTTGCCTTGAACGCCCTCAAGAAGCAGATGCAAGCGGACCATGCCGACGCTGCGACACTCGATCCGGAAAAAATCGAGATCCAGATTCGCAGCCTCGTGGCCTGGGGGTCTTTTATCGTTCCGGGCAAATTCGAGACCACCCGGTTCAATCTCGTTGAGCTGGCCTTGCAAAACCTGATTGCACTGCCCCTGGGCAACAAAACCGTCAGGTCCCTCACCGACAAGGTGTTGCCCACCTGGATGACGACCGACTACATCGAAAGCCTGATCACCAAAATCGATATCGGTCGCGTCTATCCCGATCTGGTGAAGAGCAAACTGCTCGACGATCCGACCGAATCGGCCCGCCGCGAAGAGTTGTACACCTCCCAGTTGCGCATTCAACTGCCCATGCTGGCGCTGGAGGGAAAGATCCGAGGGCGTGGGAACATCGACGAACGGGGTTACCGTTATGTCGCCGCACTGATGGAACCGGAGGAAGCCGATCGCAAGGTCGACGGACAACCCATCGTCTTGCGCAGGCTGGCCTTCATATCCCAACAGAAACTGATCCCCTCGGAAGACATCGTGACCAATATGTTCGTGATCGGTCCGAAGAATCCAGACGCCGGTCCCTGCCTGCTTTATCGACCGCTGCTTGAGCCGCAGTTGTGCCAGTACCCCTCCTCCAGCAACCTGTTGTATGCGATCAGGCAAATCCCTGAATTGCGCCAATCGGTCCTGGCCTGGCTACCCGATGAGGTGCGCAGCAATTACAGCCGATACATTTTCTCGGGCCCGCTGCCCTCACCCTGGGTCATCGTTGAGTTTGCGACGGACCCTTTTACATCATGGCTCGATAGCGCCCCCGTCGGTTTGAGCGAAAAAACCCTGGGCCCCGATTTCCTGCCACTGTTGTTCAAGGCCAATGCCAATGCCCTGGTCGAGCTTGCAGACCGGCAATCGGTCTCCAACAGCGAAACCCGCTGGAGTACGTTCAAGCAGGCAGGCTGGCTGATTTTCAACCTGGCCCTGCCTTATCTGGGCGCTGCCGTGGGCACCGCCGTCTGGCTCTGGCAAATTCTGGATGACATTGAAACGCTGATGCAGGACAGCGAACACGCCAACGACCAAGCCACATGGGAGGCATTCGTCGACCTGCTGCTGAACCTGGCCATGGCGATCACCACCCACGCTATCGACCATGCCAGAGAAGGCACACGCAGTCGCAGGGCAGCGGCGCCGGAGGTGTTAGAGGAGCCGGTCAAGCTGGTTAAACCCAAGCTCATTATCGAAAAACTCGCGCCTTCCACCGCTAAGCAACCGCACCCCGAACACTATGAGTCCATCCATTCCAGCGGTGCCTTGACAGGCAAATCGGGAGAGGGTGCCAAGCTCCTTGAGAGTTTCAGTGTCGACGCGCCCGAAACACCAGGGCAGGCCCATACCGATGGCATGTCCAAAGGGCTCTATCAACGACAGGGGCGGTGGTACGCCAAAGTGGGAGAAAAATGGTTCAACGTGCTGATGGTGGGCGATAAGGTCTGCGTCGTCGACGGGAAGAATCCCTCGCGCCTGGGCCCTCCCCTGAGGCTGGATGTACACGGCAATTGGCATATCGACATCCGTTTGCGCCTGCGCGGAACGGGCTCAAAAGGTGCGATGGAAAAAGTCATCGCCGACACTCACCGCCGCAGCGTTCAACTGCTGGCCGAACTGAACCGCTTCGAAGAAAAAAAACCGGAGCACCAGGCACTGCTGACAATGAATGCGCAAGAATTGAACAGCGCCTCGGGCTCCGCCAAGGAGACCAAGCGCAACGTTTACTTGAGCACCTTGAAAACCCAGCGCGAAAGCTATGAAGAAGCGCTGAACATACTGACGCAATGGCCCGTCTTCCAATCAAGACCCGACGCGCCTAAAGCCAGGCTTGGCTACCTGAACGCACAGATCAACTTCACGTTCGAAGAGATAGACGCGCTGAAAGAGCGGTTTACCCCTGCCCTGAGAACAGCCATGGACATGGCCACCACCGGCGTCGCGGTCGTGGAGCAGCAGCACGTCGATGCAGCCGAAAGCATGATCCGGGTCGGCGAGGACATGAACGAGCGCCTGGATTACATGGAGACCCGTTTTTCCAGGCTCAAGATACTGGGGCGTGAAGGTTTTGAGTTTATCCGGCAGCACCGTGGAAGAATGCCGACCTACAAGAGCGACGGTATTCGTCTTATCCAGTTGGACATGTATCGCCACCTCTGCCTGTCGCTCGACAGCATCAATACAGTGCCCGAAGGTTGGGCGGTCATTAACCAACTGGTTGATAGCGCCACGATCGCCTTCCAAAGCCTGCACGACGCCATCGAGGAACGCAGCGTGATCCGGCTGGATGAGCAAATCGATGCATTTGGCAGTCTCACGGAACAGTTCACCGCCCTTGAAGAACAACTCGAATACGTGGGCACTGAATACAAGGACAGCGCCCGGCCGGCCGAACTCAATCGGCTGAACAAGCAGATCGGCGGCCTGAAAAAACGGGCACTGCAACATTTGGCCCAGGCCCTGGATGAGAGAAGCAACCGGCGCAGCATGGGCAACCCTTACGAGCCACGCCCCAGGTTCAGGAAGAAGTTCATCAGGGCACGCTTTTGGGGCCTTGTCAGTGGTGAGCCTCGTTTAACGAAAATGCAGGAAGAAACCGATTGGGTCGATGTGAAGAACCCGGTCACGGACAAGATCATCGCCACCTTCCACCGCAAGGGAACCGGTGAGTGGGTGCCCCATGCGCTCGCCGACACGCCGCAGATCGTCCCGCCACTGGCAACCAGCCTCGCAAAGGGCCAAGCCCTGATCGATGGGCTGGAGGCGTTCCAGGCGCAGGTCGAGGAGCACATGAATGCGCCAGGCCGATCGCCCACCGGTCTCGGAATGATCCTGAACGCCCATGCAAACAGGATGGAGAAAGTCGGCATTGCAATCAAAAAGGCAGTGGACAGTGCCTCGAACGAAACCGTTGAAGTGTCAGTAAAACAAAAGCGTACCGCCGAAGCCCTGCGCATGGCACTCAAGACGCAAGCGAAGGCCCTGTACGAGGAAGCCTTCGATGCCGTACTGAATGTCATCAAACATCGCCCTCCGACCATGGATGGCGTCATTTGGCTTAAAAGCCGCAACCGTATTTCCATCACCAAACTAAAGAACCGACAAAAAAACAAAGGCCCTCTTCGCGGCTATCTCGACCGGTATGAGATCAGGGACGTGAAGGAAAACAAAACGCTTTGGTTTGCCGATTTCCGTTACTCCACCGACTGGGTCCCCGCCCACGCCTACCTTTCCGGTCGCTTGAAAACACCGGAGCAAGTCAACAAGGGAGCACGCGCCGACGCCACCCAGGATCTCACCCAGCGCCAACTGATCGATCTTTACCGCAGCGAAATTGCGGTGGATCAGGCCAGGGAAGTGTTCTTTCCAAAGCGGCCCTCATAACGGTCAGGGTCTGAATCTGTGGGAGCGGGCTTGCTCGCGAAAGCGGTGGATCAGCCAGCCGCCATGTTGGATGCGCCCACGTCTTCGCGAGCAGGCTCGCTCCCACAGGGATTGTGCCAAGCGCTCAGCCTCCTGTTCTCCAGGCCTTGGCCAGGCTCGCCAGCGCGGTGCCAATCGCTGCTGGCGGGACGGCCGCGAACCCCAGCACCAGCCCGGCTCGCACTGGCGTCGTCGTGGTGGGCAACCAATAACCACTCAAGCCATTGATTTCGACACCGGCATGGGTCGCTCGGGCTATTAGCTCTTGCTCACGCTCGACGCTGTTCATCGGCACAGTGACGTGCAGGCCCGCCACCACCGTGGGCATGGCGCCAACCCCTGGAACCGCCTTCGGCCAGCCGGCCAGCAGCGCGTCGCGCCTGGCCAGGGCGGCCCGGCGCATACGCCTGATGTGCCGTTGGAAATGCCCGGCGGCCATGAATTCGGCCATCACCGCCTGGGTACTGACTTCAGAGTGGCGTACATCCACCGCACGACGTCGGGCGAAGGCGTCTACCAGGCCGGGTGGCAACACGAGATAACCCAGGCGCAAGGCCGGGAACGCGACTTTGCCGAACGTCCCGACATAAAGAACCCGCCCCTGGCGATCCAGTGCAGCCAGAGGCGCCAGCGGCGCACCGCTGTAGCGATACTCGCCGTCATAGTCATCCTCGACGATCCAGCCATTATTGCGCTCGGCCCAGGTCAGCAGCTCCAAGCGCCGCGCAAGGCTCATGACGACCCCGGTCGGGTATTGATGGGACGGCGTGACATAAGCCAGCCGACAGTGGTTCAACGTACCCAGCGCCGCGCAATCCAGACCATCGCCATCCACGGGCACCCCTCTGACCTCGGCACCGGCGACAGAGAACGCATGCCCGGCAGCGCGATAGCCGGGGTTTTCCACAGCCACGACGTCATCCGGGTCCACCAGTAGCTGTGCACAAAGGCTAATGCCCTGCTGAGCTCCGCTGGTGATCACAATTTGTTCAGCTGTGCAGTGCAGGCCTCGGGAGCTGCGCAGATACGCTGCGATAAGACCGCGCAAGCGCGCATCACCTTGGGAATCGCCATAGCACAGTTGCTGCAGATCCGGCTTGCGCCAGAAAGCCGCGTTCAGCTTGGCCCAAACCTCGAAAGGAAACAGATCGAACGCCGGAACACCGACCCGAAATGCCCTTGGCGGACCCAGGGGTGGTTGGGGCAAATGGTGCTTTCCAACCCGTTCCAATGCACCGCTGTGGATAACTTTACTGGATGGACCCACAGGTAAATCCAGCCAATCTGTGGGTAAACCAGTGGATAAGCCTGTTGAAAACCCTGTGGATACTTTTGTGGATATGTTTTTCAGCGGCAGGGCCGTCGACGACAGTTTTGCCACATAAGTGCCGTCACCGACCCGTCCTTCGATGAAACCCTCGGCGTAGAGCTGGTCATAGGCCCGCACCACGCTATTGCGGGAAATCGCCAAGGCCGCCGCCAGATCGCGACTGGCCGGCAGACGCGTACCGCTGGCCAACCGCCCATCCAGCACCCGCATACGCAAAGCCTGGTAAAGCTGGCGACTGAGCCCCTGACGGCGGTCCAGCTCAATGCCGGCGGGGTTGAACGACAGTGGCGGCACGGCATTGTTCATGAGAGTCCTCGCAAATGGACCTATCGAATTGGTCATAAGTGGCTCTTACAACAGACCAATAGCCTGCCTAGGATGCTCGCATTCGCCAAGGAAAATCGTCATGTACAACCCACAAGCCTTTGTCGTCGAAGACCTGCCCCAACTGCATGCCATGATGGGTGATTGCCGCCTGGCTGTATTGATCACTCACGGTGAACACGGCTTGCAGGCCAGTCATTTGCCACTGTTGCTGGACCCGCAACAAGGCCCCAATGGCAGCCTCTACGGCCACATGGCCCGGGCCAATCCACAATGGCATGACCTGGAAGCCGGTGCCGAAGCATTGGTGGTTTTCGCCGGGGCCGACGCCTACGTCAGTCCCGGTTTCTATCCCAGCAAGGCCGAACACGGCAAAGTCGTGCCGACCTGGAACTATCTGGCCGTACACGCCTATGGCCGCGCAGAGGTGTTCAGCGATTCCCATCGCCTGCGTAACCTGGTGGGCGCCCTGACCGATCGTCACGAAGCCGGCCGCGCCCAGCCCTGGAAAATCGATGATGCACCGGCGCAGTACATCGACAGCATGCTCAAGGCCATCGTCGGTTTCACCCTGCCCATCCAGCGCCTGGAAGGCAAACGCAAACTCAGCCAGAACCGCAGCCCCGCGGACATCAGCGGGGTGCGCCAGGGTCTTGCCGCCAGCCTGGACCCGCAGGACCAGGCCCTCGCATACCTGATGCATGACCTATCCTCCAAGGAGTGAACATGAGCCATCCCCAGATCCGCCTCGTCAGCGCTGACGATCACGCCGCCTGGTTGCCGTTGTGGCAGGCCTACCTGCGTTTCTACAACACCGAACTGCCGCAGGCCGTGAGCCAAAGCACCTGGCAACGCCTGCTCGATGACCGCGAGCCGACCCACGGCGCTCTCGCCTGGAACGGCGACGCGGCGGTAGGCCTGGTGCATTTCATTTATCACCGGTCGAACTGGAGCATCGAAAACTCCTGCTACCTGCAAGACCTGCTGGTGACAGAGCACAGCCGCGGCACCGGGGTCGGTCGCCAGCTCATCGAATTTGTCTACACCACCGCCAAGGCCGATGGTTGCTGCAAGGTGCATTGGCTGACCCACGAAACCAACGCGACGGCGATCCAGCTTTATGAGCGCATCGCCGAGCGCCCGGGTTACATTCAATTTCGCAAAGCCCTGTAAGGAGCGCAGCATGTCGATTTCCCTCGCCGATTGGAAAGGCGCTCCGGCGCCGTCTACGCAGTTGCTCGAAGGGCGCTTCATCCGCCTGGAAAAACTCGATCCGGCGCGTCACGCCGACGGCCTGTGGCAAGCCCTCGAAGGGCCCGGTGCCGACCCGAAACTCTGGGATTACTTGCCCTACGGCCCGTTCAAGGATCGCAGTGCGTTCGATGCGTGGCTGGCCAATCACGCCGCCAACGTCGACCCGTATTTCTTCAGCGTGATCGACCGCGCCAGTGGCGAGGTGCAGGGCATCCTCAGCCTGATGTCGATCGTGCCAGCACAAGGCCGCATCGAGATCGGCCATGTGACCTTCGGCGCGCCGATGCAGCGCTCGCCGAAAAGCACCGAGGCGATTTATCTGTTGGCCAAGGAATCTTTCGCTCTGGGTTATCGGCGCCTGGAGTGGAAGTGCAACAACGCCAATGCCCGTTCCAAATACGCTGCCGAGCGGCTGGGCTTCACCTTTGAAGGGGTGTTCCGCCAGCATATGGTGGTCAAGGGCCAGAACCGCGACACCGCGTGGTACTCGATGCTGGATTCGGAGTGGCCGGCGATCCGGGCAGGATTCGAGCGCTGGCTGAGTGAGGAGAACCAGAGCGCGGGTGGGCAGGTGCTTGGGTTGGTGGAGTGTCGCTCTTAAATTGTTTCGCCTGACAGTCAGCTATCGCGAGCAGGCTCGCTCCCACAGGAGCCCAGGGCGAATGCAGAATCTGTATTCGCCGCCAATCCCTTGTGGGAGCGAGCCTGCTCGCGATGGCTATTGGGCAGTCGACACATTCGTCGCCTGCCCACCGTCAAATCACTCCGACTTGCGCTTCACCTCACCAAACTGCTTGAGCGAGTCAGGGGTCACGCCCCGTCGTGCATACTGCCAGGCCCATTGCGGGATGCTCAGATGACTTTCCAGGTACACGGCAAAATCCAGACGGCTATGCCCCAAGCGGTTAGCTGGGAAGTTAAAGTTGTAGAGATAGAGCTGGGCCCGTCGTTGGCCGATGGCGAACAGGGTCTGGATGATTCGATTCGCACGGGCTTCTTCTGCCCCCAGGCTTTCTCTTAATGCCAATCCAAATTCCAGTCCAGAACGCAGCGACCCCGGTCGTCCAAGCGCCTGCCGAATAGTCGCATCGCTAAAATGCGGCCCAATCAGGTCAAGCCAGATCTGCATGGCGTAATCGGCTCGCAGACGCATAAGGTTCCCCACTAAACCCGGGGTATTTAACAAGATGGCCACCCGATTATTGGACGGCGACTCCCCTGGAGGGCTAAACAACTTCGCGACGGCAGGTACGTCTATGCTCTCAACGTTCTTCCACGCCCCGCCCAGGAACTTCATGAACGCCATCAAATTAAGTCGATAAACGAGAATGTTTTGCAGGTTCTGATCATTGAACACCTGCATCCAGTCAAGGTCGATGCGTCCCGTACGCTCCAGTTCGGCATAACGGGCGTCTGCATACGCGGCAATGAGTTCAAAGCGCCTGTCGGACAGCGCCGGATTACGGATCCACCTCGCGACGTCACTCACGGACAACATGCCACCGAGGTTGTGAGCGATAACGCGGGATCTCAGGATAATGTTGGCCCGCCGCAGCAGATCAGGGAAGCGCCCAAGGGCCGTTCTGAATAAATCAACGGTCCGCTCGACCATGTCGGCATACATGAACTGATCAAACAGCTCAGCATCGTCATCGACGAACTTGTCCCGAACACGCATCAGCTGGTCTTTTACGTCATCCAGATCATTGCGATCCACGAGATGGGCACCGTCCAGCAGCGTTTCTAGCTCATCCGGGTCCAGATGATCGTGCAGCGCCTCCTCATGCCTGACATAGGCCAGGCTATTGCGGGGATGATGACCGACCAACTGCCGGGCGGTGACCCCATACTCCAGCATGATGTGGGCCACGTCTTTGGAAACCAGCAGGTACTTGTCATCGAGCAGCCGGAGAATGTTCTGATCATCGACAGGCGGCAGCAGAATGTCCTCGAACAGTTGCTTCATGGTGACTTTTTCCTGCGCGGAAAAAGGGCCGCTGGTGCCCGCCGTCAGGTTCGCCGGAGACCGGGGCGATAACATGCGGCCGACTTCCTGCAGGATCTCAGGGGGTAACTTAGTCCCTGGCGCCCCAGTAATTGCCATACGAACAGTTCTGTTTGCATGCAGGTCCAAGTAATCCAAGGTCGGTTGGAACAAGCGCTGCGGGTTGGGCGTTCCGTAGACGATCCGGGTGAGATCGAGCATCGCCGCATTGTCCAGAAGATTGACCAGCGATGGCGCATTTTCAAAGAGCGCTTGCTGCACTCTGGAGACTGGCGGCGCCACGTATTGACTCAACTCCGGATGTAGATCGACATGATCGGCTGCCGCATCACGCAGACCCTGCATCGTGAACGTCTCCTGGGCCTGCCCTTCATTCAACCCAGCCGCCAAGGCCTTGAATAGGCAATCACCATCGGCATCGATATCCACCACGCGCTCACCCAAGAGCAAACTGTAATGGTCATGACCGGTTCGTCTCAAAACGACATCTGTGTCTGCTCTATCTGGATGCTCGGCCACCGGATAAATCGTTTCATGTTGCCCCGGGGTAAAACGCACCGACCAGGCACGTTGTGCGGATATTTCATCAATGATCAGCAAGCTGCGGTTTTGTGGCCAGATCGCCAGGCGCGTCATGATTGACGGCACCAGGTCTATGATCCGATTGTTCCAACTGCCCGGCGTGCGTATCGAATTGGAAACAGCGGAAACCGATAGGGCAGGCTTCTTTGACGGGCCCGGTTGGGCAGGCGTCTGCGCCGGCCGTTTGCCGCCGCCCCGGCCAAAGCCCACGGCACGCCACTGCCCATCGGACATGCGCGCCACGGTGCTGCGCATCACCCCACTGGAGCGGATGTCCAGCCCCGTCATCGGGTTGACCAGGGTGGCTTCGGTTGCATCCAGCTTCGTGTGGTCATGCACACGGAACACCGTCCCGTCGGGTTGTCGCACATACACGGGGCGAGCCGTCACACTGCCGGTGGCCACATTGCTGATCGTGGCACGATAAAAGCCTCGCGCGTCCGCGGTCAGCCCACGGATCACCGAGACATCCTTCACCGCATAAGGAGCATAGATCGCCATGTCCAATGGCAACCCGGACAGCGCTTCATCCTGACTCTGGCGCGCGGTCACCGCGCGGAAAAAAGATTGGCCCCGAGAGGGCACGGTGCCTCGGGCAAGACGCGATCCGCCATGGTTCGCTACCGCATGTACGAGCGCCAGAGTCTTCAGGTTCAGCGGAATAGCCCCGGTCCTGTACACCAGCAAGCCGGTCTTGATGGCGCTCTTGAGCATCTGGAAACCCGGCGCCAGGAACATACCGGCCAACTCCATGACAACCTCGATCGCCATCTGCCCGAACCTGCCATAGGTTTGATGACGGACATCGCGGTTACTGTTGGAACGCTGATCGGCATGGGCACTGTGAAAGTTGATGTGCGCCCGGTGGAGGGCTTCAAGAAGATCGCCGGTGATCAACGAACCGCGAATCAGCGGACGCCCCCCCTGTTGCCCCAGCGTGCGTTTTATCTCGGAAGGGTTACGCGTGGAGATACGCGAACGGAAATACGCCTGCCAATCCTCCCGTGACAACAGCTCGGCAACGCCCTCGCTCAGATCGGCAAACTCGTGGAAGTCCTCGCCCTCGGGACTGTCGGGAAAATAAACCCCCACGGTGCCCTTGATATCCGGCCCTTCCTGATCGGAAAACACCAGCACACCATTGATGCTGACCGCATTGCCCATATGGGCGTGTCGGCCGCCGACGGCCATGCTTCCACCCAACATCAGACCGTACACATGCACGCTGCGCCCCATGACGGAGGCGCGGGCCTCTACCGACGGCGAGCTCAGGACAGTGTCCAGCCAGAGGGCGAGTTTCTTCGTTGATTTGGGTGGGTTGAAGGTCTTATCGACCACCAGGGCCTTGAACACTGTGTCGCCCTTGAGCGAGGCCTCATAGCCTTTGAATTTCAGATTGGCCAGGTACGCTGTCTGCCAGGCCTTCTTGTAGGCCGGTTTATTCATTTGCTCCCTGAGCATGGCCTCATAACTGCCACCGGCATCGATGCTCGTCACCATCTTGGCCAGTTCGCGCCCGCTCAACGTAATGAAATAGCCGTTGGCCGGGTTGCGGATACGTTCGCCGTCGGAATCGATCAGGTAAGCGCTCAGTACCTCCCTCATTGCATTCGGGTGCTGAGACGGTCGCAGGTTATCCAATAGCAACTGGGTCAGGCTGCTGACACGGGACTGCCCCGGGTTGGCCCTCTTCCCATAGAAAAACGTAACCATGGACAGGTCCGGATCGGGGTCTATGTCCGCGTGCACGACCTTTTGCAGATATTGCCTGATCTTCTGGCGGGTGAACTGCAACAACGTCTGGATATCACTGGCTGCCGATTTATAGGCGGCTTCCAATACCAGCAGCTCCAGACCGCGATAATGCGATTTTTCCGCAGAGGTCGCCGTTTTAAAGAAATCAGGGCGATTGTCTTCAACCAGGGTTTCCTGGCGCGCAGCCAGTGGCCCGGCAAGGGACAGCATGGGCAGGTCCAGCGCATTTTCGACATTCAGGGCAAAGGCAGGCAAGGCGAGTGTTTCGTTTACAGGCGCATTCAGAAACGTTTCCAGCGCGGCACTTTGAAACCACAGCAGGTCATCGGCTGCGATTTCAAAGGCGTGTCCAGACAATTCAGAGGCGATATCCCGAATCCTGCGTTTTTGTCCCTCATAGACAGGGCTGACCTTATTGACCAGATCCTTGAAGGAACGGAATTTCTGGATCCCTCCTTCCAGCGAGTACAGGAACAATGCGGACTGGTCGGCCCGCTTGATGGTCATTGCAGCGGGCCATTTGCGGGGCGCTGCGGCACCCATGTCGAGCATGACGGCATAAACATGGGGAATGGGCGCCCGCAACAGGCGGTTTCTGTCCGTCATGCGAGGATGGGTCGTGATGATGTCCAGCAGGCGATCCTCATCGTTCTGCAGGTTGCGCTCACTCAGAGTCAATTGGAGGGCCGGATCCCGATCAGCCTTGTACAGATCGAACAAATACAAGAAGCGCCGAAACAGCAAAAAAGCAAGCGCCGCTTCAGCTGTGGATGGGCTTGGTGTATCGAGCCAGTCCGCTACGTACTTACCCGTGCGAAACGCAAGGAGGTCATCCTGAAACTGCCGCTTGAGACTTTCGTTGGTGGCCGGTTGAGCGACATAGAATGCCGACTCCATGATGGCTGCAGTTTTCCGATCCAATGGGCTGACAAATAGGCTGTCAGCCTCTTCCACCGTATCCGCACGACTGAAGAATCCCACGCCATCGACCGTGTAGGTGGGCCGTGTGTCCGTTGTCAGGCAGCTCAACATGACGTCGGTAAAGCGCTGCGAGGAGATCAACGCACGCTTACCCATCGAGTCGACGCTAAAGTGGTTCACGTAGCAGTGATCCGGGTCCAGGTGCTCAAACGCCGAGGCACGGAATTTCCCTTGCGCAAGCTTTGCCTTGATTCTGCCGACCAGCAGACTCTTGAGTACCGTGTCGAACGTTGGAAGCGCGGCGAGCAACCGGGCCAGCTTCACCTGATTGGCATCCAGAAGCCCCAATTGCCGGAGCTGCTCTTTTTCACGGGCGCCGAGCAGATTGCCGTGAGCATCCACCTCGGTGATGAGGGGCTGTCCAGTGCCCTGATAACCGGGCTCGATGCCGGCTCGCAATTGCTGCAGGACGTCTTGCGAGAGTGCTTTACCGTTGGCCCGCAGTGACGAAAAGTCCAGGGACATCTGACTTCGGTGGGGATAAACCCAGCCCTCTCGCGGGGACAAGGCGGAGGAGGAAGCCCGGCTTTGATGGGCTCTCAGAAAGCCTTGTGTCACGGCGTCCCGCAACGCCACCGCGGCGGTTTTGCGTTCAGCGGCCGAATCGACAGTCTCGACCTCCAGATAAGTGACCTGAACCTGCACCTCGCCGGTGAGGCCCCATTGGGCTAACCATTGATCGGCAAATGTATGAGGTTGAAATCGGCTCCCGTTGGGTAACAGGCTGATGGGTTTCAAGCGCGCGAAAGAAGGCACGCCACGTTCATTTTCAGAGAAAACAGTCATTTCAGTGTCCGGTTGTGATCAGGGCTGGGACCCTATCGCGCCGTTCGAGCGGAAATGACATACATATGTATGGAGGGGTTAGAGGGTTCGGGGAAAAGCGTAAGTCCAAATGTCAGCAGAATCTCACGACTCCGTGGCGAAGGCGCTTGCGCTCGGTTGCGCAGCAACCGCAAGTTCTTAGGGCCGCTGCGCAGCCCCGCGCCACAGGGTTATTCCACAGTACGATGAACCAGGCTCAGACCAGCTTTTGCGCCAGCACCGCAATATGCTCCGGCCCAATCCCGCAGCAGCCGCCCAGATGGCTTGCCCCGCGCTTGCGCCAGTCAGCCGCCCACTGAAGGTACCCTGGTGGATCAAGGTCTTCGCGCAGCGGGTCCAACCCGTCGTTGGCCGTCGCCTCCTTCGGCTGCGGTGGGAACGCGTTGGCGTAGGCTCCAATGTGGATCTTCACCCCCAGACGCTCGAAGGTGTCCCGCGCGGCATCGATTGCTGCGCCGATCACTTCTGGTTGGCTGCAATTGAACAGCAGCGTTTCGACGCCGAGCTCGGCGGCCACTGCCGCCGCGTCCGCCACCGGCTCACCGGAACGCAGGCGCGGCACTTCATCGGTGTCTTCATCTTTCAGGGTGAATGACAGCCAGAACGGCTTGCCGTCCTTCGGCAGCCCGGCGTGGATCGCTCGCGCTTCAACCGTCGAGCTTTGGGTTTCGGCCAGCCACAGGTCAACATGAGGCGCCAGGCCTGTCACCAGCGGCGCCAGCAATTCATTGGCACGGCAAGCATCGAACAAATCGGGTCGATAGGAACCGAACAACGGTGGCAGCGACCCGGCAATCCGTACTGATTTGCCTGAGGCCTGTACCGCCCGCTGCGCCAGCTCCCCAGCCAGCGCCGCCAATGCCTGGCCCTCGACTGCAAAGCGCTCCTCTCCGATGTGAAACGGCACTACGGCGTAGCTGTTGCTGGTAATCACGTTGGCGCCGCTGGCGATGTAGGCCGCGTGTACCGCTTCGACCGCCTGGGGTGCTTCGCTCAAGGCCAACGCCGACCACTCGGGCTGTCGGAACGGGGCGCCCCGGCGTTGCAGTTCGCGGCCCATGCCGCCATCAAGGATGACTATCGTTGCTGCGCCCATATGCGATTCACTCATAAGCTTATGAAAAATACTCACTACCGGAGTCCTTCTTATAACTATTTAATACGCACCCATCGGTTAACCACAACTTATTTTTCAGCCAGGGATCTCTCGTGAAATTTCAACCGCTGCTGGCCCTCGGCCTGACTCTACTGGCCGTTTCGTCACAAGCGCTCGCAGGCGCCACGCTGGATCGCATCGAGCAAAAAAAAGAACTGGTCGGCGTGCTGATGGAAAGCTATCCGCCCTTCTCATTCCTCAACGATCAGAACCAGCTCGACGGTTTTGACGTGGATGTTGCCAAAGCGGTCGCTGAAAAACTGGGCGTGAAGCTGCGCCTGGAAACCCCCTCCTGGGACGTGATTGCCGCCGGGCGCTGGAGCGGGCGCTATGACATCTGTATCTGCTCCATGACGCCAAGCAAGGCCCGCGCCGAGGTGTTCGATTTCCCGGTCCAGTATTACGCCTCGCCAGCGGTGATCGTGGTCAACGCCAAGGACGACAGCATCCATGGCGCCAGTGACCTGAGCGGCAAGAAAGTCGGCCTCACCAGCGCCTCCAGCTACGAGAGTTACCTGAACAAGAACCTGGTGATCGAAGGCGCCGAAGACACCCGTTTGAGCTACCCCTTCGAGGACGTGCAGATCGCCCCGTACGACACCGACAACGTGGCCTTCCAGGATCTCGGCCTGGGTGCCGGGGTGCGGCTGGACGCGGTGCTGACCAACTTGGTGACTGCGCAGCCGCGCCTGACCGAAGACAAACGCTTCAAACTGGCGGGCGAGGCGCTCTATTCCGAGCCGAACTCGGTGGCCATCGAAAAAGGCGACGCCGAGTGGAACAGCAAGGTGCGTGAAGTGTTCGCCCAGTTGAAACAGGACGGCACCTTGAGCAAGCTTTCCCAAAAGTGGATCGGCGCCGACATCAGCCAATGACTTCCTTTCCATCCCCTTCTCGGCCACCGCAACCGGTGGCCGAGTCGCGCCTGAAAAAGATCTTCGGTTTTCGCACACGGTTGTACCTGACCTGGGCAGCCATGCTGGTGTTGTTCGCGAGTTTTTTCCTGAGCTTCGACCTGAAATTCTCCATCATCCTGGACAAGCTGCCGAATCTGCTGGGCGTGCACCTGGCACCCAACGGCTTTCTGCAGGGCGCGGCGCTGACGCTGTTTCTATGCCTGTGTTCGATCGTCGCTTCGTCCTTGCTGGGTTTCATCACCGCCCTGGCGCGGCTGTCCAGCAGCGCGGTAGCCTTCGGCATTGCCAGTTTCTACGCGTCGTTCTTTCGCGGCACACCGCTGCTGATCCAGATTCTGCTGATCTACCTGGGCCTGCCACAACTGGGGCTGGTGCCGGGCGCGATTGCCGCCGGGATCATCGCCCTGTCGCTGAACTACGGCGCCTACCTGAGCGAAATCTTCCGCGCCGGCATCCTTGGCGTCCCCCATGGCCAGCGCGAAGCCTCCCTTGCGCTGGGCATGGGTGAAACCGTGATCTTCTGGCGCGTCACCCTGCCCCAGGCCATGCGCACCATCATTCCACCGACCACCAACCAATTCATCTCCATGCTCAAGGACTCGTCCCTGATCTCGGTGATGGGCGTCTGGGAAGTGATGTTCCTGGCGCAATCCTATGGTCGTTCCAGCTACCGCTACATCGAAATGCTCACCACGGCGGCGATCATTTACTGGTTGATGTCCATCGCGTTGGAGCTGATCCAGGCGCGGATGGAGCGGCATTATGGGAAGGCTTATCTCAAGCGCAGCTGACAGGACAGTTCCGAGGATCTTGTAGGGCGACGCTTCAGGTCATGGAAGCCAACGCGACGATCTCTGGATCGCAACACGACCGGCCTACAGATTCCATCTGCTGTGGCTTGCCCAAGGCGCGGCGTTAGCTGGCAGCGTGACCGGGGGTGGAATTTTTAAAGTGCGGACTTCTTTCAAGAGAGGCCGCACTCGATGTCTATCCAACATTTACACCCACCCCAACACCTTGCCCTGGCAATCGCCTTGGCGCTCGGCTGCGCCGATGTTTCGATGGCTCAGCCATCAGCCGATATTCTCACAACCGCCGAGCAACAAGAGCACCTCAAGGCCTTCGCCGAAGCTAAGGATACCAAGCGGCAAAATGCCAACGCCTCCCGTAAAGGCGACGCGAAATGGACGGGCAAAAATGACTGGGTCATCATCAGCGCAAACGCAAAATTCCCCGGGATCATTGATGGTGGCGGCGGAAAAAACGTTCTGCGCCTGGACGCCGCCAAGCATCCGATATTGGCTGAAACCCGAAATTTCATGGCTTTGCAGGTTGCGCAAGGCGAATGGCAACACACCGGGAGCTTCGCAGGCTGGGGAGTGATCGAGCCAGACACCACGTTGCTCAATACTGGTCGAATCGACGGGCAGGTAGGGGTTCTCGGCACTCTGGATAACCAGGGCGTGATCGCCAATCGCGTGACTGTCGAGCCAGGTGCCAGCATGACGAACTCCGGCGTGGTCAATGGGCAGGTTCATGTACGCGAGAAGGCCAGCTTCAGCGGCAATGGCACTGTGGAGTTCTTGAGTATCGCGGGCCAGTTGGAAGTCGGCCCCGAAACAGGCGCACCCTCCGTAACTCAGGATTTCTCGTTGGCGGAGACTGCCGAGCTGATCTACGGGGTCAATGCAGATGGTGGTAGCTCCACGATCAACGTTGAAGGCACCGCGCTCCTCAACAACGCGACGCTGACCGTCGCCGGCGTGCCGGGCGAATACATTGAGGCGCGCGAGCACACGGTCATCCGCGCGGGGAAGATCGAAGGAACGTTCGGCACGGTCTCCAGCAATCTGGCCTTCATGACGGCGACGCTGAGCCCCACCGATACGCAAGTCAACCTGACTTACGCGCGCAACGATGTTCCCCTCAAGCAAGCAGCAACTACCGAAAACGGGCAAGAACTTGCGGCCCATATCGAAGCGCTGCAACCGGTCAAACCAGCAGCGCCCGCCCCCATCGACGTGCCTACCGTTGCACTGGCAGCTGGTGCCCGACCAGTGATCGAAGCCCCAGCAATCAAACCCGTCGAGCCACCCAAAATCACCAGCACCGCTCCCAAACCCACCGGCCAATTGCAAACCACCCAGCCAGTCGCAAAACCCAACGCCGCCATCAACGCCTTGCTCGGCAGCGATATGATGACCGCCGCCAGCGCCATCGACCAACTGAGTGGCTACAACACTGCGGATCTGGGCAACGCCACCTTGAGCAGCATCGCGCCGATCAGCAGCGGAATGCTTTCGGCCATGGGCCAGAAAAACCCCGGGAGCGTGCACGCTGACGGTCAAGTCTGGGTCCAGGCCATCGGGAACAGCGGCAGTATCGGCAAACAATTGGGCAGCTATGCCCTGAAACACTCGACAAAAGGTGTGATGCTGGGAACCGACTGGGCCATCAGCCCGGATTGGCGCCTGGGGATAATCGGCGGCAAGACGCAAACCCGGCTGGACGGCCAGCAGTTCGATGGTCGGCTCGACAGTTGGCACCTGGGCGCCTACGCCTTGCGCCAGGACGGGCCATGGGCGCTGCGCCTGGGCGCCGTTTACGGCAATCATGACGGCAGTACCAAGCGTCATGTGCTCTTCAACGGTTTCAGGGATCGCCTCAAAGGTCGCTACGATGCCAATACGCAGCAGGTCTTTGGCCAGCTCGGTTACAACCTGAACATCGGTCACTTCGATATCGAGCCTTATATCGACCTTGGTTACCAACGCTACCAACGCGATCGCTATTCGGAGAACGGTGGCGACGCGGCGTTGCAGTTCAACGGTCAGACCCAGGACTATTTCCACAGCAACCTGGGCCTGCACCTCGCCCGGTCATTCTCTCTTGACCAGGGCATGCGACTGACGCCGCGCTTGAGTCTCGGTTGGAAACATCTCTACGGCGAGACCCGAGGCGCTTCCCGCCAGGGCCTGGTCGGCGCAGGCAAGTCGTATACCGTCGAAGGCGTCGAACTGGACCGTGACAGCCTGCTCTTCGAAACAGGGCTGGACCTGGCCGTTTCGCCCAGGCATACCCTGGGGGTGAGTTATAAGGGTGAAACCGGTCAGGACAACCGTAACGGGGCGTTGATGGGCCAATGGCGAATGATGTTCTGACAGGCAAAAAAAAGGGGAGCACATGCCCCCCCGAGGTTAAACGGTTGTATCGAGGCTGTTAGCTCAGCCTTCGATCTCGATCAGGATCTCGCCCGGATTGACCCGGTCGCCCTTGGCGACATGAATGGCGGTGACCTTGCCGGCGATAGCCGCCTGCACTTCGGTTTCCATCTTCATGGCTTCGGTAATAAGCACCGCTTGGCCGGCCTTCACCACATCGCCCTCCTTGACCAGCACATCGACGATGTTGCCCGGCATGGTGGTGCTGACATGGCCCGGCGCAGTGGCTTGTTTGCGCTTGCTGCTGCCGCCGCCGACAAACTCATTGAGCGGTTCGAACACGACCTCTTCGGGCATGCCATCGATGGACAGGTAGAAGTGACGCTTGCCTTCAGCCTTGACGCCCACGCCGGTGATGTCGACGCGGTAGGTTTCGCCGTGAACATCGATGACGAACTCGGTCGGCACGCCTTCACCACCCGCCGAGCTCACACTGCCCGCCTCAGGGATTGGCAACAGCACTTCCGGGGTCAGGGTGCCGGCTTCGCGTTCTTCGAGGAACTTGCGCCCGATGTCCGGGAACATGGCGTAAGTCAGTACGTCTTCTTCGGATTTGGCCAGTGCGCCGATTTCGCCACGCAGCTTGGTCATTTCCGGCTTGAGCAGGTCGGCCGGACGCACATCGATCACGTCTTCGCTGCCGATGGCCTGACGGCGCAGCTTCTCATTCACCGAACCCGGAGCCTTGCCGTAGCCGCCCTGCAAATAGAGCTTCACTTCGTTGGTGATGGTCTTGTAGCGCTCACCGGCCAGTACGTTGAAGAACGCCTGAGTGCCGACGATCTGCGAGGTCGGGGTCACCAGCGGCGGGAAGCCAAGGTCTTCGCGCACCCGTGGAATCTCTGCCAGCACCTCGTTCATGCGATTCAACGCGCCCTGCTCTTTGAGCTGGTTGGCCAGGTTGGAAATCATCCCGCCCGGCACCTGATTGACCTGGACGCGGGTGTCCACCGCCGTGAACTCGCTTTCGAACTGGTGGTATTTTTTGCGCACCGCATAGAAATACAGGCCGATTTCCTGCAGCAATTCCAGGTTCAGGCCAGTGTCGAACTCGCTGCCCTTAAGGGCCGCAACCATCGACTCGGTGCCCGGATGGCTGGTGCCCCAGGCGAAGCTGGAGATCGCGGTGTCGATGTGATCGGCGCCGTTTTCGATCGCCTTGAGCTGGCACATCGCGGCCAGGCCAGCGGTGTCATGGGAATGGATGAACACCGGCAACGACTGCTCGGTCTTCAATGCCTTCACCAGCTCGCCAGTGGCGTACGGGGTCAGCAAACCGGCCATGTCCTTGATCGCCACCGAGTCGCAACCCATGGCTTCCATTTGCTTGGCCTGGGCTACGAAAGCCTCAATGGTGTGCACCGGGCTGGTGGTGTAGGCGATGGTGCCTTGGGCGTGCTTGCCTGCGGCTTTCACCGCCTCGATGGCGACCCGCAGGTTACGCACGTCGTTCATCGCATCGAAAATACGGAACACATCGATGCCGTTGACCGCAGCCTTGGCCACGAACGCCTTGACCACGTCATCGCTGTAATGGCGATAGCCCAGCAGGTTCTGACCACGCAGCAGCATTTGCAGGCGAGTGTTGGGCAGCGCCGCACGCAGTTGGCGCAAGCGCTCCCACGGGTCTTCCTTCAGGAAGCGCACGCAGGCGTCGAATGTTGCGCCGCCCCAGACTTCCAGCGACCAATAGCCGACTTTGTCGAGCTTGTCGCAGATCGGCAGCATGTCTTCGGTGCGCATGCGAGTGGCGAGCAGCGATTGGTGAGCGTCGCGCAGGATCGTATCGGTTACGTGAATCTTCTTGGACATTGTTATTTTCCTTACAGGCCTGCGTGGGCGGCAATGGCGGCGGCGATGGCCAGGGCCAGCTCTTCGGGTTTGCGCTTGATCGAGTAGTTGGTCAGCTCAGGATGGCTTTCAACGAAGCTGGTATTGAACTGGCCACTACGGAATTCCGGGTTGCGCAGGATTTCCTGGTAATACGCCGCGGTGGTCTTGACCCCTTGCAGACGCATGTCGTCCAGGGCCCGCAGGCCACGGTCCATTGCTTCTTCCCAGGTCAGCGCCCAGACCACCAGCTTCAGGCACATCGAATCGTAGAAGGGCGGAATGGTGTAGCCGGTATAGATCGCTGTGTCGGTGCGCACGCCCGGGCCGCCGGGGGCGTAGTAGCGGGTGATCTTGCCGAAACTGGGCAGGAAGTTGTTTTTAGGGTCTTCGGCGTTGATCCGAAACTGCAGCGCGAAGCCACGGTGATGAATGTCTTCCTGCTTGACCGACAACGGAAGGCCGGAGGCGATGCGGATCTGTTCACGAACAATGTCGATGCCGGTGATTTCTTCGGTGATGGTGTGTTCCACCTGCACCCGGGTGTTCATCTCCATGAAGTACACCTCGCCCTCGGCGAGCAGGAACTCCACGGTGCCGGCGTTCTCGTAGCCCACAGCCTTGGCGGCGCGCACCGACAGGTCACCAATGTAGGCGCGCTGCTCAGGCGTCAGTTGCGGGCTGGGGGCAATCTCGATCAGCTTCTGGTTGCGACGCTGGATCGAGCAATCACGCTCGAACAGATGCACCACGTTGCCAAAACTGTCACCCAGGATCTGCGCTTCGATGTGCTTGGGATTGACGATGCATTTTTCCAGGAACACTTCCGCCGAACCAAAGGCCTTGGTGGCTTCGGAAATGACCCGCGGGAAAGCCTGTTCGAGCTCTTCGCGGCTGTTGCAACGACGGATACCCCGACCGCCACCACCGGACGTAGCCTTGAGCATCACCGGGTAACCAATGCGGTCGCCTTCGGTCAGGGCCTCTTCGATGCCCGATACGTTGCCTTCGGTGCCCGGCGTGACCGGTACGCCGGCCTTGATCATGCTGCGACGCGCTTCGGTCTTGTCGCCCATGCGGCGAATGACTTCAGCCGACGGACCGATGAATTTGATCCCGCGCTCGGCGCAGATGTCCGCCAGCTCGGCGTTTTCCGAGAGAAAGCCATAACCGGGATGCAACGCATCGCAACCGGTTTCCACAGCCAGGTTCACCAGTTTGCGCGGGTTGAGATAGCCGGCCAGCGGATCGGCGCCGATGCTGTGGGCCTCGTCCGCACGCTTGACATGCAACGCATGACGGTCAGCGTCGGAATAGACCGCGACCGAGCGAATGCCCATCTCGGCGCAAGCGCGCACGATGCGGACGGCAATCTCACCACGGTTGGCGATCAGGATCTTTGTTATCAATTGGAGGTTCCCTTGAGCCGGTGGTACCACGACCTGGAGCTTCAGGTCGACGCGTGACCAGATGTAACAATCGGTCGCAGCACCACACTAGTCCTGGCTGTTGATTAACAAAAATGAATATTTATTGGGTCGTGCATAAGCAAAGACTTATAGTTGACTCATCCGCCCCGCCCGAGAGCCTATAGAAAATGCGTAAGTCATTGATGCGTATGACATTACGTCAACTGCAGATTTTCAATGAGGTGTGCGACCTGAGGTCCTACAGCCGCGCAGCCGACGAAATGTCTCTCACACAACCGGCCGTTAGCCTACAGATTCGATCACTTGAGGAGCTGATTGGCCAGCCGCTGTTTGAGTACGTTGGCAAAAAACTCTACATGACCGAAGCCGCCGAAGCCCTTCAACGCGCCAGCCGGGACATCTTCGGGCGCCTGGAAAACCTCGACATGCAGTTGTCGGACATGCAGGGCTCGCTGCAAGGCCAATTGAAGCTGGCGGTGGAATCCAGCGCCAAGTACTTCGTGCCGCACCTGTTCGCCGCCTTCAAGCGCCAGCACCCGGAGGTCAACCTGAACCTCACGGTGGTCAACCGCGGCCAAGTGATCCGAAGGCTCTCGGACAACCGCGACGATCTGGTGATCATGTCCATGGTGCCTCAGGACATGGGCCTGGAATTCCTGCCATTTCTCAATAACCCGATCGTCGCTGTGGCGCCGCCCGACCATCCGCTGTGCCACATGGGCCCGTTGCGCTTGCAAGACCTTGAGCCGTATACGCTGCTGCTGCGCGAGCCAGGGTCAGGCACGCGGCTGGCCTGCGAGGAGTATTTCAAGGAGAAACGGGTGCACTTCACCCAGACGCTGGAAGTGGCGTCGGCGGAGGCCCAACGCGAATGCGTTCTCGCAGGGCTGGGCGTGGCGCTGTTGACGCGCCACGCCGTAAGCCGGGAGATGGTGTCCGGCGCTCTCATCGAGTTGCCGGTGGAGGAGCTGCCGCTGTACCGCAGTTGGTGCCTGGTACAAGCCAGGGCGAAACGCTTGTCACCGGTGGCTCACGCCTTCCTGGCGTTCGTTCGCGGCGAGCGTGCTCAGATCATTGGCCTGGTTGAGCGTTTCGACGGGAAGCCGCCGATGTTGCCTGCCAATAGTTGAATTCTGCTGCGTCCGGAAACTCGCTGATTTCGGCCAGCAGCTGGCGCTGCTCACAGCGGTCTTCGATGGCTCGACGGAACGCCATGCGGCGCTGGTCTTCCTGCTGACGACGGGTTTTGACGGCGCTGCGTTCTTC
Source organism: Pseudomonas sp. FG-3G (assembly GCF_901007645.1). Lineage (NCBI taxonomy): Bacteria > Pseudomonadati > Pseudomonadota > Gammaproteobacteria > Pseudomonadales > Pseudomonadaceae > Pseudomonas > Pseudomonas sp. FG-3G. Next base: position 85,940 of record NZ_CAAKGZ010000034.1, read on the forward strand.
GTAGGACTGGGTCATGTCGAGACTCCCAAGACGTATACGGGAGCTTTACGATGAAGGCGCGCGATGACGGTTTGGCGGCGCGAGCGTTACAGAACGATGAATTCGCAGATCCCCTCGCCACAGATGCCCCAACTTCAAGACCAGCGGTCAATCGTCCAGCGCTTTCACCGACTTGGGTGACAACCGCAAGCTGCGCAGGCTGCGTTTCACGCTCTTGAGGTGATTGACCAAACTTGGGCCGCGCGCCATGGCGACGCCCATCGCCAGCACATCGATCACCACCAGATGGGCGATGCGCGAGGTCAACGGCGTGTAGATCTCCGTGTCTTCATGCACGTCGATGGCCAAGTTCACCGTGGACAGCTCGGCCAATGGGGTCTGGCTCGGGCACAAGGTGATCAACGAGGCGCCGCTTTCGCGCACCAGGTTGGCGGTGATCAGCAGATCCTTGGAACGGCCCGACTGGGAAATGCAGATCGCCACGTCGGTGGGCTTCAGCGTGACCGCCGACATCGCCTGCATGTGCGGGTCGGAATAAGCCGCGGCCGTCAGCAGCAACCGGAAGAACTTGTGCTGGGCATCGGCCGCCACCGCGCCCGAAGCACCGAAACCATAAAACTCGACACGCTGGGCCTGGGACATGGCCGTGACGGCTTTTTGCAACGCCACCGGATCAAGCTTCTCGCGAACCTCCATCAGCGTATGCAGGGTCGTGTCGAAGATTTTCAGGCTGTAGTCGGCGACCGAATCGTCTTCATGGATCGCAAACTGGCCGAAGCTCGCACCCGCGGCGAGGCTTTGCGCCAGCTTGAGTTTCAGGTCCTGGAAACCCGAACAACCGATGGCTCGGCAGAAACGCACAATGGTCGGTTCGCTGATGCCGACGCTGTGGGCAAGATCGGCCATGGAGCTGTGCATCACGGCCGCAGGATCAAGCAATACGTGATCGGCGACTTTCAGCTCCGACTTGCGCAGCAGATGGCGTGACTGGGCGATGTGTTGCAACAGGTTCAAGGGATTGGACTCTTGTTATTGGCAGAAGCCGGGATGTAGCAAGCTTGTAGTTATACTACAAGAATCGGCTTTTTGCCCGCCCAATCCGTAACTCAATCTCCCGGTTTCATGCCGCATGCACGCCATGTAGCAACGGCGGGCTAGCAATCATCCCGATTAGCCCATAACAGCGCGGCCAACCCTTGTGCTTCAACCGGTCGGCTGATGAGATAGCCCTGAACCTCATCACATTGTTCAGCTTTCAGAAACTCGAGCTGCTCTGGCCGCTCGACGCCTTCGGCCACCACTTTGAGCGACAACCCATGGGCCATTGCAATGATTGCCCGGGTAATGGCCGCGTCTTCGCTACCCTCCGTCAGCCCACGAATGAACGCCTGATCGATTTTCACGTAATCCACAGGGATGCGTTTGAGATAACTCAGAGACGAATAGCCGGTACCAAAGTCATCGATCGCCAGCTTGACCCCGAGGTCGCGCAATTGCTGGAACGTCGCGATGATGTGCTCAACGCTGTCGAGCAACTGGCTTTCAGTCAGTTCCAGTTCCAGGTATTGCGGCGCCAGACCGGTTTCCTCCAGCACTTGCCGAACCAGGCTGACCAGCTTGCCTTGGCGCAACTGATGCACCGACAGGTTGACCGACACCCTGATCGGCGCCAGCCCCTCACGCTGCCATTGGCACGCCTGCCAACAGGCCTGGCGCAACACGAACTCGCCGATCGGCCCGATCAGCCCGGTCTCTTCGGCCAGGCTGATGAAGTCTCCCGGCGGAACTCGGCCCATGACCGGATGATCCCAACGCACCAACGCCTCGGCGGCGTTAAGGCGGCCGGTCGCCAGGCACAATTTGGGTTGATAGAAAACCTTCAACTGCTGCTCTTCAAGGGCCTTGCGCAGTTGATTCTCCAGTTGCAGGCGCTCCAGCGTGCTGGCCTGGAGGCTGTCGGTATAGAACTGGAAATTGTTGCCGCCCAGATGCTTGGCATGTTGCATGGCCATGTTCGCCTGACTGACCAGCGTGGAAATCTCCCTCGCATTGTCGGGCAACATGCTGATGCCGATCGAGGCGCTGACCACCAGTTCGTGGCCCTCGATGGTGAGCGGCAGGCGCAGCTTGGCGGACAGGCGGGTCGCCACCCGCGCCAGGCTGGAAAGGTTGCCGTAGGCGTCGAACAGCACCCCGAACTCATCGCCAGACAAGCGGGCGATGGTGTCCGCTTCGGGCAACGCATTGATCAGGCGGCGGGCCATCTTCTGCAACAGTTGGTCAGCAACATCATGGCCGAGGCTATCGTTGAGGAGCTTGAAACGGTCCAGGTCGATATGCAGCAGTGCCAGGCTGCGTCGTCCGCCCTGACGCACCCGCTGGTGGGCTTCGTGCAGGCGCTCACGGAATAACGAGCGGTTCGCCAGCCCGGTGAGTTCGTCGTAATGGGTCAGGTAGCGCATTCGCTCTTCGGACTCGCGCCGGGCCGAAAGATCGGCGAAGAAGCCCACGATATGGCTCACATTTCCCCGCGCATCGCGCACCACGTTCAGTTGCAGCCACTGGGGATACAACTCGCCATTGGCCCGGGCCTCCACCAGTTCACCTTGCCAGGTGCCGTGCTGCTTGAGCGCCTGGCGGATGATCGGGTAGTGCCGGCGGGCATCACGACTGCACGGCAGATCGACGACATTGCGTCCCAGCATGTCATCGATATTAAAACCGGTGACCCGCGTGAACGCCTGGTTGGCGGCCAGCAGTGCGTAATGCGGGTCAAAAATCACAATGCCTTCGCTGGCGGCCTCGAAAACCGTGGCCGCCAATTGGCGCTGTTGCTCAAGTTCTTTACGGGTGCTGATGTCTCGCCGGGTGCCGACCATGCGCAACACGCGGCCACTCGGGCTGCGCTCCACAGCCCGACCGCGGTCTTCGATCCAGACCCAATGGCCATCGCCGTGACGTACGCGGTATTCGATCTGGTAGTCCTCGCTGCGGCCTTTGAGGTGCTCAACGAGGGCGCGTTTGAGGGCCGGCACGTCTTGAGGATGCAGACGCGGGGTCAGGTGACTGAGCATCGCTGTGATGTACTCAGGCTCCAGGCCGAACAGTTCCTTGAGCTGGGTGTGATGGACTTCGTCGGTTTGCAGGTTCCAGTCCCATAGCCCCAACTCACTGGCCTTGAGCGCCAGGTCAAGACGGGCTTCGCTCTTGCTCAGGGCCTGGCTGGTCGCCTCCAACTCGAGGCTGCGCTGTACCACGCGCGCCTCCAGTCCTACCTGGGCCGACCGCAGTTTTTCCTCGGCGCTGCGGCGTTGTTCGACTTCCCGGCCGAGTGCCTCGTTGAGCTGCGCGCTACGCGCTTGCGCCTGCTGCAAATGCTCGATCAGCGCCTGATTCTGGAACCTTCGCAGCATGCCACTTTGTATCAACCGGTTGACCTGCCAGGCCACTACGCTGAGCGAGACGAGTACGACCAGTCCGAGCCAGCCCCATCCGCGCTGCTGCTCATCGCCGCCCCAGAAGAGATAACCGATGGCCGGCAACAGGCACGGTAAGGTAAAGGACAAAAACGCCGGAAGGCTCACAGCATAGGCAACGCTGGCTGACAAGGTGGCCGCGCCAATCAGGCCGAATACCCAGGCCTGTTGCTGAAAGCTGTCTGCCGGTACCAGTGCAATACCTGCTCCGGCCAATGTCAGCCCGGTCATCGCCGAGCCGAGCAAAAACATTCGCAACCATATCGGGTGCGCCTGGCGGCTGGGTATCGCCGAATCGAAGGCCGCCACCTGAATGACCCGTAGCGCAACCAGCGAGAGCAACCAGACCAGCCAGACGCTGACCTGAAAATGACGCGAAGGCCCCCACAACAACGCGGCGCAAACCAGGCCGTTGACCAGCATGAACAGCGTGGGCAGCAGCGAACCCTGATACAACAGCCTTGTGCGTTCGACCGCCATTTCCGTGGCGTACTGCTTGCAGATGATCCGTGGCTCCACACAGGGGCCCGCCAGATCGGAATTTAGGGTCATAGGCACTGTTCTTGTTCTTATTCAGCGGAGCATGGAGAACCCGAAACATGCAGCGAGCATACACAAGGCAACGGCCATCCCACACTGCCCAAGCTCATAAAAATGCTGAAAAAGTCGCTATTTCATTGGGTCGCGAGCCCTTCAAGCGAGCCCGGCCAATGCCTGTGGCCCATGACCGACCGGTCATCACCGACCGGTCTTTTATCGGCTGGGGCAAAGCTCGGTTTGCCCGGGCTGCCGCCGCACCCTAGAATGCCCCGATGCGCGATGATCTCTCCCTTCTGCTGAACTCCCTCAACGATGCCCAACGCCAGGCCGTAGCGGCCTCCGTGGGTCGTCAGTTAGTCCTGGCCGGTGCCGGCTCCGGTAAAACCCGGGTGCTGGTGCACCGTATCGCCTGGTTGATCCAGGTCGAGAACGCCTCGCCCCATTCGATCCTGTCGGTGACGTTCACCAACAAGGCCGCTGCCGAGATGCGCCATCGCATCGAGCAACTGATGGGCATCAACCCGGCCGGCATGTGGGTCGGCACCTTCCACGGCCTGGCGCACCGCTTGTTGCGGGCGCATTGGCAGGAAGCCGGCCTGAGCCAGACTTTCCAGATTCTCGACAGCGACGACCAGCAGCGGCTGGTCAAGCGGGTGATCCGTGAGCTGGGCCTGGATGAACAGCGCTGGCCGGCCCGTCAGGCCCAGTGGTTCATCAACGGCCAGAAAGACGAAGGCCTGCGTCCGCAACACATCCAGGCCAGCGGCGATCTGTTCCTGGCGACCATGCGCAGCATCTATGAAGCCTACGAGGCGGCGTGTCAGCGGGCTGGCGTGATCGACTTCTCCGAGCTGCTGCTGCGCGCACTGGACCTGTGGCGCGATCACCCAGGCCTGCTGGCGCACTATCAGAAGCGCTTCCGGCATGTGCTGGTGGACGAGTTCCAGGACACCAACGCCGTGCAATACGCCTGGTTGCGCCTGCTGGCCAAGGGCGGCGACAGCCTGATGGTGGTGGGCGATGACGACCAGTCGATCTACGGCTGGCGCGGCGCCAAAATCGAGAATATTCATCAATATTCGGCGGACTTCCCCGACGCCCAAGTGATCCGCCTGGAACAGAACTACCGCTCCACCGCCGGCATTCTCAAGGCCGCCAACGCCCTGATCGCCAACAATACCGGGCGCCTGGGCAAAGAACTGTGGACCGACGGCGGCGAAGGCGAAGCGATCAACCTCTATGCCGCCTTCAACGAACACGATGAAGCCCGCTACGTGGTGGAAACCATCGAAAGCGCGCTGAAAACCGGCCTGGCCCGCAGCGACATCGCCATCCTGTATCGCTCCAACGCCCAGTCCCGGGTGTTGGAGGAAGCCCTGTTGCGCGAACGTATCCCGTACCGCATCTATGGCGGCCAGCGCTTCTTCGAGCGCGCCGAAATCAAGAACGCCATGGCCTACCTGCGCCTGCTCGAAGGACGCGGCAACGACGCGGCCCTGGAGCGGGTGATCAACGTCCCGACCCGGGGCATTGGCGAGAAAACCGTCGAAGCGATTCGCGACCACGCGCGCCACAGCCATGTGTCGATGTGGGAAGCCATGCGCCAGTTGGTCACCAACAAGGGCATGACCGGCCGCGCCGCCGGTGCGCTGAAGGCGTTCATGGACCTGATCGACGACCTGGCCACCAAGTGCACGGACATGCCGCTGCATTTGATGACTCAGACCGTTATCGAGCAGTCCGGCCTTATCGCCTACCACGAGGCGGAAAAGGGCGAGAAAGGCCAGGCCCGGGTGGAAAACCTCGAGGAACTGGTCAGCGCCGCACGCAACTTCGAGAACACCGAGGAAGACGAAGAGCTTTCGCCACTGTCGGCCTTTCTGGGCCACGCCTCTCTGGAGGCCGGCGACACCCAGGCCGACGAGCATGAAGACAGCATCCAGTTGATGACCCTGCACAGTGCCAAGGGTCTGGAATTCCCCTACGTGTTCCTGGTGGGAATGGAAGAAGGCCTGTTCCCGCACAAGATGAGCCTGGAAGAGCCGGGACGCTTGGAAGAGGAACGACGCCTGGCCTACGTTGGCATCACCCGCGCCATGCAGAACCTGGTGTTGACGTACGCCGAGACCCGACGCCTGTACGGCAGCGAAACCTACAACAAGGTGTCGCGCTTCGTCCGTGAAGTGCCCAAAGGCCTGATTCAGGAGGTGCGGCTGTCCAACAGCGTCAGCCGTCCGTTCGGCGGCGGCCAGCAGCAAAGCACCAGCAGTCTTTTTGGCGGCAGCGACATCCCGGAAACCGGCTTCAGTCTCGGCCAGACCGTGCGACATTCGGTGTTCGGCGATGGCGTGATCCTCAACTTCGAAGGCGCCGGCGCCCAGGCCCGGGTTCAGGTGAACTTCAGCGAAGGCAGCAAGTGGCTGATGCTGGGGTATGCCAAGCTGGAAGCGATCTAGGCGTTCTGAAAGCTTTTTATGTGGGAGCGAGCCTGCTCGCGATAGCAGTGGATCAGGCAACATTGACAGTGACTGACCCACCGCGATCGCGAGCAGGCTCGCTCCCACAGGTCGGATTGCTCACGCCTGCTGCCTTTCCGATAGAACTTGTCCCCCTTTCCTACAGCCAAAAGCCAACAAGCCCTCTTGCGCGGCTGAAGCTGAACCTAACCTGTCACGCAAAAGCCCGAAACACTCTGCCGCTAGCCAGCAACAGTTCACCTGTGCAACATGGCGCGCGTGCTATCCACAAATGGGAATGCCCTTATATGAAACGTTTTCTTAGCATCGCCATGGCGTTGTGCATCGGCCTGACGATGGCCATCGACGCCAATGCCGCCAAGCGCTTTGGCGGTGGTAAAAGTTCGGGCGCTGCCCCGACCCACCAGACCAGCCAGATGGCGCCGTCCTCTGCGGCCGGCTCTACCGCGGCTACTGCGGGCGCGGCCGGTGCGGCTGGCGCCGCCACCAAAGCCAGCGGTGCTTCGCGCTGGCTCGGCCCCCTGGCCGGCATCGCCGCCGGTGGCCTGCTCGCCTCCATGTTCATGGGCGACGGCTTCCAGGGCATGCAGATCTTCGACATCCTGATCATGGCGGTCATCGCCTTCCTGGTCTTCCGCTTCATTGCCGCCCGTCGTCGCAAGCAGCAGGAGCAACTGGCTCCGGCCGGTCATGCGCCGATGCAACGTGAGGTGTTCAACCAGCAACCGGCCAGTGGTTCGATCTTCGGCGGTTCGGCAGCACCCGTTGCTGCTCGTCCGGTGATCAACGCGCCAGCCTGGTTCAACGAAGAGCGCTTCATCGAAGCTGCGCGCAACCATTTCATGTCCCTGCAGCAACACTGGGATGCGAACGAAATGGACAAGATCTCTGAGTTCGTGACTCCGCAACTGCTGGAATTCCTCAAGCGCGAGCGGGCCGAACTGGGCGATGGCTTCCAGTCGACCTACATCGACAATCTGCAAGTACAGCTGGACGGTGTCGATGATCGCGCCGACAAGACCATCGCCACCCTGACCTTCAGCGGTGTGTCGAAGGACTCGCGCTTTGACAAGGGCGAAGCGTTCAGCGAAAGCTGGAACATGGAACGTCCCCAGGGCGATGACCAGCCTTGGCTGGTGGCCGGTATCCGCCAGAACAGTTGAACCTCTGCGCGTTTTGCATGTTGAAATAAAAGAACCCCGGCTCAGGCCGGGGTTTTCTATTTCGCGGTTGCATCTATAGCGAGCTACTGTATAAACCGCTCCATATAAACCGCGCCATCGAGAAAGAGGATCCCGGACGTGGAAGAAATCATCGAACAATTGCGTGAAGCCAACGAACCCGTGCCGGTTCCACTGGAGTTACCTGACGAAGACTTGCTGGTGGAGATCGAAGAGCAGCTGTTCATCGATATTCCGTTCGTATTCAGAGAGTTTTTGCTGACGGTCAGCGATGTTGTCTACGGCAGCCTGGAACCCGTGACCGTCACCGATCCGCAGTCCCACACCTATCTGCCAGATGTGGCCGCCAATGCCTGGGATGCCGGTGTCGACCGTAGCCTGATCCCGATCTGCCAGGACGGCGACGACTACTACTGCGTCGAAGAAGACGGGACCGTGGTGTTGTGGCAGGCCGAAGAAGAGCTGATTGCCGAAGAAACCTGGGAATCGGTCTGGCACTGGGCCCGGGACGTCTGGCTGGAAAGCTGATCCGCCGCACGTCCGCCGCCGGTCAATGCCCGGACGATTCCTTGTGATTGTCCAGGGTCTCCAGCAAGGCCACCTGCATCCGCGTATGCAGGCGGACGAACCAGCGCCAGAGCAATGCCGCCACGACCGTGGCCACCACCGCGATCAGTACCAGCAACTTGTTGGTCGGCAGAATACTGGCCGACAAGGCTGCCAAGAGCAGGAAAATCATCAGCAGCGAGAGGATCGGGATCACTTCTGCGATCACTCGACGCACGCGCTGGGTGTGACGGCCGGCCATCTCCGGCTTCACGCCCATTTCCGCCAGCAGCATCGACAACGCCTTGAGCTTGCGATACGCGGCAATCAAAAACGGCAGCGACAACAACAACGCCCCGCCCCAGATCAGTGCTTTGTGCCAACTCGGGTCGCTGATCCAGGCTTGCAGGTAGGCCGACATCTGTTCGGCAAAGTAGCCACCGGCGATAAAAATCGCGATGACCAGCGCCAGATTGATGCCCACCTGCAGCAAAATCCGCCGGATCATGGCGGCCACCAGCGCCCCCTCCCCTTGGGGTTGAATGCTGCGAAGCCACTCGCCATACATTCCCAGTACCCTCGACAGCCGTTGTGGCATAACGGCAGCCAGCCTGACCGATAAAGGGTCGGCGGCCCGGATCAGGTACGGGGTCAGCAGAGTGGTCAGTACCGAAACCGCGACCGCTACCGGATAAAGGAAATCGCTGGTGACCTGCAAGGTCATCCCCAGCGATGCGATGATGAAGGAAAATTCGCCGATCTGCGAAAGGCCCATCCCGACTCGCAGCGAGGTCCTCCCGTCGTTGCCGGCAATAAAAGCACCGAGGCCGCAAGAGAGCATCTTGCCCAGCACCACCGCGGCGGTAATCACGGCAATCGGCCAAGCGTATTGGAGCAATATGACCGGATCGAGCATCAGGCCGATGGCGACGAAGAAGATTGCGCTGAACAAGTCGCGTACCGGCTCCACCAACCGTTCGATTTTCAGCAACTGCCGCGACTCGGCCATGATCGCGCCGATCAGAAACGCTCCCAGCACCATGCTGTATTCCAGCTTTACCACCAGCAGGCAAAAGCCGAAACACAGGCCCAGCACGGTGATCAGCAACATCTCGTCGCTGTCGAACTTCGCCACGTAAGCCAGCAGCCTGGGCACCAGCAATATGCCGATCACCAGGGCGACAATCATGAATAACGACAATTTGCCGACCGTGGAGAACACTTCGCCGGAGCTGACCGTCCCGCTGACAGCGATGCTCGACAGCAAGGCGATAATGCCGATGCCCAGGATGTCTTCGACGATCAGGACCCCGAAGATCAGTTGCGCAAAGCGCTCGTTCTTCATCTTCAGATCATTGAGAGCCTTGACGATGATGGTGGTCGAGGAGATGGCCAGGATCGCCCCGAGGAACAACGAGTCCATGGTGTTCCAGTCGAACCAGCGCCCGATTTCGTAGCCGATCCAGATCATCAACACAATTTCGAGAAACGCCGCGATGAACGCCGTGGCGCCCACCTTGAACAACTTGCGCAGGCTGAACTCCAGGCCCAGATAAAACATGAGGAAGATGACCCCCAACTCGGCCAGGGTCTTGATCGTCTCTTCGTCATGGATAAAACCGAAAGGCGGCGTATGCGGGCCGATGATGAAGCCTGCAACGATGTAACCCAGCACCACGGGTTGTTTGAAACGATGAAAGAGTACCGTGACCAGCCCCGCTGCCATCATGATGATCGCCAGGTCTTGAATAAAACTGATGGCATGCATGGTGGGGCTCCCTGTTCAAATGACTCATCACAGAGCTGGACGAGTCCGTTTCCTTTGTAGGAAATACCCTCGCAAGGGGCTTTTGAAGGGTACCACCGCGACTTCCGACAAAAAGACAGTGCAATATATGGAAACAGATCCACCGGAGCGTGACGGCTGCCACAGGCGCAGCGTCCCGATACTGGTAGTTTGAAAACCTTCCAGCACCCGCAGAGGTGCACTCCCGAAATTGCTGCCTTGAACCGTGAGTACGTTATGGAACCCGGAAACGCCCAGCTGTCGATGACGGTGCTGATGACCCCCGATATGGCCAACTTCTCTGGCAATGTGCATGGCGGCACCCTGCTCAAGTACCTCGACGAAGTCGCCTACGCCTGCGCCAGCCGCTACGCCGGGCGCTATGTAGTGACGCTGTCGGTTGACCAGGTGATTTTCCGCGAGCCGATTCATGTCGGCGAGCTGGTGACGTTTCTGGCGTCGGTGAACTACACCGGTAACACGTCAATGGAAGTGGGCATCAAAGTCGTGACCGAAAACATTCGTGAACGCTCGGTGCGCCACACCAACAGCTGCTTCTTCACCATGGTTGCGGTGGACGACCAGCGCAAACCCGCCGCCGTCCCGCCATTGCAACCGCAGAACAGCGAAGAAAAACGCCGTTACGAACAAGCCCAGCAGCGTCGGCAAATTCGCCAGGAGCTGGAGAGGCGCTATCAGGAAATCAAAGCCGACGGCCCTTAACAGATCCGCCCGGCTCGCGCCCACAGGGATTCGCGTTGATCAGAGGCTGATCGGTACAGCTTCGAACCTTACCCTCGGATGGGTGATCCGGTCCTGGGCGCGTACCAGTTCCAACTCGTAACTGGCACACGCCTGGGTTTCCAGCAGTACTTCATGTACGGCTGCGGCAGTGAATTCGAGCGCCGCCACCAGGCTGTCTCCCAGCACCACTCGCGCCAGGAACAGCCCCGAGGTCAGGTCTCCCACCCCCACCGGCTGACGAGGGAATGCGAGTAATGGACGACGCAGGTGCCAGCTACTGTCGGCGGTTACCAACAACATTTCGAAGCTGTCCTCCGGCTTGCCCGGATAGGCCAGGTGTTTGACGAGTATCGCTTTGGGTCCGCGGGTCAGGAGCGCGCGAGCCATGGCCAGGCAGTCCAGCAGCGACTGCGCCTTGCGTCCCGAAAAACTGTCCAGCTCCAGCTGGTTCGGGCACATGATGTCCGCCACACCAGCCGCTTCCTCCAGGAGAAAATCGCTCACCTCGGGCGCCACGATGCAACCCTTCTCCGGATGCCCCATGACCGGATCACACAAATAAATTGCCTTGGGATTGCACGCCTTGATTCGCGCCACGCCCGCCAGAATCGCCTGCCCTTGGGCGGCGCTGCCCAGGTAACCGGACAACACCGCGTCACAATTGCCCAGCTCGCCGATTGCGGCGATCCCCTCTACCAATGCCGGTATCTGCTCAGAGGCAAGCACGTCGCCGGTCCACTGTCCGTACTGAGTGTGATTGGAAAATTGTACGGTGTTGAGCGGCCACACGTTCACCCCCACCCGTTGCATCGGAAAGACTGAAGCGCTGTTACCGGCGTGACCGAAGACCACGTGGGACTGGATGGCAAGCAGATGAGGGGTACGTTTCATGCGGGATGTTTCCGTAAAACGAATGAAATTCAAGCCGCGCAGTATGCGACTAAACGCAACCTGTACGACAGACCGGGGACACAGTTAAGCTGACAGCAACTTGTAGGAGCACTTCGTTCATGCTGACCCTTGGAAATATTTTCGTGCTGATGCTGTTGGCTACCGCCGGCGCCTGGCTGTGGCACAACCATGGTTTGCGCGAACGAGCGTTGGCGAGGGTCATGCAACATTGCGCCAACCTCAAGATCGAGCTGCTGGACGGCAACGTGGCGCTGAAAAAGATTGGGTTAGTCAAAGACGCCAGCGGACGCCGGCGCCTGGCCCGTATCTATAACTTCGAATTCACCGTCACGGGTGAATCGCGCCATTCGGGCACCATTACCCAGTTCGGGGCCCACAGCGCGCAAATCGAGCTGGCGCCTTACCCAATGCCGTTCGAAGAGTCAGCGCCGACACCGATCGAACCGGTCCAGACCAGGCCCAGGGCCGAAGTCATCGAGTTGAGTCAGTGGCGCCAGGAACACAACAAGTGGAAGCCTTGAAGCAAGGCTGACTCACGGGCACCGACAGTTAGCCAGGCCGGCTTGCAGCGCTGCCACGTCTTGAGGCTCATCAAAAATCAATTCGATTCGTGAGTCCTGGCGCCACTCGCTGGCCTGCCACCGCAGCGTCGCGCCCTCCAGCGCATTGGCTGAAACCCAGCCATCGGCGCTGTGGATAACCATCTTCGCCCGCTTCCAGCCCCAGCCTTGCAGCCAGCGCATCAACGTCGCCGTATCCAGTCGCTGACTCGGATGCCAGCGCCAGCCAATACTCCAGCCGCCTTCCTGTTGCTGATACAGGCAGATGGGCGATGTCGGGTCGGTCCAGACGGCCGGCATCTGTCCCACCTCCCTGGGTAGACTCACGTTAGCCACAATCCCGCTTCCGCGTGCCGCAAGACCTGGCAGCCGATCGATCGGCAAGGCTGCCTGTCGGGTCCAGTACAGGGCAATCTCCGGCAGTTGCGCGGTGATGCCCAGGCGTTCGGTTTCGCTCAAGTGCTCGGATTTGTTCAGCACCACCAACCCTGCATCGGCCAGAGTTTGCCGCTGCGCGTCGGGCAACGGCGTGCCATCCGCCATCGCTCGGGCATCGAGCACCAACACGCAAGGCTGAACCGCCAGCACGCCGAGCCATGGCGTTTCGTTCAGTTGCCGCATCAACTGCGCCGGATGGCCCAGGCCGGAGGGCTCGATAAACAGTCGATCCGGGCGCGCCTTGCGCAGTAAACGAGCGAGGCCGATCTGAAATGGCGCGCCGTTGACGCAACACAAACAGCCCCCGGCCACTTCGCCCAGTGCGATACCATCGGCAGTCTGGGTCAACAACGCCGCGTCCAGGCCGATTTGACCAAACTCGTTGATCAGCACCGCCCAGCGCTCATTCGCCGGGCGCTGCGCCAGCAATTGCTTGATCAGGCTGGTCTTGCCAGCACCCAAAGGGCCTGCGATGACGTGGGTGGGAATGTTCTGCAACATAATCGGCGGCTTTCGAGGGAGGTGAACATGCGGTTGATCGGCTGTTTTTTACTGGCGCTGACGTCGAACCAGGCGCTGGCCCAGGCTTGTGTCGTGCATAGCCAGGCAGAACGGCTCGATGTAAAAGTCTGCCAGCAGAACCGCAATATTCCGCAGAAACTGTTCGCCGACGGCTTCTGCCAGCCAAACCTTGCCGGACAAAAAGTCGAGGTACAGTACGTCGATCAATGCCCTGGCGGCGCGTTTGGCATCTGCAGCAATGCCCAGGTCGCCAATATGCCCTACCGCCAGGATATTCACTATTACGGCGTAGCCAGCGATGCGGCCTATCTGCAGCCGTTCTGTGAAGGACAAAGTCAGGGCAACTGGCTCAAACCTTAAGCGAGCCAGTCCAGAGTCAGGATCAGTCGACGCTCCCCCGGCGCCAGCTGCGGCGAGCGATGGATCAGGCCCATGCCCTCATTACCATGCCACTTCTCGCCTTTGAGCAGCGCCACATCGCCACAGGCAAACTGCTGAACCGCATGCGAGTCACCCGGTTCAGCGTCAGGTTGCCCCAGACATCGACGATCCATCACACCTTCCTTTAGCCACTGGCTGCCCACGCCAGCGTACGTGGCTATCAGCCGTACCGGCACATGGTCGACGTGAAAACGCGGGCACATGGCCTTGTCCAGCGTTCGCAGGCGCAGGCCGACACGTTTGGCGCCCAGCAGGCAGGCAAACGCACTGACCAGCCAGGAGACATCGGTGATGAAGCCTTCATAGCCATGCAGATCGCCAAAGCCTGCGGCGAGACCGTCCAGTGCCGGTTGCGCGTCCTCGTGCGGCAGGTCGAGCACCCGCGATTCGGCCAGAGGCTGATCCATGGAAAGCACCATTGCCGCAAAATCACTGATGTGCGCCGGCAGTTGACGTTGCCAGACCGCCAGGTTGGTATCGTCGTCCAGAATTTGCGTCAGGATCCGCGGGGTATCGCCCTGAACCTGGCGTACCGGCACTTCCCGCTTCGGATTGGGCGCCAGCATCACGCTGCCGCCTCGTCATGCCAAGGGCCGAACGGATCCGGCAGCAAACGCCAACTGTCGACACCCTGGGCCATTTCCGCGTCACTGAGCAGGCAAGCGTCCAGCTCGGCGGTCAGTTGCGTGAAGTCGATATTCTGGCCGATGAATACCAGCTCCTGCCGGCAATCACCGGTGGCGGGAAGCCAGTTTTTCAGGATGGCTGCGCTGCTTTCCTCATCTTGCGGCCATTGGCTTTTCGGCACGAACCGCCACCAGCGCCCAGCGAATCCATGTCGCATCAAGCCGCCGGCCTGGGACCAACTGCCCGCTTCCTCATGTTTGCTGGCCAGCCAGAAGAAGCCCTTGGAGCGCAGGAGCTTGCCATTGGTCCACGGACGGTCGATAAAACTGAAAAAACGCTGGGGATGAAACGGCCGGCGCGCCCGGTAAGCTGCCGAAGCGATGCCGTATTCTTCGGTTTCGGGCACGTGCTCACCGCGCAGCTCCTGCAGCCAGCCCGGTGCTTGAGCCGCGCGCTCGAAGTCGAAAAGGCCTGTGTCGAGGATCTTTTCCAGCGGTACTTGGCCCATGACCATGGGAATGATCTGCGCCTGGGCGTTGAGCCGTTCCAGAATCGCGATCAACTCCTCCCGTTCGTGACGGCCAATCAGGTCGATTTTGCTGATCAGAATCACATCGGCGAACTCGATCTGTTCAATCAACAGATCAGTAATGGAACGCTCATCCTCCTCCCCCAGGGTTTCGCCGCGTGAAGCGAGGCTTTCGGCCGCCTGGAAATCCAGCAGGAAATTGACCCCATCGACCACTGTCACCATCGTGTCCAGCCGTGCCACATCGGCCAGGCTGCGGCCTTGTTCATCACGAAAAGTGAAGGTTTCCGCCACCGGCAAGGGTTCGGAAATCCCCGTGGACTCGATCAGCAGATAGTCGAAACGGCCTTCCCTGGCGAGCTGGCCGACTTCTTCCAGCAGGTCTTCACGCAACGTGCAGCAAATGCAGCCGTTCCTCATCTCCACCAGTTTCTCTTCAGACCGGCTTAGGGTGACATCTCGCTGGACTTCGCTGCCATCGATGTTGATCTCGCTCATATCGTTGACGATCACCGCGACGCGCAGGTTGTCGCGATTGCGCAGGACGTAATTGAGCAGTGTGCTTTTACCGGCGCCGAGAAATCCGGACAGCACGGTTACAGGGAGACGATTGGGCACCAGGTATATCCTCATCGGGCGGGCCGCGCTGATGCGGTTGAATGCATGTAGCGGCTCTTTTCTTCAGGCTTGGGTTCGGTTCAAGGTCTAAGCCTTTTTAATGTTATAGTATAACAACAACATTTAACCAGCCTCTCGGCTCAACCGGTCTGAAGTAAAAACATGCGCAGTTTTCTGAAATTCGTATTCGCAAGCCCGATGCTGATATTGGCGCTAGATGCTTCAGCCCAGAGCCCTATGTTGGCAAACTGCACTCGCAGCGCGAATTTACTGGCCTGTGTCGATGGGCAAGGTAATGCCTACAGCGTCATGACGGCCGGAAACACCCTGTATCTCCGTGGATTTGAAGTAAATGGCCGCCGCTATTGGGCACAAACCACTAGCCGCTATGGCCAGCTGACGTTCTTTACCGGAATAGCTTCTGACGGAGAGACCTGGGTGGGATACAGTCGGCGCGTGGGCTGGACGACAATCAATCGTTTCTCGAGCTCGGGTGGAAGCACTGGGAAATTTTTATGCGGACGCATAAGCGGTTGCCAGGACGCACCACGCTGATGTTTCACGTGGAACGGTACGAAAAGCCCTCACACCCAGCAAAATGAAACTGCATTCATGAACTAGTGCTCGTCGAACACAATGTTATAGTATAACGTTTGTTGTGTACCTATGACGGACCTTGAATATGAATGCGTTCACTCTGCCGGACGTTGCCGCGCAGGCTTCGCGCCAGGCCTTGCCCCTTGACTGGGTAGGCATGTGCGGCATCGCGGTACCCGTATTGATCGACGGTCAGCGTCTTAACGCGATCGCTGATGCCGGTGTCAGCCTTGACGACGGTGAAGCCCGAGGCATCCATATGTCACGCTTGTACCTGGCGCTGGAGCTGCTCGAAAGCGCAGCGCTGTCTCCCATGCTGTTACGCCGAATCCTCCAGCAATTCCTCGACAGTCACGCCGGTCTGTCCGACGCCGCCTCGCTGAGCATTTGTACCGATCTACTGTTCAAGCGCCCTGCGCTAGTCAGCCCATTGGCTGGCTGGAAGCGCTATCCGGTCAGCATCGAGGCCCACCTGAAAAATGATGTGTTCCACGTGGAACTGACCATTCAGATTGCCTACTCGTCCACCTGCCCTTGCTCGGCCGCGCTCGCTCGTCAGTTAATCCAGCAGCAATTTGTAGACGACTTTGCCAATAAAGCGCTCGAGCACGCCGGAGTCCTGGCCTGGCTAGGCTCATCAAAAGGCATCCTCGCCACGCCTCACAGTCAACGCAGCACGGCCACGGTGAAGCTGAGACTGAACAGCGACGTCGACGAATTGCCGCTGCTGTCGCTCATCAACGAAGCCGAAGCAGCCCTCGGCACGGCCGTACAAACCGCCGTGAAACGGGCAGACGAACAAGCCTTCGCCCTCGCCAATGGTCAAAACCTAATGTTCTGTGAAGACGCCGCGCGGCGGCTGAGCATGGCTTTGAGGCGATCCCCCGATATCGCCTCCCTCGATGTGCGAGTGGTGCACGCCGAAAGTTTGCATGCCCATGACGCTGTGGCACAAAGCCGTTGGGTCAGGGAGGCACTGTGATTCGTTGCCAGTCATTGCGCTGGGGCGCCCCGGGCCACCCCCTCACACCCCCGTTGAACATAGAGCGGCCGGCGGGAAGCCTGACGGCCATCGTCGGAGCCAACGGTGCGGGCAAAAGCAGCCTGCTGAAAGTGCTGGCGGGCCTGCAAAAACCCCTATCCGGCAAAGTCGTGCTGGATGTTCCACGTCGCGGCAGCGTCTCGTTTCTGGCGCAACAGCAACATCTGGATCGGCAATTTCCAATCAGCTTGCAAGAGTTGGTGGCGGCGGGATCCTGGGGGAGCAGACACACGCCAGCGATGCGCCGCCATCGCTTGAAAGCCGTACTGCAAGACTGGGCGTTGGATGGCTTGGAGCATCGCTCGTTGATGGCGTTGTCGGGAGGCGAGCTGCAACGCGCCCTTCTCGCCCGTTTGAGTCTGGCCGAAGCGCCCCTGTTGTTGCTCGACGAACCCCACGCCGCCCTCGACGAACAAGGCCAGGCGCTACTGTGGAAACACCTTCACGGCTGGCATGCCGAAGGCCGCACCCTGGTGGTGGTTTGTCATGATCTCGCTGCGGTGCGCCAACATATTCCTCATACACTATTGGTCAGCCAGGCTGGTTGCACGCTGGGCCGCAGTGTCGATTTGATTACCCAACAACCCCTCACGCAGGTGGCCTGATGCTCGCGGCCACCCACCTCTGGCAACCCTTTCAGGAATTTGTCTTCATGCGCCGGGCGCTGCTGGGCGGCCTGGTATTGGCGTGCAGCACGGCACCGCTTGGGGTGTTTTTGATTCTGCGACGCATGAGCCTGATAGGCGACGCCGTCGCTCATGGCATCTTGCCCGGAGCCGCACTGGGTTTCTGGTTCGCCGGGCTGAGCCTGCCAGCCCTGACGCTGGGCGGACTCGGTGCAGGCTTGAGCATGGCCGGGGTGGCAGCCTGGATTACCCGTCGCACCGGTCTGCGGGAAGACGCCAGCCTTGCGGCGATCTATCCCATTTCCCTGGCCGCCGGTGTGTTGATTCTTGGTATGGCCGGCAAACGCCTGGACTTGCTGCACCTGTTGTTCGGCTCCGCGCTGGCGGTAGATGGCCCGACACTTACCGGCATGCTCTGGGTTTCGGGGGGCAGCCTGCTCGCCATGGCGCTGATTTACCGACCGCTGTTGCTCGACACCCTGGACCCTCTTTTCCTGCAAACCGTCAGCCGGCTGGGCCCTCTGGCCCATGGCGTATTTCTGACCTTGGTCGTGCTGAACCTGGTCATCGGCTTCCAGGCCATCGGCGCACTGATGGTGGTCGGTTTGATGATGTTGCCGGCTGCCGCTTCACGATTCTGGAGCCGTCGTTTGCCGGTTCTGATGGGAGTCGCGGCGCTGTTTGGATGTGTGTCGGTGTGGCTCGGACTGCTGTTGTCATTCCACTTCTCGCTACCCAGCGGGCCGGCCATCGTGCTGGTGGCGGGCGCGTTGTATCTGCTGTCCGTAGTGTTCGGTCCGGTGCACGGTTTGCTGCGTCGCCCGCCTTTACTCACATCCCAATGAGGTGTTTCCCGATGCGCGTTCTGCTCGTGCTGTTCAGTCTGATGGTGTCCTTCTCCACGTCTGCCGCCGAAAAGCTCCAAGTGGTGACCAGCTTCAGCATCCTTGCCGACATGACCCAAGAGGTCGGCGGCGAGCATATCCAGATCACCAACCTGGTGGGGCCGGACGCGGATGCTCACACTTACGAACCCACCCCAGACGACGCCAAGGCGTTGCTCAGCGCCAAACTGATCATCAAGAATGGTCTGGGTTTTGAACCGTGGCTGGATCGCCTGGTCACCAGCACCGAAACCAGCGCACCGGTGATCAGCGCCAGTCGCGGCGTTATTCCTCGTTCGCTGGATGAAGAGGGCGAGACCGTCCCCGACCCGCATGCCTGGCATAACCTGGCAAACGCCGAGCTGTACGTCAGGAACATCACCAAGGCGCTGGAAGCCGCCGACCCGGCCCACAGGGTCGACTACGAACGTAACAGCCAGGCGTATCTGAAAAAGATCTATGCGCTGCTCGCCGATGCCAAGGCCAAGCTTGGTGCCTTGCCACCGGGCAATTGCAGGATCGTGACGTCCCACGATGCCTTCGGCTACCTGGGACAGGCCTATGGCATTGAGTTTATCGCGCCCCAGGGGCTGTCCACTGAACGGGAGCCCTCGGCCGCCGATGTCGCGGCGCTGATTACCCAGATACGCCAAGCGAAAGTAAAAGCCGTGTTCATGGAGAACATCAAGGACGCGCGCCTGCTCAAGCAGATAGCGGCTGAAAGCGGTGCGCACATCGGCGGCACGCTGTACTCCGATGCGCTGGCGGCCAGCGGACCGGCCAGTACCTTCATCGGATTGTTCGAGTACAACCTGAATACGTTGTACGACGCGTTGCGCCGGCCATGATTTGCAAGCGTCCTTGAACGAACTTTCGTGGGAGCAAAGCTTGCTCGCGACGCGCACGAGCCTTGCTGCCACAGATCAACCAGGTCATGTACGCCAGAGCTGGATTCAAGCCCTCGGCTTGACCGTCCCGCAATCCTGCCCCAGCCACACGGCGCGAGTGTCCAGGCTGCCGTTCTGCTGGATGCCGGTGGCATTGAATGTGCCGTTCACCGCCGTAGTGAATTCCCGATCACTCTGGAATGTTGCCACCCCATTGCCTTGGGCTTTCGGACAACTGAAACGAAACTTCCACTGATTGCCGGTGCGCTCGGTGATCTGCTGCTTGCACCCCGATTGCGGGTCTTGCAGCGGAATGTCATTGGTCTGGACCTGCTCCGGGGTGAGGCATACGCGAATACCCTTGCCACCCATGGTGATGCCCTGCTTTTCCAGCATCGCCCGTTGCTCCGGGGTTATCTGGTTTTGCAGTTGGCCAAGAATCAGTTGCAGGTCCGGCAGATTCTGGTTGTCGACCTTCATATTGCTTGTAGTCAGTTCCCACAACCCTGGTTGAAGCATCTGCGCCTGAGCCGCCACAGAAACCGACAAACCAACCGTCAGGGCCAAACCCAGCAGACAAACTTTCATCACAAGCACTCCAGAGGACAGGTGGCCGTTAGACGTCTCCCACAGGCTTCGGTTCAGGCTCGGCAGGAGTGAATTAATTAGCGACATCCGTCGTGGAACATGGTCTGTTAAGCATTGAAACTTCAGGAGCAAGGCTGCCCCATGGATTACTTCGGCCCGCATGTTTTCGGTTACCTGATCGCACTGCTTCACACTCTGGGTTCCATCGCCGCCGTTCACGCGGTGCTTACGGTGCGCACCGCTCAGGGTTCCATCGCCTGGGCCCTGTCGTTGGTATTTATCCCCTACCTGACATTGATTCCCTATCTGGTTTTCGGCCGGAGCACGTTCGACGGCTATATCAAGGCGCGCCGGCAAGCCAACGAAGAAATGCGCAAAGCGGTTTCCGAGCTGAACTGGCGGCCATGGGTCGAAGAAGCCCTCGCCGCCCGCGCCTCTGAGGCCTACGCCTCGTTACGGGCGATGCCCAAGCTGGGCCGCACGCCGTGCCTGGCGAACAACCAGGTGCGCTTGCTCATCAATGGCTTCGCCACATTCGAGGCGATTTTCGAGGCCATTGAGAGGGCCCGGGAAGCCGTGCTGATTCAGTTTTTCATCATCCACGACGACCGTCTCGGTCAACGTCTAAAAGCGCTGCTCCTGAAGAAAGCCGCCGAAGGTGTTGCGGTGTATCTGCTGTATGACCGCATTGGCAGCCATTCCCTGCCCCACCGCTACGTCCAGGCTTTGCGTGATGGCGGGGTCCATGTCAAAGCCTTCGCCACCCGTAGCGGCTGGCTCAACCGATTCCAGGTCAATTTTCGCAACCATCGCAAAATCGTCGCGGTGGACGGCGTCTTGGGTTTCGTTGGCGGCCATAACGTGGGCGATGAGTACATGGGTGAAAAGCCGCCCTTGGCGCCATGGCGCGATACCCATGTGGAAGTACGCGGGCCCGTCGTGGCGAGCATGCAAGAGTCGTTTGCTGAAGACTGGTTCTGGGCGGCCCGCTCATTGCCGCCGCTCATCCTGCCGGACGCGTACCCGGATGATGGCGTGCTCTGCCAGTTACTGGCCAGCGGCCCGGCCGACGCGTACGAAACCTGTTCACTGTTTTTTGTCGAAGCGATCCATGCGGCCAGCGAACGTATCTGGATCACCACGCCGTACTTCATTCCTGATGAAGCGGTATTCGCTGCGTTGCGCCTGGCGGTATTGCGCGGGGTAGACGTGCGCATCTTGCTGCCCTCACGCCCGGACCATAAGGTCGTTTACGCGGCGTCGAGCCTGTACGCATTCGAAGCCGTACGGGCCGGCGTGCGGGTGTTTCGTTATGAGCCGGGCTTCCTGCACCAGAAAGTCGTGCTGATTGACCGGGAAATCAGCGCCATCGGCAGTGCCAACCTGGACAATCGTTCGTTCCGGCTCAACTTCGAGGTGATGCTACTGACCGTGGATATTTCGTTCGCCGCCCAGGTCGAGCAGATGCTCGAGGACGACTTCGCCCAAGCGCTGGAAATAGACAAACAGGAAAGCCGGGAGACCCACCGCCTGCAGAAGATCGGCATGCGGATCGCCCGGCTTATTTCCCCGATACTCTAAGTGGCACACATCTGATCAAGGGGTATAGATGTCGTCGCGAGTCCAGGGCAATTCATGGCTGCCATCGGCGTGCGTCTTCACCGCCAGGATCTGGTGCAGGTTGATCCACCCCTTGGCGAACGCGTAGGCGCATCCGGCCAGATAAAGCCGCCAGATCCGCAGCGCTTGCTCCGGCACTTCTTTGGCGGCGGCCTCAAGATTGTCTTCCAGCCGCTCACTCCAATGATCGAGCGTGCGGGCGTAATGCATGCGCAGGCTTTCCACATCGACAATCTCCAACCCCGCTTCGCTGATCTGGGCGGAAATCATCGACAGGTGCGGCAACTCGCCGTTGGGGAACACATACTTCTCAATGAATTCGCCCGCGCCACGTCCGACCGGGCGGCCATCAGTGTGCTTGGCGGTGATGCCATGGTTCATCACCAAGCCACCCTCGCGAACCGCGCCGAAAAGCGTTTTGCAGTACTGCTGGAGATTGGCATGGCCAACGTGCTCGAACATGCCGACGCTGACCACCTTGTCGAAGCGACCGTCCTGGGGCAGGTCCCGATAGTCGAGCAACTGCAACTCCACTTGATCCTCCAGCCCCTGCGCCTTGACCCGTTCCCGAGCGAGGGTCAGTTGCGCCTGGCTGAGGGTAATGCCGAAGACCCTGGCGCCGAATTCCCGGGCAGCGTAACGGGCCAAACCACCCCATCCGCACCCCACATCCAGCAGATAATCACCGGGTTGCAGACGCAGTTTGCGACACAGATGGCGGAATTTGGCTTGCTGGGCTTGTTCGAGGGTTTCGCTACCGGTCTCGAAATAGGCACAGGAATAAGCCATGTCGCTGTCGAGCCACAGCTGATAGAACGCGTTGGAAAGGTCGTAATGATAGGAAATCGCTTTGGCGTCGGTTTCCTTGTCATGAACTGAACGCACGGGTTGATTCGCGCCATCGTCTTCCATCAGCGCCTGACTCAGTTCATCACAGACGCGAATGACTTCGTTGATCGAACCTTCGAGTTCCAGCTTGCCTTCTACAAACGCCGCACCCAGCGCGTTCAGACTGGGGTGGGTGAATTGCGCGACCATTTGTGGGTCCTTGACCACGATCGTGACGCTGGGGTCGGCACCCAACGTAAACTCATGGCCGTCCCAGAGCCGCAGCCGAAGCGGTAAATGCAGATTCTGTAAGGCCGGTGGAAGTTGCGCGAGCATGAGATATCCCCCTTGTTTCAGACGACTGAAATGAGGGTAGACCATCCTAGAAAAATAGCAGGCTATCGAATTTATAGCCTTTTTCTATCGCCTTCCACATCTACTGTTCTAACCAGTAACTCCCTGAAGGGGTACACCCTCTGCGTAGCTGACTATGAGTATGGCCTACAGTTCGCCGAAATTCCCCTTTGGTCGAGGGTCTCGATTTTCAACAACGGTTCCTGAAACCGCAAAAGACGCCCGGCATTGCCCAAGACCAGCAACGTGCTCACGTTATGCAGCAATGCCGCGATCATCGCCCCAGCCGCGCCAAGCCAACCGAATGCGGCGAAAGCGATGATCGCCAGCGTCCAGCCCAACCCGATGATCACGTTGACCTGCAACGTGCGCCTGCATCGACGACTCAGGCGCACGCAGGTGCCGAGGCGGCGCAGGTCACTGCCGATCAATACAATGTCCGCCGACGCAAGCGCGATGTCCGAGCCACCCGCCCCCATCGCTATGCCCACTACTCCGGCCTTGAGCGCCAGGGAATCATTGATGCCATCCCCCACCACCATGGGTCGCAAGCCGTGGTCGATCTCGGCCATGACCCGTTTAAGTTTGTCTTCAGGCAAAGCGTGAGCCTGCACTTCGCCAATACCGATTTCCCGCGCCAGTCTGTTGGCTACGCTCTGGCGGTCCCCGGTCAGCAACAACTGGCGCCCCAGGCCCAGCGCCCGCAACTCAGCCATGGCCTGGCGCGCTTCCGGCTTGGTGCTGTCGGCCAACAACAGCCAGGCGATGAACGTTCCCCCCAAGGCCAGGCCGGCAATAGGTCCGTCATGGTCAGGGATCGGCGAAGTCTCGATCCCCAACCGGGCGAACAACTCAGCCCGACCAAGAGCCGCCTCACCTTGGTCGGTCATCGCCACCACACCCAACCCTTGGTGTTCGTGGATTTCGGTCAGCGGCAGATATTTTTCCGGCGCCACCAACCCAGCCAACGCACGACTGACCGGATGGCTGCTGGCCGAACCAAGGCTGGCGGCCAATGGCAGCAGAAAGGATTCATGCTCGCGGACGCTGTCGATGGATTGCAGGCGAAGGATGCCGTGGGTGAGCGTGCCCGTTTTGTCGACGACCAGCGAGGTCAGGTCCGCCAGTTCCTCCAGGAAGGCCGCACTACGGATCAGGATTCCATGACGCGCCGCGACTGCGATGCCGGCAACCGCCGTCGCCGGAGCTGACAGGACCAGTGCGCAAGGACACGCTGCCACCAACACCGCCAGCATCGCCTGGGCGTCGTTTGTAACGAACCAGGTCACCGCCGCCAACAGCAACACCAGCACCAGATAGCTGGCGGCGTACCGTTCAAGCAACCGGGTGATGGGCGGCTTGGAACGCTCGGCGTTTTGCATCAGGGCAATGACTCTGCCCAGCGTCGACTCATCCCCCGTGCGAGTCACTTCCAGGCGTAGCAGGCCATCGAGGTTGATCGCGCCCCCAAAAACCTCAGTGCCCACCAGCGCCTCCAACGGCACCGATTCACCCGTAATGGGCGCGGTGTCGAGACTGGCCTGGCCAGACAGGACCCGACCATCCACCGGCACCCGATCACCGGCGCGCACCTCCACCACATCGCCGGGTTGGAGCGTGGCGTTGTCGACTTCAATTATCGAGCCGTCGGCCTGAACCTTGCGCCCCTGGCTTCGGGTCAGTTGGGCGAGGGCATCGATGGCTTCCTGGGAACCGAGGACGCTGCGCTCCTCCAGCACGTGACCAAAGGTCATGATGATCGGCAACAGCGCAGCCGTCAGCAAATCCCCCGTGGCCCAAGCGCCGAGCATGGCCAGGGCAATCAGTTGATCGGTGACGCCATGCAGGCTCGGATATCGCAAGCTGTACCAGGCCGAACGCATCACCGGTACAGCCACCAGCACGGAGGCCGCCCCCCACAGTAGTTGGCTGACAGCGTTCTGCTCCGGCGCCCACCCGCGCCATACCAGACCCAACGCGAGCAGACCGAGGGCAATCATCGCCAGCGTCAGTTGCCGCGCAACCGTACGCTGTTCGCTGGAAGACAACATGGACGCGGTGAGGGTTTCGGCGTTCATTGCTCAGCTCCCTGAATGATCAGGCGGGAATCGTCTTGCGGATCGACCGTTGTCACTGAACCGGCTTGGCGAAGAATCCCGGGGATACGTTCACGATAAAGACGTAGCAACATCTGAGGATCGCTCTCCTGAGTCTTCGCCAGACTGAGGACCGTGGCAGTGTCAGCCGAGGCTTTGGCGAGCCGTTCACTGGCCTGAGCATGGGCAATCTGAAGGGCACGGTCGGCGTCCTCGCGGGCGGTCTGGGTCAGTTTCTCGGCTTCGGTGCGGGCGTTCGCCACGGTTTTGTCCACCTGCTGGCTAGCGGTCAATACCGCATTGAACGCACCCACCGCAGGGCCCGGAAGGCTCGATTGCACATCGACGCGCACCACCTCGATCCCTAGCCCCTGCCCTGTCGCGGCAAGATCGGCCAAGCGTCGATTGATGCCCTGGAGCAGATCACTGCGCAAGCGTTCACGACGTTCGGCCGCCTGGTTATCGCGACCGATCAATTCGGGACGAGCCACGAGAATCGTATCCAGGTCCCGTGCTGCAGTAAGGCTTATGGCGCTGCGGGTGACCAACCGGTCCAGCGCCGGCAACACATGCTCGCCCTGTACAACGAAGGCATAGGGCTCGCTGACTTTGTAGAACACCCGCACATCCAACTGCACCACTCCCGCGTCACCGGTCAATAGATAGCCAGAACCGGCCAGCGCATCGCTGACCGGTGAGGCAAAACTGGCGACGCGGTCAGCCTGCAAAGCCGCATCCGAACGCAGCAGGTTTTCCACCCGCCGCTCCAGGACCCGATCCGCCGCCGGCAGCAAGATCACGTGTTCCACCGGACGAGGCCAAGCAAGCAACAGGCCGGCACTCTGGACTCGATCCAGGGCGCCGAAGCGCAGGATCACCGCGCGACTCTGCGGATCAATCTGTCGCACATTTGAAAATGCCCAGGCCAGCGCGGCTAAAACCGTGACGGCATAGAGCGCCAGAAAGGCTAGCCGTCCGGCCTGAATCCAGGGACTGACGGAGGTATTTGTTCCACGTGGAACCAAACTCATGGCCGTGTTCCACCTAAACGTTCCACGGATGGTGGGCCCTCTACCAAGGCGCGAAACGGTGCAGCGTCGGTGCGCAAAATCAGTTTCGTACCTGGGGAAACAATTGTTCCCAAGGTGTCCAGAGAGCGCAGAAGGTTGTAGAGCTGGGGGGACCCGGCGTATGCCTTGCTATAGATCCCGGCAGCTTCAACACGGGACTGCGCCTCGATCTCAGCCGCTTTCACCTTTGCATCGGCCTGAAGAATCCTCGCACCACGCTCTGCGGCAGAACGAATCTGCGCCGCTTCACGCTTGCCAATGGCGGTGCGCTCAGTAGCAATGGTTTCACGCTCAGCGCGCATGCGGTCCACCGTCGCAGCCAGCGTCACCGACGGTAAGGTCAAGCGCTCGATGCCAACTTGCAGCACCCGAACGCCGTAGGTGCTGAGCAATTGTTGATCAATCTGCTGCCGCAACTGAGCTTCGAAATCGGCGATGCGCACCTGGCTGGCATCGGTATTGACCAAGCTGGCCAAATCAAAACTGGCGGCGGTGGTTTCCAAGGCTGAACCAACGAACGTGCGAATCTGCCGTGCAGCTTCATCCGGTTGATTCTGCACCGCACGCATAAAGCGCTGAACGTTTTGCGGGTCACCCTGCACCTGCCACGCGACGTAGGCCTGAACAATGATCCGCAATCCGTCGCGGGTACCCACGTCCTGCAGCCCGCTGGAGGTGGTGCGTAATCGCAGGTCCACCGGGATCGCCGCTTCGAACGGTGCCGGCCAGCGCCAGTTCAAACCTGGTTGCAGCAGCACCCGCGCCGGATTGCCGAAACGGGTAATGACCGTCGCCTCTCCCGAGCGCACTTGCACCAGGCTGGCGGCAGCGATAGCAAACGCCACCAGCAGCGCCGCCCAGCCCATCCGGTCCCAAGGAAACGGGCCGGCCACATGTGGATCGTCATGATGGTGATGATGCCCATGGTGATGGTGGTGGCCGGCATGAGCGTGACCGGGATGATCATGGTGATCATGTGAAGAAGACTGGCTCAATGGGCAGCTCCTGGCTGGACCGGGTTAGGCGGCGACGCGGGATCCGCCGGCAGCGTGAACGTACGCAAATCGAGGGTGGGTGCGTTGCTCCCAGCCCCCAGGCGATGATCGAGAATCAGCAGCTTTGCATTGCCAAGTCCCTGGCTTAGCTGGCTGAGATATTGCTCCAGCACAAAAGCATGGCCAGCCGTTGCGTAGGCTTGGCGTTCGGCGTTGAAGCGCAAGTCGGCGGCTTGGGCGGTCGCATTGATTTCTCGGGCGGTGGCTTGAGCCTGGTCATGGACGATGCTGGCTTGCAACTGCGCCTGGTTAGTCTGCTGCGCTGCGGCACCACGCTCCCGGGCGATCAGGGCCTGGGCGCCAATCTGCGCCGCTTGCACGCCGTGATAGGCATTGGCGGCGCCGGCCGGCGGATGAATCGCTTCGACCACCGTTGCCAGAATTTCCACACCGCTGTCGAGCCTCTGCAAGTCAGCCTGTACTGCACGGCCGATTTCATCCGCCAGACTGACCCGATCGACACCCAGCAAACCATCGAGCGTCCGCGAGGCGAACTCATGCACCAGAACGCGGCTGGCGGTGCTGCCGATCAGCGCGGGCACATCGGCACTGTTGTAGGTGGCCGCCAGTGCCGCCGCGTCGGTAAGGCCGATGCGATAAATGAAACGTACGTCCATATTGACGATCTGGAAGCTCTGCTGGTCGGCTCGGCGGCTGGCAATGACTTGGGATTTTTCGTTCACATGACTGGCGTCCCACAATCGATTGGCAGCCGCGGGTGCCGGTCCTTCCGCTGAATCAGCCTCGGTAACCATCCGGTTGCCGCCGACGCTGGTGGCCAGTTCATGCACGACGCCGTTCTCGACGTTCAACACCCTGCCCAACGGCCACGGCAAGCCGACTTGCAGGCCAGGGCCGAATACTTCCACCGGTTTACCAAAGCGCTCGTAGATGCCCCGCCCTTGCAACGCAACCTCATGCACACCAGTCAGCAGCCACCCCACCAAGGACACTAGCGCCAGCACCGGCAAAAAGGCGCGACGCATGTAGTTGAACGCCCAGATCTGACGCAAGTCGATACCGAAATGACTGTGCAGCTCATGTTGCAGCGCCGACAACGGCTGTGGCGGCCAGCGCAGCAACTCGGCGATGACACTTCGGCCCAGCAATGATGGCTCCAGGGAATCCCGGCGCGGGCTGAACAACGACAGCAATGCGCGCAGTAACAATTCCGCCGCCACCAGAGCCGGCAGCACCCCCATCAGCACGGCCAGGCGCACCGGCCAGATGGACGTTTGTGCGGCGAACAGCACGCACAAGGCGCCCAGCACCAGTACGACAATCGCCACCCGGGTCAGCTGAGCCAGCGCCTGGGCCTCCGGCCATTGCTGAGGGGATTGCTGGACCCACTGACGCTCCAATACCAACAACCCGAACGCCAGCAGCAAAGAGAGCACCGCTCCCACACTGGCCGACACGCCGAGCTCGGTCGCAGGTAATTCCAGGTTCCAGGTTTGCTCCAGACTGAACAGCACCAGGAGTGCCCAACCGAGCAGCCACAATGTGGGGCCGCCGATGTGCTTGAGCAGGGCGATCCAACGGACACTGATTCGATCCAGCAGGCGCTCATACCAGCCATGGTCATCCACTGGCGGGGTTTCAGAAACCGGGATATCCATAACCGGCATCAGCGCCATGCCCCGCCACTGGGTGATCCACCAGGCCGATTGCAGACCCGCCACCAGCACCCATACTCCGGCACTTTGACTGACCAGCAGCGGCGGCCACATCGACTGCGGCGAGAACAACCCGATGAAAAACGCCACCACCAGACCCATGCCCGCTACGCCACCCAACCCGAAGGCGATCCGCCTCAAGCGACGCCCCTGAAAGAGCGCCTGCTGGAACCGCGGCAACTGGGCTACCTCTGCCCCCTCGACATCAAGATCGATTTGCATACCACCCCGACGCGGCTCTGTTACATATCGTTACCTTATAACGACTCTTGTGAAATTTATGTTTGAGCACCTTCTTGCAAATTCTCGACCCTGGCCCTTGACCGAGATATTCGAGAACGCACATATTACGATCATAATTTTTCTCAAGCAGAGCGGGAGAAGCGCCATGAGCAACTACGACGTGATCATTCTGGGCGGTGGCCCCGGTGGGTATAACGCGGCGATTCGCGCCGGACAGTTGGGCTTGAAGGCCGCCTGTGTCGAGGGCCGAGCCACCTTGGGCGGCACCTGCCTGAACGTCGGTTGCATGCCCTCCAAAGCATTGCTCCACGCCTCGGAGCTGTACGAAGCGGCCATGGGAACGCCATTCGCCAATCTGGGCATCGAAGTCAGCCCCACCCTCAACCTCGCTCAAATGATGAAGCAGAAGGACGAGAGCGTGGCAGGCCTGACCAAGGGTATCGAGTTCCTGTTTCGCAAGAACAAGGTCGAATGGATCAAGGGCTGGGGCCACATCGACGGGCCCGGCAAAGTGACGGTCACTGGTGAAGACGGCGGCAAGACCACACTGAGCGCCAAGGACATCGTCATCGCCACCGGTTCCGAGCCCACTCCCCTGCCGGGTGTGGCGATCGATAACCAGCGCATCCTCGACTCCACCGGTGCATTGTCCTTGAGTGAAGTGCCGCGTCATCTGGTGGTGATCGGCGCAGGCGTCATCGGCCTCGAACTAGGTTCGGTCTGGCGGCGCCTGGGCGCTGAGGTCACGGTGGTGGAATACCTCGATCGCGTCTGTCCTGGCGTGGATGGCGAGGCCGGCAAGACCTTGCAACGGGCCCTGGGCAAACAAGGCATCCAGTTCAAACTGAGTTCCAAAGTCACCGGCGCCACGTCTTCGGCCAGCGGCGTGCAATTGCAGGTTGAGCCTGCAGCGGGCGGCGAGACGCAGCTCTTGGATGCAGATTATGTGCTGGTCGCCATTGGCCGTCGGCCGTATACCCAGGGGCTGGGGCTTGAGAACGTCGGCCTCAGCACCGACAAACGCGGCCTGCTCGCCAACAAGGGCCACCGCACCGAAGCGCCCGGCGTGTGGGTGATCGGCGACGTGACATCCGGTCCGATGCTGGCCCACAAGGCGGAAGACGAGGCCATGGCCTGCATCGAACAGATCGTCGGCAAGGCCGGCGAGGTCAACTATGACCTGATCCCCAACGTTATCTACACCCGTCCAGAACTGGCCAGCGTCGGCAAGACCGAAGAACAGCTCAAGGCTGAAGGCCGCGCCTACAAGGTCGGGAAGTTTCCGTTCACGGCCAACAGCCGGGCCAAGATCAACCACGAGACCGAAGGTTTCGCCAAAGTACTGGCCGATGAACGGACCGATGAAATCCTCGGCGTACACCTGGTGGGGCCAAGCGTCAGCGAGATGATCGGGGAATACTGCGTCGCCATGGAGTTCAGCGCCTCAGCCCAGGACATCGCGCTGACTTGCCATCCGCACCCTACCCGCTCGGAAGCCTTGCGCCAGGCGGCGATGAATGTCGAAGGGATGGCGACACAGATGTAATGCGTGAACTTATCCACAACACGCGGGGAGCAAGGCTTGCTCCCCGCGTATCTGGATGTCTACAAAGCTTAACGAGCCAAATCCGGGCCTTGCGCTGTCGACGGCTGATCAATCCCAGCCCCAGCGCCACCACCAGCAGGCCACCGGCTATTTGCAGCCAAACCTTATAGGGCCGCAACACCGAACGAATCGGCTCCAGCGCCTGGGTCACGTAGCGTTTGTCCGCGTTACGAAAATCAGGATAAGGGCAGTGGCGGCCAAAATCCCAGGCCCACTCCACGTAAGGGCCATGCTGCACATAACGTTGATACAACGCACGTTGCTCCGCCAGACTGGAGTTGTACCCCACCGCGGCGCACAGCACCGCCGCAAACGCATGGCTGGTATGGGGCAGGTTGTCGGCCGCCTGGCTCGCCAACGCCGTGGCGACAAAACGGTAATGATAACGCGCGTCCGGTTGCGCGGCGCTGGCCTGCTGGCGTTGCCACTCGCCTTCGCTGATCAGCGGTCCAACCTTCAGGTCGGCGGGTTCAAGGCTATAGTTGCCGCCAAAGGTGGCGTAGTCCGGCGCCATCTCGTAACCGAGCAGTTCCATACCGTGGGTACGCGCGAACCAGGATGCATTGAAATACGCCTCGGCCCGTCGAGTGGGCCACCACCTGGACTCGGCCTCCTGGCGCAACTGCCCATACGCTCGGGCCTGGTTCTGTAGCTCGACGTTGTCGAAGTAGTCCGGCGCCTCGTCGTAGCGTCCTTCTCGGAGCAAGCGACGCCCCAGCAGATTGCGCAGGTTCGCGGCCACCGGCAGTTGCACGTAATTGTCGCGATCCTGCTGGCTCAACGGCGGCACCGCCGGGACTTGAGCATCGACGTACTGCTTGAGTTCGTCGACGGTCAGCACCCGCTCAGCGACCGTAGCGGCGTCATACCAATAAATGCTCTGGCTACGGTAGAGCTGATCGAAGGCTTGAAGGTAATCGCCCCGTTGCAAGGCCAGGATCGCGCTTTCGCCTTCGACCCGGCACTTGGGTTGCACGGACTCGTAATTCCAATCCGGCGTGCGTCGCTCGCCCCACGACTCGTCTTTGGGAAACGCCTGGGCGGCTTTGGCATAGGCCGCCGCCGCGGCGCCTTTGTCACCCTCGCGCACCGCCAGTTTGGCCCGCAGCCACCAGGCCAGCCCGCTATCCCCAGCCTTTTCCAGGACCGCCTTGGCGGCGACATAATCGCCTTGCTGATAATTCACCGCCGCCAGACGATCGGCATTATCGAGACTGTCACGGGTGCTGGCTTGCAGCAACTTGACCAGCCGCTTCTCGCCGGCCGGTTGCTCACCGAATGACCAACCGATACGGCTGAGCAACGAAGCGGTGAGCAGTTGCTGCACTGCTTTGCCTTTGAGCTGGCGCATCAACTGCTCGTCCGGCAGCTCGCTCAGATCACCGACCAATTGTTTCAACGAACTGTAGCCGACCTCGGAGCCCAGCCGGTTCTGGCTGGCGTAGAGTTCAATGGCACTGTTCCAATCGTCACGGGTGTAGGCAACCCGGGCTTCTTCGCCGAGGCTGGCGACACCCAGCTCCAACGGGTCACTGAAACCACTGATGCTCAACTGACGAGCCTGACGGAACGCCTCTTGAGCCTGCTCCAGCAATACGGCCGGTTCACCGTTGCCCGCCTCGCTGCTCATGGCGAACAAGGCTCGTCCCAGGGAATACGCGGCCCATGTGCTGCGCAACCGGCGCTCTTGCGATGGCAACGCGAGCAACTGACGGAACGAATCGACCGCCAGCGCATGCTCGCCGGCGTTGAAGGCTGTCGCGCCGATCGCGTACAACCGCAGTTCGGCAGGCAGATTCGCCGCTTCGGTGGTGACCTGCTGAACGTCGGTCAGCGCCCGCACCCGCTCCACCACCGCTTGCTGCGGCGGGGTCAGGCCAAGCCGTTCGGCCTTGTTGCGTTGTTCGACGTAGGCAGGCACATCACCATAACGCTGATCCGGGTTGGCCGTCGCATCGGTGGCCGACTTGAGCCCGGCTATGGCGTGGCCGAGGCGACTGATCTCGAAGCGAAAGCTGCCTTCGGGCAAATCCGCCAGCGATTGGCTGCGGTTATCCAGCAGGCGCATCGGGAAATCCGGTCCGCAGGCCAGCACCTGGCCCAACGGCAGGCTGAGGCTCAGACAGAGCAGACGACTGGGCCACTTACGGGTGGACATTGAAACCTCCTTGGTCAATTTTCGTACAGCGCGCCCAGCCAACGGCACGCTGGGCGCCGGCGGCCAGGCGGCCTTCCTGAATGCGGGTGAAGGTAAGCAGTCCGGGAGTTTGTTGCAACGTGTACCCCGCCAGCGCATCGGCACCGTCGCAGGCACCAACGACCAAGGTCAGGCGTTGCGGCCAGGGACTGTCGAGATTGCCCTGGTTAACCAACGCAATATCGTAAAGCCCGTCCTGTTCACGCACACGCAAGGCCAGGCGACTATCCAGGCGGTCTCCCCGCGCAACGGCACCGAGGGTGGTCAAGCTCCAGGCACGTCGGTCATCCGCCAGCGGCAGGCGAAACCAGATCAGCCCGGCCAGATGTGTCGGCGGGTCGGCCCGCAGTTCTGCCACCAGCCCGGCCACTTGCTGCGGGTCGGCCAGCAGCTCACGACGCTCGCCGCCTTGATCGATCGGCACTTCGCTTTCAACCACCGGCACACCACTGTCCTGAGTCAACAGCGCCATGCCGTAGGCTGGCAGGGCCAGATAGAACGGTCGCGTGGTAACACCGCTCCAGCGTTCGGCCCAGCGCAAAGCCTGTTTCGGGTCGAACAGCCCCTGCCGGGGATCACTGACCGCGTGGACCTGCAACACGCTGCTGTCCACCGTCCGCAGCAGCCCTGGCAACGCAGGGCTGTCGAGCCAGGCAGGTAATGCCGTGATGCTCAGCCCCAGCGTGGCGGGCAGGGCTTGCCGCAAGCGGTTCAAAAATGCGCCATAGGCAGGCAGTCGCGCACTACCGGCGTCGTGGTCGATCTCGATCCCTACTGGGGCCAGGCCTTGCGCTTGCCAGTCGCTCAGCAACTGCTGGATCTGCGCGATCACATCGTCCTGATCCAGAAATTTGAGCTGACCGTCCAGGCGTATCACTGCGATCAGCGGTCGACCGTCAGCCTTGAGCAGTTGCGCATCGATCCGCGCGCGGCTCCAACCGGCCCGGGGAAAGGCCTGCAAGGCAAGAATGCGCAGGCTGGAAAAATCCTTATGGCTTTGTTGGAGCGCCAGCACGTGGGCCGGCGTCCACTGGCGCTGCCAGACATAGAGTTGTTGATCGAGAGCCGGTGGCGGGGACTGTTCACAGCCGCTTAACAGCACTGCGGCAAGGATCAGCGATAGCCGGAAAAGAAAAGCCATGGAGTTTCAGCACCCAAAAAAGGCTGGCAGATTAACCCCTCCCGCGCCAGCCACAAATGAATTCATCCTCAGTCCCTGTCATCCAGGCTTACGCGCAATAATCACCTGACTCTTGGCCACCACCGCGTCCAGCGCCTGCTTGATCTGCGCGCCGCGTGGCGAATTGAGCACCGCTTGCCAGGTGTCGGCCCAATGGTTGAGCAACGGGTGGTCGGCATTGCTGAAATCGACTTTCGCTTCCCAGAACAACAGCATCCACATCGACCAGTAGAAACCGTACTGGCTGTGGCTCAACACCTCCAGCCCGGCCTCGCTGACCATCGCCTTGAACTGCTCTTCACTGATGATGCGAATGTGGTTGGGCTTCTGGAAATACTCCGGCGCGGCGATGTCTTTTTGCAGATCTTCGGAGCTGGGGTGCGGCACGCTCAACAGGTACAGCGCGCCGGGCCGGCCGACCCGGACCAGCTCGGCGAGAAACTGCGCCGGGTCGTCGACATGCTCAATGACTTCCGTGGACACCACGCGGGTGACCGTACCATCGGCAATGGGCAGCGGGTTGCAGTCGGTCACA
Organism: Pseudomonas sp. FG-3G; assembly: GCF_901007645.1. NCBI lineage: Bacteria > Pseudomonadati > Pseudomonadota > Gammaproteobacteria > Pseudomonadales > Pseudomonadaceae > Pseudomonas > Pseudomonas sp. FG-3G. The sequence continues at coordinate 120,421 of NZ_CAAKGZ010000034.1, forward strand.
TGGCATTCGACGTCACGCGCCGGAGTGTCGCTCAAGCGCTGGCGGGTGGCCTCGACCTTGGCCGCGTCGATGTCGGCGATGATAATCTTCGCCCCGCGCATGCCACAAAAATGCACGTTGCCACCGTCGCCGCAGCCAACGTCCAGCAATATGTCCTCAGGCGCAACCGGGAAACCGCTGAACAGCTCTCCGGTTTGCTGATTGAACCAGCCGCTGAGCATCGCATCGTGCAACCCGAGCATATAGGGATCGACCTTGTCGGCCGCTGGTGTTGCGGGCGCGGGCGTACCCGTGGTGAGTTTCTTCAAAAGGCTCAGCATGAAGGGGCTCCAGAGACGGGAAGGACGGGACGGGCGGCACGCAGGCGTTCAACCAGTTGAGCTCCGCGCTGGCGCATGGGCATTTCAACCATCCGGTAGTTGAGTTCGCTCAACAGCCCGATCAGCGTCAAGGCACAGGCAAGGGCCAGCCAGGGATCACTCGCCACGTCCGGCGACCCCAACGGGGCGAAACGAAACCACAGCTCGCGCAGCAGGAAAAACACCGGGATGTGGATCAGATAAATCCCGTAGGAGCGGCTGCCAACCCAGGTCAACGCGGTTTTCAAAGGGCTGCGGGGCAGGAGATAGTCCCGGTCATAGGAGGCCACCCATACCAGCACGGCACTGAGCAGCGCGATGACCCCAAGACGGTAGAACGACAGATTGAAGTGTTCAGTGGCAATCCACGCCATCACGCCCCCCAAAACGACGATCAGCAACATCCCCGCTCCGGGCCAGCGCAGCCACTTGGGCTCGAACCGCCCGTACCCGTGCCGCAAGCTCCAGATCGACAGCAGCACGCCGAGGGCCAGGGCGTCGGTGCGGATCACCGAGAGCCATACCGCACGCCAGGTGAAAAACTGTACCAGCACCACCGCCAGCAACACCCAGACCAGATACCGGCGCGAGACGAACACCAGCAGCGGCAGAATCAAATAGAACTGCTCTTCCAGCGAGAGCGTCCAGTAAACAAAGCTCGCACCATATTCATACCGCATGAATGCATCGGCAAAACGCAAATTGGCGAATTGCAGAAAACCGGCCAGGGTCGCCTGTACGTTGGCTTGCACACTGCCAAACGCACCGGAACGATTAAAAAACAACGCAGCCAGCAGCATCAGCAGCAACCAGAGCCACGCCGACGGCAGCAGGCGAAACGCCCGGCGAATCCAGAATTCCCGGGCGGTGGCCCAGAACTGCCGAGAATTGTCACAACCGCGCAGTTGCGGGATCAGACTGCGGCCAATGACAAAGCCCGATATCGCGAAGAACAGATCCACGCCCCACCATAGTTGGAAGCTACCGGAAAGAGCCGACAGACGCGGCCATCCGCCGGGAAACGGCATGCCTTGTACGTGATGGAACAGCACACCCATCACCGCAACGGCGCGCAACAACTCGATGTCCATGATTCGCTTGCTGCTCATGCTGAGCTCCGGGTGGCAGGATCAGGTTTGCGGGCAATGATGACCTGGCTCTTGGGCATGAATTGATCGAGGACCTGCTTGATCGCCAGGCCATCGGGTCGTGTCAGCACGCCCTGCCAGAGAGTCGCCCAGCTCTCCATCAGCGGCGGGTAAGGTGCCTGGATCCGGTCACGCACCGCCCCCTCGAGGGCTCGTCCGGCCGCGCGTTCACTGGCCCAGAAAAAAATCATGCCCATGACCCAGAAAAAGCCGCTGGCCTGGCGATGCTCGATGACCAGCCCCGCGTCCTCCACCAATGCAGCGAATCGTTCGGCACTGAAAATCTGCACATGGTTGGGAGACTGGAAGTAACCCGGCGGTGCGATGCCCTGCTGTAAATGCTCGCCCACCGGGGCCGGCACGCTGAGCAGGTACTGCGCCCCTGGCCGGCCCATGCGCACCAGTTCGGCCAAGAACGGCTCGGGTTGGTCGACATGCTCGAGCACTTCCATGCACACGATTTTGTCAGCGCAGCCATCGGCCAGCGGCAGCGGCAGGCTATTGCTGACCAGACCCAGAAACGGCGCGCGGGTCTGGGCCTCGACCTGACGGGCCAGGCTGCGCACCTTGTCGTGCTCGCTGTCGGTAAAAATCACTGAAGCGCCTTGGCGTACTGCAAACAAGGTCGCCACGCCCTCCCCGCAACCAACGTCCAACAAGGTGTCCTGGGCGGTGATAGCAAAGCCTTTGAGCAGCTCGCCGCTGTCGTTGAGAAACCAGCCGTCGAGCATTGCATCGTAGAGGCCCACGTCACGGGGCGACACGGCGCCAGTCGATGGCGGCGCGGCAGGTACGACGGGCGGCCTGAGCCACGCCAGCAACCGCCCGATCATGGCTGCTGCGCGTTCCGGCGACGCTCCAATACCTGTTCAAAAAACACCCGCAGACGCTGCTCGGCGTTGGCCTGGCTGCAGAACGTTTCCAGACTGCGCACGGCATGGGCCGACATGCGGCGATAACGCTCGGGGTCGTTTTTGGCCGCGTCGTAGCTGGCGCGATAGGCCGAGCACAGCGAGTCCCAATCGGTGACATAGCGCAGGGTTCGAAACGCTGCACGCGGGTCATGGGGCCAGGCAGTCAGTTCCTCGGAGCACTCGACGACGAAGGCATTGTCGCGGTCGATGTAATCAGCCATCGCCGTGTTCAAGGGTGCAATTGCCGGCCGACCGCAGGACATGAACTCCATCAGGGGCAAGCACTGGCCTTCGCCGTAAGAGCAGTTGACCACATAGCGAGTGGCCTCCACCAACCGCTCATAGTCCGCGTCCGCCAGGTAACCGTGGATCAGCACGATGCGGCAGCGGTATGACTGGTTCTTGTAGACATGGTGCAGCATGTCGTTGAGTGCGGCAGTGACGTCGTGGTGGGTCAGCTTGAGTACCAGCGTTGCGTCAGGAACGTCGCGGAACGTCGCGCAAAATGCGCTGATCATGTCCTTCCAGTTCTTGCGTCCATCGTAAGGGTTGAAGACCGACGTATACACCACTCCGTCCAGAAGCAGCTCGCAATCCTGGGCCGGAGCATCAAAAACCAGCGCCGTACCGGCCTGGTGCGCTGGCGGGCCGTAGGGCCGCAAGTCGACGGTGCGGCTGTCGATCAACAGCCCGCGCAACTGCAGGCGCATGTGATCGACCGTAGGTCGCTGGGCCAGCATCGCACCGCGCGTGTAAAACCGGTCCCATACCGGAGCGGCAATGGCGACGATGGGGAAGTCCGCTCCCATTACCTCCCGCACGGCGTGGACGGTGAAGCTGGAATGGGTAATCGCCATGCCGGTCGCGCCAAGGACCACCCGCCAGTCGTGCCGCGGCTCACCCTGCCAGCTTTCGGTCGGGATGGTGCTGAACTCCCAGGCGAAGACGGGAATCGTCGGGCAGGCGTAGTGGGCATCTGTGCGATGGGGCGGGGAAAAGGACAGGAAGACACAATCCTCGCCGCGCCCCAGGCAATCGGCATATAGCTGATCGACTTCTTCTTCCGGCCGGGTCACTTCAATGACGTGTCCCAGCCGCTCCAGTACCGGGCGAAACTCCTTGAGCACGAAGTAATAGCTGTATTCGGGTTTGCCGAGGTTCGCCAGAATGTTGCTCTGATTGGTTTCCGAATAAACGATGATCAGCATGATGTGGAACTCACCTGGGCCAGCGGCGCATTCTCGGCACGGCCTTGCGGGGCCAGGAAATCCACCAGGCGCTGCTGCACCGGGGTAAAACCACAATAGCGACGCATGCGCTCATTCGCCGCCACCGCCATGGCCTGGTAGGCCTGCGGCTGATGCCGGGCCATGGCGTAGCTCTGTTGGTAAGCAAGTTTCAGCGATCCCCAGTCGGGCCGATGGCGCAGGGTGCGGTACAAAATGCGCGAATCTTCCGGCCAGATGGTGGGTTCATGGCTGGATTTGACGATAAAGGCCACCTCGCTATCGATGTAGTCACGCATCGCCGTGTGGTCCGGCGCGATGGCCGGGCGCGCGCAAGACATGAACTCCATCAGCGGCAGGCACAAGCCTTCGCAGCGCGAAGCATTGACGTAAAAACTCGCCGCACCGTACAACCGGGCGAATTGCTCGTCCTCCAGATAGCCATGCATCACCACTACCCGACAGCTGAACGGCGATAGCTGGGACAGCAGCGTGAGCAACTCGACGTAGTAGGTCGACAGGTCGTTCTGGGTCATTTTCAGCACCAGCGTGGCGTCCTCGACGTCCCGCAGCGCCCAACAAAATGCCGTGATCAAGTGATGCCAGTTCTTGCGACCGTCATCGGGGTTGAACACGCTGACATACACCACCCCGCTGACTTGGGTTTCCACCATCAGACTGGTGTCCGGTAGAGCCGCCTGGGGGTGTTCCGGTGGCGCCGGTTCTGGGATCGGTTCGACAACATCTGGCACCGGCGCCGCCGGCCCTCTTACAACCCGGCTCACCGAAACCCGCACCGGCACTGGCACCAAGTCGCGAACCGCTTCGCGATACCAGCACAACAGATTGTGCTTGATCAGCCACAACGGCCCTTGATCAGCCTTGCCGGTTACGGCGCGCAGCACTTCGCGCAGGTAATGTCGGGAGATGAAAACGCGGCGCCGCCACGTCAGGGCCGGTGGTTCGACGAGCGCTTGCACCGGCGCCTCTTCGATCAGCGGAGCAATCAAGCCATCTGCCGACAGCCCAAGGGGACGGCTGTCGATGATGCAGCCCTTGATCTGCAAGACCGTGCCCGGATTGACCGGTGTGATGGGATATTGCTCACGAACCGCAGCGAAGCGTTCCCACAGTGGCGTGGGCAAGACCAGCACCGGGAAATCCTCGCCCAACGTACGACGGATCGCCTCGGCCGTGTGGCTGGACAGGGTAATCACCCGGCCATGGCGCGCCAGCGTGCGGCTCCAGTCATGGCGCAGGTCGTCGTCCCAGTGCTCGGCCGGAATCGAATCGAATTCCCAGGCCACCACGCAGACCATGGGGCACAACAGATCGACGGGCGTCTTGTGGGGAGGTGAAAACGAGAGAAACAGACAGTCCTGCCCCGCCTGCTGCAACGTTTGATAGAGCGGATCGACCTCGGCGACCGATGACACCACATGCACCCGGCCCAGGCTTTCCAGCACGGGGCGATAAGCCTTGAGCACGAAGTAATAACTGTACTCAGGGCGGCCGAGGCTCTGGCTGATGGAGTGATCGTTTACGTCCGAGTAAAGAATGAAATTCATGGCATCCCATCATGGAGCGGCCATCCCGGCGACTCCACCTCATGACGGTCGACTCACGAACCGGCCCGGCCAGGAGGCCGTTGCTCGTCGATTGTCTGCGTACCCGTCTCGTTCTTGTTTTTAGTGGCCCTTGCCCCGTGGTTCGACTTGAAATCGACATCGCAGGGATCGTGACAAGGGGCATTCTAACCACATCAACCAAGGGTTCGTGAACAGGCGAATGAGAATAAACCGGCTATAAATATGAGAACTGACCGGTCACGATTTACATGGTTGAAATTGCTTCGAAATTGGCACAGATTGGCAACCAAACAACTACAACAAACGCTTCCTCTGGGCTGACTTTCGAATAGATTTCTCCGAACTTACGGAAATATCCTACTCAGATCCGCACCAGACGAAGTTTGCATCGAGAGGGCTGGTGCTTGAAAAAACGTCTGTTCGTAACAGGCCTCGGCGGTTTCGTAGGACGCCACATCAAATCTCGCCTGGATGCCCCCAATTCCAGTTGGCAGGTGATGTCCGTCCCAAGCCGTTATGACCTGACAGACGGTAGATCCCTGGAAGGTCTCTGGCCCGAGATCCCCGATGCCGTGATCCACCTGGCAGGCCAGACATTCGTTCCCGAAGCCTTTCGCGATCCGGCCCGCACCCTGCAAATCAACCTGCTAGGCACCTTGAATCTTCTCCAGGCCCTCAAGGCCCGGGGGTTCACCGGAACATTTCTGTATGTCAGCTCTGGTGATGTGTATGGCCAGGTCAGTGATGACGGATTTCCCATTACCGAACAACAGCCCCCAGCCCCATGCAATCCATATGCGGTAAGCAAGCTGTCAGCAGAACTGTTAAGTCTGCAGTGGGGAATCAGTGAAGGTTGGCCTGTTGTGGTCGCACGCCCGTTCAATCACATCGGAACCGGGCAGAAGGAACATTTCGTCATCGCGAGCGCCGCCCGACAGATCTGCCGTATCCGACAGGGACTGCAACCCCCCCAACTCGCCGTAGGTGATATTGATGTCACCCGCGACTTCCTTGATGTCGACGATGTTGTTTTGGCCTACCTCGCCTTATTGGAGAAAGGAACACCTGGCCGGATCTACAACATCTGTTCGGGCCGTGAGCAAAGCGTGCGCAGCCTGATTGAGCAGCTCGCAGATATCGCTCAGGTAGAAATACAATTGACCCAGGATCCTACGCGCTTGCGCGCAGTGAGCCAGCGCCGCGTCTGTGGCAGCCATGCCAGACTGCACCAGATAACAGGATGGAAACCTGATACCACAACACAACAATCCTTAAGAGCAATTCTGTCCGATTGGGAGATACGGGTGCGGCAGGAATGAAAACTACATGCATAAGGCATCCTCATGGCAGGGCCGTCTGATGTTGCTGACCTTGCACCGTGCGCTGTGGAGCTACCGCGGTTTTGTCCTCGGCAGCGTCAAGCGCGAATTCCAGGCGCGCTATCGCAACTCTTTGTTCGGCGCGTTGTGGACCGTGCTCAACCCGCTGTCGATGATCCTCGTCTACACCGTGATTTTTTCCCACATCATGCGCGCCCGCCTGCCGGGGGTGGACGATGGCATGGCCTACAGCGTCTACCTCTGCGCCGGGCTGCTGACCTGGGGGTTCTTCGCCGAGATCACGACCCGCAGTCAGGGCATGTTTCTGGAAAACGCCAATCTGCTGAAGAAGATCAGCTTTCCCAGGATCTGCCTGCCGGTGATTGTGCTGTTCAACGCCGGGATCAACTTCGCGATCATCCTCGGCCTTTTTCTCGGTTTCCTGTTGATCACCGGCCGCTGGCCAGGGATGACGTTGCTGGCGCTGGTGCCATTGCTGGCCCTGCAGGTGATGTTCGCCGCCGGGCTGGGCATGTTGCTGGGGATTCTCAATGTGTTCTTTCGCGATGTCGGGCAACTGTTCGGCATTTGCCTGCAATTCTGGTTCTGGCTGACGCCCATTGTTTACCCGATGACCATCCTTCCGCCGTCGATCCAGCAACTGCTGGCCCTCAACCCCATGACAGCGCTGATGCAGAGTTACCAGAATCTGTTTCTCTACAACCAGTGGCCGGTCTGGAGTTCGCTGACACCGCTGTTGGTCATCGGCCTACTGATGTGCGTCACCGGTTTGCGGATGTTTCGACGCCGCGGCGGTGAAATGGTGGATGAACTCTGATGGGGCATTTACGCGTCAGTGGCCTGGGCAAGGCCTACAAGCAGTATCCGAACCGCTGGAGCCGGTTGTTCGAATGGCTGATTCCCTTTTCCCGCCCGCGTCATCAATTGCACTGGGTCCTGCAGGGCGTCGATTTCGAGATCCAGCCCGGTGAAGCCGTCGGCATCGTCGGGGTCAACGGCGCGGGCAAAAGCACGTTGCTCAAAATGATCACCGGCACCACGCAACCCACCTGCGGCCACATTCAATTGCGTGGCCGCGTCGCGGCGTTGCTGGAGCTGGGCATGGGGTTCCACCCGGACTTCACCGGCCGCCAGAACGCTTTCATGGCCGGGCAGTTGCTGGGCATGCAGGTGGAGGAAATCGAATCGTTGATGCCCGAGATCGAAGGTTTTGCCGAAATCGGCGCGGCCATCGACCAGCCGGTACGCACCTATTCCAGTGGCATGCAAATGCGCCTGGCCTTCAGCGTCGCCACGGCCCGCCGCCCGGATATCCTGATCGTCGATGAAGCCCTGTCGGTGGGTGACGCCTACTTCCAGCATAAAAGCTTTGAGCGCATCCGCAGTTTTCGCAAGGCCGGTACGACGCTGCTGATCGTGTCCCACGACCGCTCGGCGATTCAGTCGATCTGCGACACCGCCATCCTGCTGGAGCACGGGCGCATGGCCATGCGCGGCAAGCCGGAAGAGGTGATGGATTATTACAACGCAATGCTGGCCCAGCGCGAGGGCCAGATCGTCCGCCAGGAAATGCTCGCCAACGGCCAGGTACGTACCATCTCCGGCACCGGCGAGGCCGGCATTGTTGATGTACAGCTGTTGAACAGTCAGGGCCAGCCGGTGGAAGTGGCCGAAATCGGCCAACCGATGGTGTTGCAGGTGCGGGTCGAAATCCGCCAGGACATCGAGCGGCTGGTGCTGGGTTTCCTGATCAAGGACCGCCTCGGCCAGCCCATGTACGGCATCAACACCCATCGCCAGGATAAAGCCGTGACCGACCTCAAGGCCGGCGAGCACGTCACCTTCCGTTTCAGTTTTGACATGCGCCTGGGCAAGGGCAATTACTCCGTCGCGCTGAGCCTGTCCCGACTGGACTCGCACTTGGACCGCAACTTCGAATGGCGCGACTACGGGCTGGTGTTCCACGTCATCAACAATCGCCAGGAAGATTTCGTTGGCTGTTCGTGGCTCCAGGCCCGTACCAGCATCCAGCGCACCGCATTACCAGCGGCCGAGGAACTGACGCAAAAGGAGTTGCCATGACCCGCCTGCTGGTGGACTGCACCTATGTGTACGATCATCCGAATGACAATTCCGGAATCCAGCGGGTGGTGCGCAACGTTATCCGCGAGCTGCCGACCATAAATCAGGAGTGCGAATGCATTCCCGTGGTGATGCTGCAAGGTAAGTTGTACGAAGTTAAAAGTCTGGCTCCTCTGCCCACAAAGGGGCTGGATCTGGTCGGCTTGCGAGCAGGGCTGGAACAGTTCGCCAACCTGTTATGGCTCAGACAGCGGACCCTCGAGCGGCGACGCCCATTCAACCAGTCAGTTTGGGCTCGTCGCCTGTTGTACGTCGGCTGCCGGTTGTTCGCTCTGGGGTGCCTGAGCATTCCGATCCGAGTACTCGATCGCCTCCTCAAACGCCAGCAAGTCCCGACACGTAGCGTACCGCTGGAGCATAGAGCCGGTGACCAACTGGTGTTGCTCGACTCCTCCTGGCACTCAGGCTTCTTCCCCTTGGCCGAAAAGCTCAAGCGTGAGGGCGTCGGGATCATCTCGGTGGTCTACGACCTGATTCCCCTGACCCATCCACAGTTCTGCGACGCCGGGCTGGTCAAGGTGTTCAACCATTGGTTCGACTGGATCGCCCGCACCGCCGATGGCTACATCGCGATCTCCACCACCATCCGAGACCAGCTTCGCGAGGAAATGGTACGGCGTATTGGCGAGCAACAGGTACGTGAACGTTGGTTCGACTATTTCCACTTGGGCAGCGAACTGGATTTGGTGGATGCCACCAGCGCCATCGACAGCAAACTGCTGCGAGTATTCACGCAGCCCGAGCCGGTGTTCCTGATGGTCAGCACCATCGAACCACGCAAGAACCACGCTTACCTGCTCGATGCGTTCGAACGCGCCTGGGCTGCCGGCTCAAAGGCAAGGTTATGCATCGTCGGAAAAATAGGCTGGAAATGTGAGGACTTGATCGAGCGCATAAGGCGTCACCCGCAACTCAACAGCCGCCTGTTTATGTTCAACAATCTTTCGGACCATAGCCTGGAACACGCTTACCAACATGCCACTGCGCTGGTGTTCCCCTCCTACGTTGAAGGCTTTGGTCTGCCGCTGGTGGAGGCCATGCAGCGCGGCTTGCCGGCGATGGGCAGCGACATTGAGGTATTTCGGGAAATCGGCGGTGAATTCATGGCCTATTTCAATCTCGAAGATCCGCAGAGCCTGGCAGACCTGGTGACCGGCATGGAAAACAGCGGGGTTTTCCCGGCCAGTCGTCCCCTCGATCAATGGCAATGGCTGAGCTGGCGCCAGGCCAGTGCGCAATTGGTGGAGCGAATCGAGCGACACATCGATGAAGTGATCCTCGACAGGGAAACAGCATGCGAATAGCTCTGAACGCCCGGATTCTCCAGGCGCCACGCACAGGCATCGGTCAATACGTGGCGGAACTGGCCACTGCCCTGGCCCAGGAGCCGGATGTACAGCTGTCATTGTTCCACGGCTGGGGCTGGAGCTCGCAGTTGCCGCAAGCGGCCACGCCTGGTTACTCGCGGCTTACACCTTTGCTGCGCCAGGTACCGGGGGCCTATCGGGCGCGGCGCTGGCTGGAGCAGAAACGCTTCGATCAGGGCCGTTCTCGCGCCATCGACCTGTATCACGAACCGAGCTTGTGGCCCCTGGCCTTCGAAGGGCCGACGGTGATGACGCTGCATGACCTGACGCACCTGCGCTACCCCGAGACGCAACCACCGGCACGACTGAGGGAAATCGAGCGTCGGCTCAGCCGTGCGGTTGAGCAGTCGCAGCTGATTCTGACGGACTCGCAGTTCATCGCCGATGAAGCCCGAGAACACTTCGGCCTTTGCGCGGAACGCTTGAGAGTCGCCCCGCTGGGGGCTGCTGCACGCTTCCATCCACGCGAACCCGAAGCCATCGATGGGGTTCTCAAAGCCCATGGGCTGGAAGCGGGTCGATATTTTCTGTGTGTTGGCACCCTGGAGCCACGCAAGAACCTGTCACTGGCCCTGCGCGCCCACGCCCGGCTGCCCGAATCCGTCCGTCAGACTTTCCCTTTGTTCATCGTAGGAATGAGCGGATGGCAACGCGCACAACTCAGCGACGAGTTGAAAAATGCCCTGGCCGGAGGTCATGTTTGTCTCGCGGGCTACTTGCCCGACGAACAGGTTGCCCAGCTATTGGCTGGGGCACGTGCACTGATTTTTCCGTCGCGCTATGAAGGCTTTGGCCTGCCGGTACTCGAAGCCATGGCCAGCGGCACCCCGGTGATTACCACCCGCTGCTCGGCGATGCCGGAAGTGGCCGGGGCGGCCGGCAATTATTGCGACCCCGACGATCCCCAAGGCATGCGCGAAGCCATGGACCGGTTGATCGAAGATCGCCTGCATTGGCAGGCGTGTCGTGAAGCCGGGTTGCAACAAGCAGCGCTTTTTTCCTGGCAACGGTGTGCAACGGTGACCGCCCAGGCGTATCGCCAGGTTCTGGGAGGTTGAATGCGAGTCCTGCACTTTTACAAAACCTATCTGCCTGACTCCATGGGCGGCATCGAACAGGTTATTTTCCAGCTGTGCGACAGCAGTGACCGATTGGGCATCGATAACACCGTGTTGACGCTGAGCAACGATCCGGCGCCGGGTCCGATCAGCATTCGACAGCATAAGGTTCATCAGGCCCGGATGGAATTCCAACTGGCCTCCACCGGTTTTTCCTACAGTGTTTTCAAGAAATTCCGCGAGCTGGCTGCCGAAGCAGACGTAATCAACTACCACTTCCCCTGGCCATTCATGGATCTGGTGCATTTTTGCAGCTCGGTGAAAAAGCCCTACGTCGTCACTTATCATTCGGACATCATTCGCCAGCGGCATCTGCTGAAGCTGTATCGCCCTCTGATGCGACGCTTCTTGAACGGCGCGGATCGCATCGTCGCGGCGTCGCCTAACTACGTGCATACCAGCGACGTGCTCAAGGAGTACCGCGATAAGACCCAGGTCATTACCTATGGCTTGAACAAAGCCAGTTATCCACAGCGTGACGCTGAACGCATCGCGCAGTGGAAGACCAAATTGGGCGAGCGCTTCTTTCTGTTCGTGGGGGTGATGCGTTATTACAAGGGCCTGCACATTCTGCTCGACGCCCTCAAAGGCGTGGATTATCCGGTGGTCATCGTCGGTGCAGGCCCGCTGGAGAAAGAACTGCATGCCCAGGCACAGGCGCTGGGCCTGCGCAACCTGCACTTCCTCGGACGCCTGGGCGATGAAGACAAGGTGGCATTGCTGGAGCTGAGCTACGCCATCGTGTTCCCCTCACACCTGCGCTCTGAAGCGTTTGGCATCTCCCTGCTCGAAGGCGCGATGTATGGTAAACCGATGATCTCCAGCGAGATCGGCACCGGCACCAGCTACATCAATATCCACAATGAAACCGGCCTGGTGGTGCCCCCCAGCAACCCCGAAGCTTTCCGGGAAGCGATGCGTACCCTGTGGGACAACCCGGCACAGGCCAGGGAAATGGGCATCAGGGCCGAAGAGCGTTACCGGCAGTTGTTCACCTCCGAGGAGATGGGCCGCAAATGGCTGCAACTCTATGAGGCGTTGCTGGAGCAAAAGGCGCTTTCCTACGCGTAACACTCACCGATGAGGCGAGTGGATAAATCCCCTCGCCTCAAGGTGACTCAGTGCATTTTCAGGCGTGCTGTTGCAACCCGGCAACCGTACGCGGCATACCGACGAACCCGGGCAAGGCCTCGATCCGCCCCAGCCATGCACGTACGTGGGGGTAGTCTTCCAGCGACACATTGCCCTCCGGCGCATGGGCGATGTAGCTGTAGCCGGCAACATCGGCAATCGTCGCAACGTCACCTGTCAGATACGCGCTGCTGCTCAAGTGCTGATCAATGACTTTGAGCAGGCTGTGGGAACGGGCGATCACCTCCTCTGCGTTGTAAGGCGCGCCGAACACCGTAATCAATCGCGCCGCGGCCGGCCCTGCATGGAGCGGCCCGGCCGCCACCGACAACCAGCGCTGTACGCGGGCGGCGCCGACCGGATCCGTTGGCAACCAGCGACCCTTGCCATACTTGCTTGCCAGGTACACCAGGATGGCGTTGGAATCGGCCAGCACCATACCGTCATCGTCAATGACCGGCACTTGGCCAAAGGCATTAATGGCCAGGAAATCTGCCTGTTTTTGTTCGCCTTTGGCCAGGTCAACAAAAACCACCTCGACGGGCAACCCGAGCAAGGAAAGCATCAACTGAACGCGATGCGCGTGGCCGGAAAGCGGAAAGTGATAAAGCTTGATGGGATTCATGGTCGACTCCGTTGCAAGTGACGCCATCAGCAGAACGGCGTCGATGGGGTCATCTTCCGCTTCGACTGAAGACTAGAGAATCACCCGAATATGCAATCCATTGTTTCAAACAGCGAAACAATGTCTCAGCCTTTCAAGGCCGGGTGCTCACGCAATGCACGGACGGTAAAGTCAACAAAACTGCGTACTCGCGCCGGCGCTTTGCGTCCACCTTGGTACACCACATGGATCGGCAGGGGCGGCAGTTCGAAGTCAGCCAGAACGATCTCCAGTTCCCCGTTGGCAACGTTGCCCGCCACCTGATAAGACAAGACCCGAGTCAACCCCAACCCCTGACAGGCCGCCGTGATTGCGGCCTGGTTGGCCGTGACCACCAGTCTCGGCGCGGGTCGCACAGAGAGCGGTTGCCCTGCGTCGATGAACGTCCAGTTTCTGATCTGACCGGTGGCCGATGAGGCGACTACCGGCATGTGCTCCAGATCCTGCGGGTGTGCGGGTCGGCCATGGCGAGCGAAGAGATCGGGGGAACCGCAAACCACCCGTCGTACTTCACCCACACGCACGGCGTGCTGACTGCTGTCGGGCAACTCGCCAATGCGTATGGCAATGTCGATGCCCTCCTCGACCATGCTGACGATACGGTCCAGCAATAAGGCATTGATGCCGACCTCGGGGAATTGCTGCAGGTAATCGACCAGCACCGGCGTGACAAACAACTGACCAAACAGCACCGGGGCGGTAATCGTCAATTGCCCGCGGGGCTGGGCGTGACTGCCGACCGCTGAATCCTCGGCTTCCTGCAAATCCGCCAGAATTCGGCGGCAGTCCTCGAGAAAGCGCTGGCCCGCTTCGCTCAGGTATACGTTGCGGGTGGTGCGCACCAGCAAGGGCGTACCGATACGCTGCTCCAACGCCGCCACGGCGCGTGTGACGCTGGCCGCCGACAGGCCCAGGCGTCGCGCAGCCGCCGAGAAACCGGAGTCCTGGGCCACGGCGACAAAAACCTGCATTTCCTGAAACCTGTCCATTCATCCCCCAATGAGAAACCTTGATACAAGTTGGCCGCGCACCTCAAATCAGCGCCGCACCGCCATTGTAGGGGGCTACGCCAGCGAACCACAGCGCAACGCGATCGGGCATCGGCACATCGACCCGGTCAATTGCGACTATGCTTGGTACCATCGAGCATACTTTCATGACAACTTAATGACTCGAACCATGGCGTAGGTCTTGTGGACACGGGCTTGCTCGCAAGCCCGTGTCCACAAGATGCGTGCCTGACTGGCGTCCATCGGAAGGCCCCTTTTTGTGAATGTTTTTTACCGCGGCTTCACGCACCCCCTTGCCCCTCTCATCGCCCTGGCCGGATGTGTATTAATCATCCCCATGGGCCTGCGCCTCTCGCTGGGATGGTCCGATCCGCTGGGCTATCTGTCTGACCTGGGCATGGGCGGGTTGCTGATCGTGCTGCTTTACCGTCGTCCCTGGTGGGTGGCATTACCCATTTTGCTGATCTGGAGCATGCTGACGCTGGCCAGCATCGAACTGGTCAGTGCTGTCGGGCGCATGCCCACCCCATCGGACCTGCATTACCTGACCGACCCGCAATTCGTCGAAAACTCCACCAGCGGCGGCTTCGCCCATCCCTGGCTGGCAGGGGTGCAACTGGCCGCGTTGATGGTCTGGCTGATCGTCCAATGGCCCCGCCGGTTGTATATGGCGCCTCGCTTGCCGCGCCACGCCTGGGCGCTGCCGGTAGTGCTTTTGCTGAGCCACAGTGTGGTGCAAACCTGGCGACCCAGTGAGGCAGACCAATGGAACCTGTTCAATCTTCCCCACCAACTCGTCACGGCAGCCGTTGCCGCCGGGCAGGATCGAACCCAGCTATGGCTTGAAGATGATGCGGTGGTTCAAACCCCGCCCATGGAGGGGCTTACCCGGCTCGATCTTGAAGGCCAGAAAATCCTGCCTGCACCGGGCCGGGCCCGCAACGTCCTGATCATCACCCTGGAAGGCGTTCCCGGCGCCTACGTGGGCGTCAACCGTCAGGCCCTGAAAAGCAGCTATCAGGAGGACCTGATGCCGCACCTCAGTGCCTGGGCCAAGCGCGGCATGAATACACCCGATTACGTCCTGCACAATCATCAGACCATTCGTGGCCTGTATTCGATGCTGTGTGGCGACTACGACAAATTCGACGACGGCACGCCCAAAGGCGTCGAGATGTTGAACCTGAGCCGGCGCAACCAGGCCTGCCTGCCGGCCCAGTTGCGCCGCAACGGGTTCTCCACGCACTTCCTGCAAGGTGCGGGCCTGCGGTTCATGGCCAAGGACCGGATCATGCCGCACATCGGCTTCGACACCACCCTGGGCATGGACTGGTTCACCAAACCTGCCTACCTGGAATTCCCTTGGGGCAAGGACGACAAGACATTCTTCGAGGGCGCGCTGGATTACGTCGGGCAACTGCAAAAGGCAAAGAAGCCCTGGATGCTTACGCTGCTGACGGTGGGCACGCACCAGCCCTACTCAGCGCCGGATGACTACCTGCAACGCTACGACACCACCAAGCAGGCGGCCGTCGATTACCTGGATGACGCACTGGACAGCTTCATGTCGGGGCTGGAACGCCAAGGCGTGCTGAAAGACACCCTGGTGATCATCACCTCGGACGAATCCCACGGCATCGACGATGTACGCCTGGCGTCATCCTGGGGTTTCAACCTGACATTGGCGCCGGAGCCATTGCCCCGGGTCAAGTCGGGGGTCTACGGTCATGTGGACCTGAGCGCCTCGGTCCTCGATTACTTCGGTTTCAAAGTGCCCAAGTCATTGTCCGGTCGCTCGTTGTTCCGGGAATACGCAACGGGCCGGGAAATCATGTCGTTCACCAATGGCAAGCTGCGCTACCACGATGGCAAGAGCACTTTCACCGAATGCGATTTCCTGCAGCGCTGCCGCTATTACACCAGCGAAGGTTTCATCACGGAGCGCGCCACTTACGGCGGGCAATACAGCGGTCAACGGGCCAGGTTGATCAGCGCGCGGGCCACGGCCCTGGACCGCACCCTGCTCCATACACCGCTCAACCAGCATTATCAGTTTGGTAGCGCCGATCAAATCCCGCTTCCGGCCCAAATCACCAACGACTGGAC
The DNA here is from genome assembly GCF_901007645.1 of Pseudomonas sp. FG-3G. NCBI lineage: Bacteria > Pseudomonadati > Pseudomonadota > Gammaproteobacteria > Pseudomonadales > Pseudomonadaceae > Pseudomonas > Pseudomonas sp. FG-3G. The sequence continues at coordinate 136,535 of NZ_CAAKGZ010000034.1, forward strand.
CGACAACCTGATCGGTGCCCAATACCTGGAGATGCCCAAGGGCTCACAGACCCGCGTCAGCCTGACCATCCGCGCCCTGGGTCCGGACAATGCGGCCTATATTTCCCTCAAGGCCAAAGAGTTCGAGCAGGATGTAGCGATCGACCTGCCGACGGAAGTGGCGGTGACGCCCGAACAGCCGCTGGTGATGAATATCCGTTTCGATAACCCGCAACCCCGCAAGGCTTTCTCTTTCCATCTGCTGGGGCACGGGGTGGGCGCCATCGAAATCAGTGACTTCAGTGTCGTGACCGAACTGCCGGAGCAGACAGAACCCTCGGATTACCTGAACCTCGTCCAGGAAGACAGTGACGCCCAGTCCAGTTGAATGACATCGCACAGCCAATGACCTACGCTGCGCCTTACATCGTCCTGGGCTGAATTGATCAATGAAGCAGGCTAATCCAGCAACCGATGCAGCTTGGCGTACTGCAACAGCATGATGGTCTTGCCGTCGCAGATATCCCCGGTTTCGATCATGCCCAGCGCCTTGTCGAGAGACATCTCCAACACTTCGATCTCCTCGCCCTCGGCTTCCAGTCCGCCGCCCTCATGCTGTTTATCTTCGTCGAAGTATTCGCCGACGAAAAAATGCAGGCGTTCTGTCACCGACCCTGGGCTCATGAATGCCTCGAACACCTTGCGTACATCCTGGACGATATAGCCGGTTTCCTCTTGGGTTTCCTTGCGGATGCAGGTGTGCGGGTCGTCGTTATCCAGCAAGCCGGCACAGGTTTCGATCAACAGACCATCGTGGTCATTGACGAAGGCCGGGAAGCGGAACTGCCGGGTCAGCACCACGGTTTGCTTGGCCTTGCTGTACAGCAGGATGGTCGCGCCGTTGCCCCGATCGTAGGTCTCGCGGGCCAGTTCGCGCCACTGGCCATCGCGGCCGAGGTAGTCGTAGGTGGTTTTGCGCAGCACGTACCAGTTGTCCGAGAGCACTTCGACTTTCTTGATGCGCACGCGATCTTTGGTGCTTATCTGAGTCATTCAGCCGTTCCATGTCCAGTGTCTGAAAGCGGCAGAGTGGCCGTAAAGGCCGACGGCCTGCCATGATTGAGGCAGGCTAGCAGAGGCAGGATCGATCACTCCAGCCCGGTGGCAAACACCTTGCCGGGGTTCATCAACCCGGTCGGATCCAGCGTGTGCTTGATGGCACGCATCAACTCGATCTCCAGCGGATCCTTGAAATGAGCCGCCGCGTCCGGCTTGGCTTGCCCCAGGCCATGTTCGGCACTGATGCTGCCATTGAAAGCGCTCGTCATCTGGTAGATGACCTGCATGATCGCTTGTTCCTGGGCCTTGAACGGGGCATCGGCATGGCCCAGCGGCTTGCTGATGTTGTAGTGCAGGTTGCCATCACCCATGTGACCGTAGGAAACAATGCGTACGCCGGGAAACGCCTGTTGCAAGGCGCTATCGGTACGCTCGATGAACGCCGGAATCTGGCTGACGGGCACGCTGATGTCATGCTTGAGGCTTGGACCTTCATGATTCTGCGCCTCGGAAATACCTTCGCGCAGAGCCCACAATGCCGCAGCCTGAGTCTGGTTGCTGGCGATCACGGCATCAATCACCCACCCGGTCTCAAATGCATGGCCCAGGCCACTTTCAAGCAACAGGTCCAAAGGTGCGTCGGGCACCGTGTCGCGCAATTCGATCAGGGCGTACCACGGGTGCGGCCCTTGCAAGGGGTCACTGCAACCGGCCACATGATCCAGGACGAACTCCAGGCTCTGGCGCGACATCATCTCAAAGCCCGTCAGACGGTCGGCGCACAGGCTGCGAACATGCCCGATCAGGTCCACCGCGGCCTGCGGCGTGGGCAGTGCGACCCAAGCGGTGGCCGTGCTATGGGTGGCCGGAAACAACTTGAGTACCGCCGCCGTGATAATCCCAAGCGTACCTTCCGAGCCAATGAATAGATGCTTGAGGTCGTAGCCGGTGTTGTCTTTGCGCAAACCTCGCAAGCCGTGCCAGACACGTCCATCCGGCAATACCACCTCAAGCCCAAGGGTCAGCTCGCGCATGTTGCCGTAACGCAGCACGGCCGTGCCGCCGGCATTGGTGGCCAGATTGCCGCCCACCGTGCAACTGCCTTCGGCCCCCAGTGACAGCGGGAACAAGCGACCGGCCTGGCTGGCGGCTTCTTGCAACTGCTGCAGAATCACCCCGGCCTCGACCGTTATGGTTTCATTGGCCAGGTCGATTTCGCGGATGCGCTTCATCCGGGTCAACGACAGCACCACCTGACGACCAGACGAATCCGGGATCGAGCCGCCACACAACCCGGTATTTCCGCCCTGCGGCACCAAGGCAACCCCGGCGTCATGGCAAAGCCGCACCACCGCCGCCACTTCTTCGGTTGTGGCCGGGCGCACCACCAGTGCGGCCCGGCCTTGGTAAGCATTACGCCAGTCAGTCAGGTAGCTGTGCATAAGTTCAGGATCACGCACCAGCCCCGCCGCGCCGACCACTTGCTCGACGCTTTGGATCAACGTCTCCCAGGCCATCGGGTCGAGATCGGCCGAAGAGAGAGAATTGGGGTTTTGCATGACTGTCTCCGGCGTTTGAATTCGGCTGCTGCAGCGCACATCGTGCGTTGCAGCAGTGGAAGCGACCGATTGAGATGAACTAGCTGCGCATCAGCTCAATGGCGGCACTTTTCTTGTGACGGATCACCGTCACCAGGTGCCAGGAGACAGACGCCGCTGCGAGGGCCAGGAAGACCGCTGAGATCGGCGTGGTGAGGAAACCACTGAAGTTGCCATCCGAGAGCATCAGACCGCGCCGCAGGTTGGTTTCAGCCATAGGGCCGAGGATGAAGCCAATGATGAACGGCGCAATCGGCAGTCCACCTTTGACGAAGCCATAGCCCATCAGGCCGAACAGCAGCACCGCCCAGACGTCGAAGATGCGGCTGTTGAGGCCGAACGCACCGACTACGCAGAGCACCAGGATGATCGGTAACAGAATGTGCTTGGGCACCGCCAGCAACTTGATGAAGATGCGCAGTCCGTAGAACTCCAGCACCAACATCAGCAACGAAGCCAGAATCAGCGCGGCAAAGATGGTGTAGACCAGCGATCCCTGACTGATGAACAACAGCGGGCCAGGCTGGATGCCGTGAATCATGAAGCCGCCAAGCATCACCGCCGTGGTGGTGTCTCCGGGAATACCCAGGGTCAGCAGCGGGATCATCGCACCGCCAATACCGGCGTTGTTCGCGGTTTCGCTGGCAACCACGCCCTCGATGGAGCCTTTACCGAATTCTTCCGGGTGCTTTGAGCGCTTTTTTGCCGCGATGTAGGAAACAATGTTCGAGGTACCAGCGCCGATGCCCGGCAGGATCCCGATGCCCAGGCCGATGAACGCCGAGCGGGTCGCGTTCGGCAATTGGCTTATGAACTCCTTGATGGAAAAACCAAACCCTTTCACGCCCTTCATGCTGATGTTCTGTGGCTTGGCACGGTGGCTTGAGCGGGCGCTCTCGGCGAATTTCAGCACTTCGGAGACCGCAAACATGCCGATCATGACGGTCAGCATGGCGAAGCCACCGTTAAGACTCGGCAGGTCGAACGTGAAACGCCGAATGGCGTCGACCGGGGCGATCCCGACGGTTGAAAAGGCAAAGCCCAAGGCGCCGGCGAACAGCCCTTTGACCAGCGAACCGGTAGACAGTGTGGCAATCAGAGTCAGCGAAAAAACGGCAATGGAGAAATATTCATGGGGACCGAAACTCAGGGCCACGTCCGCCAGGATCGGGGCGATAAACATCAACGCCGCAATGCTGAAAATCGTGCCCAGGAACGAGAACACCACGCCAATGCCCAGGGCTTTGACGCCCAGGCCCTTTTTCATCATCGGCGAACCATCGAACGTCGTGGCGATGGAGGCCGGCGTGCCCGGTATGTTGAGCAATATCGCTGAAATCAGCCCCCCCGAGGTGGCGCCGACAAACAGAGCAACCAGCAGTGACAGACCCGTGGCCGGGCCCATCGAATAGGTCAGCGGCAAGCACAGGGCGATGGCCATGGTGGCCGAAAGGCCGGGCACCGCACCAAAGACGATCCCCACTGCAACGCCGAGGGTGATCAGGACAAATACGTAGGGCGAGAATACGGCACCGAAGCCTTGTTGCAGGAGCTCAATCATCACCGTCCCCTAGAAATCCAATAGACCGGTGGGCAGCATCAAATCGAAGCCCTCACGGAAGATCACAAAAATCAACGCTGCTGAAACGACCGCGATCACGGCATACAGCCCGTGCTTGACCTTCTGATCCGCGGGGGTCAACACGATGAATTGGGCGTAGAGGTAAAGCGTGGTCATGATCACGAAACCGACAACTTCCAGCAGCGCGGTGAAGAGCGTCACCAGGGCGATGGATTTGATAACCGTCGGGTAATCGATCGATTCAGCGGCTTCGGCCGGCTCGACAGGCTCGGCACGTTGCTGGGGCAGTTTTCTCCAGGCCAGCAACTGCAACACGCCCAACAGGCACAGCGCGCCGGAAAGAATCCAGGGCACAAAAGCGGCGTCGACAAAACCGCGACGCGGCAGATTCGCGGTCAACAACATGTACGCCACACCAGCACCGAGCATCGCCAGGCCGGCGAACAATTCATTTCTTTTGTAGGTATCCATACAGGATCCTCTTTCACTTGAAGGGCCGAGCAAAGGGGCGCTGGCCAATTCGGTAAGCGCCCCATCCTGTTTCCCAGGATTTACTTGGCTTTACGCATTTCGTCCTTGAACTGCATGAAGTCGTCACGGGTCTTGGTCAGCGTAGCAATGGCTTCTTCGGTGCCCTGGAAGCTGACAGGCTGCTTGAAGGACTTCTTGAGCTCTTCAGCGTATTCAGGTTCTTCGGTGATTTTCTTCATGGTGTCAGCCATTTTCTTGACGATGGCCGGGTCTGTGCCTTTCGGGAAAGCGACGATGTAAGGCTTGTCCAGGACCAGGTCCACGCCTTGCTCCTTGAACGTCTTGACGTCACCCAGCAGCGGGTTGCGCTCTGCGTTAGGCTGCCCCAGAGCGGTCATCTTGCCGCTGGCAATGTAGTCCTGAACCGAACCATAGCTGATAGCACCCAGGTCAATGCGCTTGCCCAGCAAGGCCACCACTTTTTCCGAAACGGTGCCGCTGTCGACCATCTTCAGTTTGACGCCGGCGAGCTTCTCGAACATCAAGCCTTGCAGGTGCGAGAAGTTACCCATCTCGGTGCCGTAGGTGATGGTGCCTGGCTTGGCCTTGGCCTGTGAAATCAACTGATCGAGGGTGTCGATGCCCGAGCTTTTGGCGGAGACGAACACAGCGCCTTTATCGACGCCAGCGATGCAGGAGACATCGAATGCATCGAAGCGATCTTCGGACAACCCTGCCACTTCGTTAACGATCATCTGACCGGTGTGGGTGAACAGAATGGTGTTGCCATCTGGCGCCGCGCTCTTGACCGCGTCGGCAGCGATGGTGCCGCCCCCGCCGGCCATGTTGGTGACGACCATGGACTTACCGGTCAGCTTGGTGAAGTACTTGGCCATCATCCGTGCGTTGAAGTCGGTATCGCCGCCGGCGTTGGCAATGACCACCACCTGCACCGGACGTGTCGGCCAGTCGCTCGCATCAGCGGCAACGGCCGCTCCGGCGGTGAGGCTCAAGAAGGAAGCGACGAGAGAGGCGCATAGTGTTTTTCTCATTATTGTTCTCCAGAGATGCTGCCGTAGAAGGTGTTGGTAGGGAGTTGGGTATGGGTGTCGCGAGGATGAATCGCGCGTATTGCCAACCCGCGCGCAGTGGCAATGCCGTACTGGGGCGCAGCAGGAAGCGAACGATGCAAGGAATTTGGTTGAGTCGAACAAGTATGGCTTTCTAGACAGCCATGGCCCGCTTGGCTGGGATGCATAAGCGAGAAGAGATGTGCCCTTCTACGGTTATGCAGAATGGGCAGAGAGCGATGCTGATGAGCCGTCGGAGCGAATGGCATAGCAGGGCCTGCGTCAATTTTATTATTTTATGTCATACGTTGTCGTACGACTTGACCGATTATCGTCACCTAAAATAATTTTTGTCAACGCGGATATTTGTTGAATCGGTGAGAGGAGGAAGACGTGGCCTCATGTTTACGCTCATGAGGAGCAATGCGGGGGTGACGATCGGACGAGCGGCGATCAGCGGTGCCGCTCAGGATCCGGGTTCTGGATGGCAGCAACCGGTGACGCCAGGGTGCAGAGGAGCCGAAACCACCTCCGCGCCCCCGGCTGCCAGGGCTTACTCCACTGTCACAGACTTGGCCAGGTTTCGTGGCTGGTCGACGTCAGTGCCCTTGAGTACCGCGACATAGTACGACAACAACTGCAGCGGGATCGTGTAGAGGATCGGCGACAGGATGTCGTGGATGTGCGGCATGTGCACCACGTGAGTACCTTCACCATTGGTCATGCCGGCCTTCTCATCGGCAAAGACAATCAGCTGGCCGCCACGGGCGCGCACTTCCTGCAGGTTGGACTTGAGCTTTTCCAGCAGCTCGTTGTTCGGCGCCACGGTGACCACGGGCATATCGTTGTCCACCAGGGCCAGCGGGCCGTGCTTGAGTTCACCGGCCGGATAGGCTTCAGCGTGGATATAGGAAATTTCCTTGAGCTTCAGGGCGCCTTCCATCGCCACTGGGAATTGCGCGCCACGTCCCAGGAACAGGGTGTGGTTCTTCTCGGCGAACAACTCGGCGATTTTTTCCACGGTGCTGTCCATCGCCAGGGCTTCGCCCAGACGGGTCGGCAGGCGGCGCAGTTCTTCCACCAATGTTGCCTCGACACCCTCGCCCAAGGTCCCGCGCACCTGTCCCAGAGACAGGGTCAGCAAAAGCAGGCCCACCAACTGCGTGGTGAACGCCTTGGTCGACGCCACACCGATTTCACGGCCAGCCTGGGTCAGCAGGGTCAGGTCGGATTCGCGCACCAACGAGCTGATGCCCACATTGCAGATCGCCAGGCTGGCGAGGAAACCCAGCTCCTTGGCGTTACGCAGGGCGGCCAAGGTGTCGGCGGTTTCACCGGACTGGGAAATGGTGACGAACAGGGTGTCGGGTTGCACCACCACTTTGCGGTAACGGAACTCGCTGGCGACTTCGACCTGGCACGGAATACCGGCCAACTCTTCCAACCAGTAACGAGCAACCATACCGGCGTGGTAGCTGGTGCCACAGGCAACGATCTGCACGTTGCGAACCTTGGCGAACAGCTCGGCGGCCTGTGGCCCGAACGCCTGGACCAGCACCTGACTCTGGCTCATGCGGCCTTCCAGGGTGCGTTGCACCACGGCCGGTTGTTCGTGGATCTCCTTGAGCATGAAGTGCCGGAACTCGCCCTTGTCGGCGGCTTCGGCGCCGTCACGGTATTGAACGGTCTCGCGCTCCACGGCTTTGCCGTCGATGTCCCAGATCTGCACGCTGTCGCGGCGAATTTCGGCGATATCGCCCTCTTCCAGGTACATGAAGCGGTCAGTGACCTGACGCAGCGCCAACTGATCGGAAGCCAGGAAATTTTCCCCCAGGCCCAGACCGATCACCAACGGGCTGCCGCTGCGGGCAGCAACCAGTCGATCCGGCTGTTCGGCACTGATCACCGCCAAGCCATAGGCACCGTGGAGCTCCTTGACGGTGGCCTTGAGCGCCGCAGTCAGGTCCATCAACTCCTTGAGCTTGTGATTGAGCAGGTGGGCAATGACTTCGGTGTCAGTGTCGGAGGTGAACACATAGCCGAGTGCCTTGAGTTGCTCACGTAGCGCTTCGTGATTCTCGATAATGCCGTTGTGCACGACCGCCAGGTTGTCGGAGAAATGCGGGTGGGCGTTACGCTCGCACGGCGCACCGTGAGTGGCCCAGCGGGTGTGGGCGATGCCCAGGCGCCCCACCAGCGGCTCGGCGTCCAGCGCTTGCTCCAGCTCACTGACTTTGCCAGGGCGTCGCATGCGCTCAAGCTTCTCGTCGTTGGTAAACACCGCCACACCGGCACTGTCATAACCACGGTATTCGAGGCGCTTGAGGCCTTCGAGCAAGATTGCAGTGATATTGCGTTCAGCAACGGCGCCGACAATTCCACACATGCTATTTCTCCTGGCTGGCAGACGCGCAGATCACATTGATTCCACGGGCCTGAATCTGATCGCGGGCCTCCACGGGCAGGCGATCATCGGTAATGAGGGTATGGACGCTGCTCCACGGCAGTTCCAGGTTGGGAATTTTTCGGCCGATCTTGTCGGCCTCCACCATCACGATCACTTCGCGGGCAACCTCAGCCATCACACGGCTCAGGCCCAACAGTTCGTTAAAGGTGGTGGTGCCTCGGACCAGATCGATGCCGTCGGCGCCGATAAACAACTGGTCGAAATCGTAGGAGCGCAGGACCTGCTCCGCGACTTGGCCCTGGAACGACTCGGAATGAGGATCCCAGGTACCGCCGGTCATCAACAGCACCGGTTCATGCTCCAGCTCGCTCAGGGCACTGGCGACATGCAGGGAATTGGTCATCACCACCAACCCCGGCTGCAGTCCGAGCTGAGGAATCATTGCCGCAGTGGTGCTGCCACTGTCGATGATAATCCGCGCATGTTCGCGGACCCGCTTCACCGCGGCCCGGGCAATGGCTTGTTTGTATTTGGAGACGGCTTGCCCGTTATCGGCGACCAGTTCCTGCGGCATGGGGACCGCACCACCGTAACGACGCAGCAGCAAACCATTGGTTTCCAACGCGGCGAGATCCTTGCGAATCGTAACTTCCGAGGTTTCGAAGCGCTTGGCCAACTCATCAACACTGACTTCGCCCTGCTCTTGAAGCAAGGCAAGTATGTTGTGGCGGCGCTGTGGTGTGTTGCGCTTGGACATACGGATAAGTTTCGATTCGAAAGATAACGTAAGTAATCAAAACCTATTGGAAGCATGTCGTCAAGACAAGAGCAGAAAAATTCAGAAACTGGGTGAACATGAACGCCATCGCGAACAGGCTCGCTCCCACATTGATTGCAGCGTCCACGGGGCCCGTGTCAGCCGAGAATTCAGTGTGGGAGCGAGCCTGCTCGCGATGGCGGCGACAGGAGTTGTGGATAACTCAGGTTTTCTGGATTTTGACTGGGCGCTTCCAGCCATCGATGTTGCGCTGCCGCGCACGGGCCACAGCCAGTTGAGACTTATCCACATCCTGATTGATGGTTGAACCTGCTGCGGTGTTTGATCCATCACCGATGGTCACCGGTGCAACCAGCGAATTATTGGAGCCAATGAACACGTCCTCACCAATAGTCGTCTGATACTTATTGGCGCCGTCGTAATTGCAGGTGATGGTACCGGCACCAATGTTCGTGCGTGCGCCGATTTCAGCGTCACCCAGATAGGTCAGGTGACCGGCCTTGGCGCCTTCGCCCATGTGGGCATTCTTGAGCTCGACGAAGTTACCCACATGGGCGTGGGCTTCCAGCACGGTACCCGGACGCAGGCGAGCAAATGGGCCCGCGTCGCTGCCTTCGCCCATGACGGCGCCATCGAGGTGACTGTTGGCTTTGATCACCACGCCTTTTCGCAGGGTGCTGTCCTTGATCACACAGTTCGGGCCGATGACCACGTCGTCTTCGATGATGACCTTGCCTTCAAGGATAACGTTGATGTCGATGACCACATCGCGGCCGACGCTGACTTCACCGCGCACATCGAAACGGGCCGGGTCGCGCAGGGTCACGCCCTGAGCCATCAGGCGGCGGGCGGCGCGCAATTGATAGTGACGCTCCAGTTCGGCCAGTTGCCGGCGATCGTTGGCGCCCTGCACTTCCATGGCATCCAGCGGCTGCTCAGTGGCGACCACCAGCCCGTCGCTGACCGCCATGGCAATCACGTCGGTCAGGTAGTACTCGCCCTGGGCATTGTTGTTCGACAAACGACTCATCCAGTCGCCCAGGCGTTCAGCCGGTACGGCAAGAATGCCGGTGTTGCCTTCGGTGATCGCGCGCTGGGCTTCGTTGGCGTCCTTTTGCTCGACAATCGCTGTCACCTGGCCGTCGGCGTTGCGCACAATGCGGCCGTAACCAGTGGGGTCATCCAGCTCGACGGTCAGCAGGCCCAATTGCTGTGGAGCAGCATGCTTGAGCAGGCGCTGCAAGGTATCGACTTCGATCAGCGGCACGTCGCCGTAGAGAATCAGTACCGTATCGGCGGTAATAAATGGCACCGCCTGGGCCACCGCGTGGCCGGTCCCCAGTTGTTTATCCTGCAGGACAAAATTAAGGTCATCCGCCGCCAAGCGCTCACGCACAGCATCCGCCCCATGGCCGATCACCACGTGAATGCGCTGTGGATCAAGTTGCCGGGCGCTGTGGATAACATGACCGAGCATGGAGTTGCCGGCCACCGGGTGCAATACCTTGGGCAGCGCCGAACGCATGCGAGTGCCTTGACCCGCCGCGAGGATAACGATTTCGAGAGACATGACTGGCTACCAATCCTGGGTGGTCAGCGGCTGCGACCAGATGATGAGTGTCGGAAAAAGAAAAAAGGGTAGCCGAGGCTACCCTTTTTAATCAATCGCACAGAAAGCAGACGGCTTAGCCGCCGAACTTCTTGCGGATCTGCTGGACGGTGCGCAGCTGGGCTGCGGCCTCGGCCAGACGTGCAGCAGCAGAGCCGTAATCGAACTCGGCGCCGCGCTCATGCAAGGCCTTCTCAGCAGCCTTGACGGCTTCCTGAGCGGAGGCTTCGTCCAGGTCGGCAGCACGTTGCACGGTGTCGGCAAGGACCTTGACCATGTTCGGCTGAACCTCGAGGAAACCACCGGAGATGTAATACACCTCGGATTCCCCGCCCTGCTTGATCAAGCGGATCGGACCTGGTTTCAGATTAGTGATCAGCGGTGCGTGACCCAGAGCGATACCAAGATCGCCCAGCTCACCATGCGCAACCACCATCTCGACCAGACCGGAGAAAATTTCCCCTTCCGCACTGACGATATCGCAATGGACTGTCATAGCCATCTGATTGCCTCAACCTAAATTAGCGCCCGTTTCCGGGCGCCGGGATTACAGTTTCTTGGCTTTCTCGATCGCTTCTTCGATGCCGCCGACCATGTAGAACGCTTGTTCTGGCAGGTGGTCGTAGTCACCGTTGAGGATGCCTTTGAAGCCAGCAATGGTGTCTTTCAGGGAAACGTATTTACCCGAGGCACCGGTGAAGACTTCAGCCACGAAGAACGGCTGCGACAAGAAGCGCTGGATCTTACGAGCGCGGGATACCAACTGCTTGTCGGTTTCCGACAGCTCGTCCATACCCAGGATCGCAATGATGTCCTTCAGCTCTTTGTAGCGCTGCAGCACGTACTGAACGCCGCGAGCGGTGTCGTAGTGCTCCTGGCCGATCACGTTCGGGTCCAGCTGACGCGAAGTCGAGTCCAGTGGGTCTACCGCTGGGTAGATACCCAGGGAAGCGATGTCACGGGACAGAACGACGGTGGCGTCCAAGTGGGCGAAGGTGGTCGCTGGCGACGGGTCGGTCAAGTCGTCCGCCGGTACGTATACCGCCTGGATCGAGGTGATCGAACCTTCCTTGGTCGAAGTGATGCGCTCTTGCAGCACGCCCATCTCTTCAGCCAGGGTCGGCTGGTAACCTACTGCCGAAGGCATACGGCCCAGCAGTGCGGATACTTCGGTACCGGCCAGGGTGTAACGGTAGATGTTGTCGACGAACAACAGTACGTCGTTACCTTCGTCACGGAACTTCTCGGCCATGGTCAGACCAGTCAGGGCTACGCGCAGACGGTTTCCCGGCGGCTCGTTCATCTGACCGTAAACCAGTGCCACTTTGTCCAGAACGTTGGAGTCCTTCATCTCGTGGTAGAAGTCGTTACCCTCACGAGTACGCTCACCCACACCGGCGAACACGGAATAACCGCTGTGCTCGATGGCGATGTTACGGATCAGTTCCATCATGTTTACGGTCTTGCCGACACCGGCACCACCGAACAGACCGACTTTACCGCCCTTGGCGAACGGGCAAACCAGATCGATAACCTTGATGCCGGTTTCCAGCAGGTCGTTGCCGCCTGCCTGTTCAGCGAAGGATGGCGCAGGACGGTGAATGCCCCAGCGCTCTTCGGTGGCGATCGGACCTGCTTCGTCGATCGGGTTGCCCAGTACGTCCATGATCCGGCCCAAGGTCGCTTTACCGACCGGTACGGAGATGGCTGCGCCAGAGTCGACAACATCCAGACCGCGCTTCAAGCCTTCGGTGGAGCCCATCGCAATGGTACGTACCACGCCGTCGCCCAGCTGCTGCTGAACTTCCAGAGTGGTTTCCGCGCCTTGTACTTTCAGCGCGTTGTAGATGCTCGGTACGCTGTCGCGTGGAAATTCCACGTCGATAACGGCGCCGATGATTTGAACGATACGTCCGCTACTCATAGCTGGATCCTCTGAATATTTGAACCGTTAAACCGCGGCAGCGCCGCCGACGATTTCCGAGATCTCTTGGGTGATCGCAGCCTGACGCGCCTTGTTGTAGATCAGTTGCAAATCACTGATCAGATCACCGGCGTTGTCGGTAGCGTTCTTCATCGCGATCATCCGCGCCGCTTGTTCAGCTGCGTTGTTCTCGACCACCGCCTGGTAAACCTGCGATTCCACGTAGCGGACCATCAAGCCGTCAAGCAGCTCTTTGGCATCCGGTTCGTAGAGGTAGTCCCAGTGGTGCTTGAGTTCCTGTTCCGGGGTCGCCACCAGTGGAATCAACTGCTCCACGGTAGGCTGTTGCGTCATGGTGTTGATGAATTTGTTGGATACCACGGACAGGCGGTCAATACGGCCTTCCAGGTAAGCATCCAGCATCACCTTGACGCTGCCGATCAGATCATTGATCGACGGCTCTTCACCCAGGTGGCTGATAGCAGCGACGACGTTACCGCCGAAGTTGCGGAAAAAAGCCGCACCCTTGCTACCAATCACGCACAGATCGATCTCGACGCCTTGTTCACGGTTTACAGCCATGTCCTTGACCAGGGCCTTGAACAGGTTGGTGTTCAAGCCACCGCACAGACCACGGTCACTGCTCACCACAACGTAACCGACGCGCTTGATGGCGCGGTCGATCATGAACGGGTGGCGATATTCCGGGTTGGCGTTGGCCAGATGACCAATTACCTGGCGGATGCGCTCCGCGTAGGGACGGCTAGCAGCCATGCGCATTTGTGCCTTGCGCATTTTGCTGACCGCCACTTTTTCCATGGCGCTGGTAATTTTTTGCGTGCTTTTGATGCTCGCAATCTTACTGCGAATCTCTTTTGCGCCTGCCATGTAACACCTATCAGGTTAGCAAGCGGGAGCCTTGCGACTCCCGCTGCGGCTTACCAGGTTTGGGTGGCCTTGAACTTCTCGATACCGGCTTTCATGCCAGCGTCGATTTCGTCATTGAAGTCACCCTTCACGTTGATCTTCGCCATCAAATCGGCGTGATCGCGGTTGAAGTAAGCAATCAGCGCTTGTTCAAAGCTGCCGACCTTGGCGATTTCGACGTCAGTCAGGAACCCACGTTCAGCGGCATACAGCGACAACGCCATGTCAGCGATCGACATCGGAGCGTATTGCTTCTGCTTCATCAGCTCGGTAACGCGCTGACCATGCTCAAGTTGCTTACGGGTCGCTTCGTCCAAGTCAGACGCGAATTGGGCGAATGCCGCCAGTTCACGGTACTGAGCCAGAGCGGTACGGATACCACCGGAGAGCTTCTTGATGATCTTGGTCTGAGCGGCACCACCCACACGGGATACCGAAACACCGGCGTTCACAGCAGGACGGATCCCGGAGTTGAACATGGCCGATTCCAGGAAGATCTGACCGTCGGTGATGGAAATCACGTTGGTCGGAACGAACGCAGAAACGTCGCCAGCCTGGGTTTCGATGATCGGCAGTGCGGTCAGGGAACCGGTTTTGCCGGTCACTGCGCCGTTGGTGAACTTCTCTACGTACTCTTCCGAAACGCGGGATGCGCGCTCCAGCAGACGGGAGTGGAGATAGAACACGTCGCCTGGGTAAGCTTCACGGCCTGGTGGACGGCGCAGCAGCAGGGAAATCTGGCGGTAAGCCACTGCCTGCTTGGACAGATCGTCATAAACGATCAGCGCGTCTTCACCGCGGTCGCGGAAGTATTCGCCCATGGTGCAACCGGAGTACGGTGCCAGGAACTGCAGCGCAGGAGATTCCGAAGCACTGGCAGCCACGATGATCGTGTTGGCCAGGGCGCCGTTTTCTTCCAGCTTGCGAACCACGTTGGCGATGGTCGATTGCTTCTGACCGATTGCCACGTAGACGCAGAAAATGCCGCTGTTCTTCTGGTTGATGATCGCGTCGATCGCCAGAGCGGTTTTACCGATCTGACGGTCACCGATGATCAGCTCACGCTGGCCACGGCCGACAGGGATCATGGCATCGACAGCCTTGTAGCCAGTCTGTACAGGCTGGTCTACCGACTTACGCCAGATCACGCCTGGAGCAACTTTCTCGACCGCATCGGTCTCGGTGTTGTTCAGCGGACCTTTGCCGTCAACTGGGTTACCCAGTGCGTCGACTACGCGACCCAGCAGTTCCTTACCAACCGGAACTTCGAGGATGCGGCCGGTGCACTTGGCGCTCATGCCTTCAGCCAGAGACGTGTACGCGCCCAATACCACGGCACCTACAGAGTCTTGCTCCAGGTTGAGGGCCATACCGTAGACGCCGCCCGGAAACTCGATCATCTCGCCGTACATGACGTCGGCCAGACCGTGAATCCGCACGATGCCGTCAGATACGCTGACGACAGTGCCTTCGTTACGGGCTTGGGAGGTCACATCGAGCTTGTCGATGCGGCCCTTGATAATTTCACTTATTTCGGAAGGATTGAGTTGCTGCATTGCTCTGCTGCCCCTTCAAACTCAAGATTTCAATGCTTCGGCAAGTTTCGCGATTTTGCCGCGAATCGAGCCATCGATAACCAGGTCACCGGCGCGGATAACGACACCACCAATCAAGGCAGGGTCTTCCGTAACGTCCAGACGCACTTCCCGGTTGAGTCGTGCACTGAGAACCTTGGCGAGTTTGTCTTGCTGTTCTTGGTTCAATGCAAAAGCACTGGTCACTTCCACGTCTACCGACTTCTCTTGCTCAGCCTTGTACAGGTCGAACAATGCGGCGATCTCCGGCAGAAGCGGGAGACGGTCGTTTTCGGCAACGACGTGAATGAAATTCTGTGCCTTGGCATCGAACTTGTCGCCGCACACGTCAATGAACGTGGCGGCCTTTTCTGCGCTCGTCAGTCGCGGGGCCTTGAGCACGCGCTGCATGGTGTCATCTTGCGACACCGCTGCTGCCAGGCCGAGCATGGCTGACCAATTGGCCAGTTGCTGGTGGGCCTGAGCGTGCTCGAAGGCCGCCTTAGCGTAAGGTCGGGCCAACGTGGTCAGTTCTGCCATGATCGCCCTCGCTTAAATTTCAGCAGCCAGTTTGTTTACCAGCTCTGCGTGCGCGTTTTGATCGATTGTGGCACCCAGGATCTTCGAAGCACCGCCAACAGCCAGGGCACCCACTTGGGCACGCAGGGCGTCTTTGACACTGTTCAGTTCCTGTTCGATCTCGGCTTGAGCCTGAGCCTTCACACGGTCAGCTTCGACGCGAGCCTGTTCACGGGCTTCGTCGACAATCTGGGTACCGCGTTTCTTGGCTTGCTCGATGATTTCAGCTGCCTGAGCTTTCGCTTCGCGCAGTTGCTGACCCACTTTCTCATGGGCCAACTCCAGGTCGCGAGCTGCACGGCTGGCAGCGTCCAGACCATCCGCGATCTTCTTTTGACGTTCGTGCAATGCCGCAATGACCGGAGGCCATACGAACTTCATGCAGAACAGTACAAAAATCAGGAACGCAACGGACTGGCCAATCAGGGTCGCATTAATGTTCACGCCAACACCTCGCAGTTACGTTGTCCATCACACCAATCTACTCGAGACATCCGAGTAATTAGCCAGCGATTTGACCAACGAACGGGTTCGCAAAGGTGAAGAACAGAGCGATACCAACACCGATCATGGTCACGGCGTCGAGCAGACCAGCCACGATGAACATTTTAACTTGCAGCATTGGAACCATTTCTGGCTGACGCGCGGCGCCTTCCAGGAACTTGCCGCCCAGCAGGCCGAAACCAATTGCGGTACCCAGTGCGCCCAGGCCGATCAACAGTGCAACAGCGATAGCGGTTAGACCAACTACAGTTTCCATCTTTCCTCCCGACTTTTACGTCGTATGGTTTAGGTTTTTTAGATTAAAGCGGTAAAACAAATCGTTTCATCAAGCCCGTTCGGGCCCCTTCCCGTGTGACCGGGAAGGACATCAGACTAGTCGAGACTGGCCTTAATGGTTTTCTTCGTGCGCCATCGACAGGTAGACGATGGTCAGCATCATGAAGATGAACGCCTGCAGGGTGATGATCAGGATGTGGAACACAGCCCACGCCCACTGCAGAACTACACCCAGGCCGCTGAGCCAGAGCAGACCGCTGCCGAACATCACGGCGATCAGGATGAACACCAGCTCGCCGGCATACATGTTGCCGAACAGACGCAGGGCCAGGGAGATCGGTTTGGCGATCAGGGTCACGAACTCCAGAAGGAAGTTCACCGGGATCAGCAGGGCCTGAACGAGAATGTTCTTGCTGCCGAACGGGTGCAGGGTCAGTTCGCCGATGAAGCCGCCGATGCCCTTGACCTTGATGCTATAGAAAATGATCAGTGCGAAAACCGAGAACGCCATGCCCAGGGTCGCGTTCGGGTCGGTAGTCGACACGGCGCGGAACGGGATGTGCGAATCGCCGGAGATCAGGATGGCCAGCTGAGGAATCCAGTCGACCGGTACCAGGTCGATGGCGTTCATCAGGAACACCCAGACGAAGATGGTCAGTGCCAGCGGTGCGATCACCGGGCTACGGCCATGGAAGCTGTCTTTCACGCTGCCATCGACGAATTCGACCAATACTTCAACGAAGTTCTGCAGTGCACCAGGCTGACCGGAAGTCGCCTTCTTCGCCGCCATGCGGAAAAGAAGCACGAAGATCAGACCCAGTGCGACCGACCAGCCGAGCGTATCGACGTGGAAGGCCCAGAAGCCCATTTCCTTGGCTTCTGCTGCGGTGTGAGCAAAGCCCCAGCCGCCATTGGGTAGCTGCCCGAAGGTCAGGTTCTGCAAGTGGTGCTGGATATAGCCCGAAGCGGTTGTCTCTGCCATGGTTGCCTCAAACGCCCTAAGGTCTCGAAAGTCTTGTTCTCATTAGCAGGGGAGCGAACCAGCTAACCAGTTGGGTCAGCACGAAGACGCTGAATACAGCCAGCGGCGCCAGTGGCTTCACACCTGCGAACGTCAATGCAAACAGCACTGCCGTCAAAATCAGTTTCCCCGCCTCACCGGCATAAAAAGACCGGACGATGGCTTGGGCTGCCCGGGCGCCGGAAAACCGAAATGCCCTGTGAGCGAAATAAATATTGGGAAGCAAGGCTATCAGGCCTCCGCAAAGCCCTGAGTATCCGGCGACGACTCCCTTCCATTGCCAGAGCGCCAAAGCAGCGATCAGTACAACGACGAATTGGGTCATCAACACCGGGAAAACAGCCAGACGATGGAACGGCAAGCGGTTTGGCGTGCGTGTTTCCATCGCTTTTGCTCTCCAATGATCGGCCGCCATAATTCAATAACTTGGCATAATTTGTGCCGACAAAATGCGCGCAGAGTATAGGGGCGGTTCTGCCCCTATTCAACTGCCAGGTAGTGATTTCCGACTGCGCGCTACAAGAGCAATTGTTTCAGCGAATGTGCGCAAGGACACCTTGCAGCTCATCGAGGGAGTTATAACCGATCACCAATTGCCCTTTGCCCTTCTTGCCGTGGCGAATCTGCACCGCAGAGCCTAGGCGCTCGGCCAGGCGCTGTTCCAGGCGTGCGATATCCGGATCGGTTTTCGGTGCTTCGACAGGTGCCGGTTTACCACTGAGCCACTGACGAACCAGTGCCTCGGTTTGGCGCACAGTCAGGCCTCGTGCGACAACATGTCGCGCCCCTTCAACCTGTTGATTTTCCGGCAAACCGAGCAACGCCCGGGCATGCCCCATTTCCAGATCACCATGGGACAGCATGGTCTTGATGACTTCCGGCAACGCAATCAGGCGCAACAGGTTGGCCACGGTCACGCGGGACTTGCCCACCGCCTCGGCGACCTGCTGTTGAGTCAGCTGGAACTCCTGCTGCAAACGCTGCAGGGCCACAGCCTCTTCGATCGGGTTGAGGTCTTCGCGCTGGATATTCTCGATCAGCGCCATGGCGATGGCGGTTTCATCCGGTACATCGCGGACCATCGCCGGAATGGTTTCCTGACCCGCCTGCTGGCTGGCACGCCAGCGGCGTTCGCCGGCGATGATCTCGAAGCGCCCGTTGGCGATCGGCCGAACCACGATCGGCTGCATCACGCCCTGGCTCTTGATCGACTGGGCCAGCTCTTCCAGTGCCTGCGGATCCATGTCCCGACGCGGCTGATACTTGCCGCGCTGGATCAGGTCCAGGGGCAAGTGTTGCAGCTCGCGCTGATCGACTTGTACGGCCTGCTCTTCCAGCGAACTGACAGTGGGGCCACTGAGCAGTGCATCCAGTCCACGTCCGAGACCTCGTTTCTTGACGGCCATGGGGTTTCCTTAAGTTGGCTGGGCAGCAGCGGTGCGTGGGTTTCGGCGCTGGCGGCGAACCATCTCGCCCGCCAGGGCCAGGTAGGCCAGCGCGCCCCGGGATTGTTTGTCGTAGGCCAGGGCCGGCATGCCGTAGCTCGGCGCTTCGGCCAAACGGATGTTACGCGGAATGACCGTATCGTAGAGCTGCTCGCCGAAGTGTTCCTTGAGCTGGGCCGATACGTCGTTCATCAGGCTCAGGCGCGGGTCATACATGGTCCGCAGCAGGCCCTCGACTTTCAGCTCCGGGTTCAGCAGTTCGGCAATGCGCTTGATGTTATCCACAAGGTCGCTCAACCCTTCAAGGGCGAAGTACTCGCACTGCATGGGGATAATCACCCCATCAGCGGCCACCAGGGCGTTGAGGGTCAGCATCGAAAGCGACGGTGGGCAGTCGATCAGGATGTAATCGTAATTTTCCCGAATCGGCGCCAAGGCGCTGCGCAGGCGGCTTTCCTTCATCTGCATTTCCAGCAGAACCACTTCGGCCGCCGTCAGGTCACGGTTGGCCGGCAGCAGTTGATAACCGCCGTGTTCGGAGAAATGCATGGCCTGGCCCAGATCGCATTCGCCGATCAGGACATCGTAAATGGAGTTTTCCAAGCCATGTTTATCCACACCGCTACCCATGGTGGCGTTGCCCTGTGGATCGAGATCGATCAGCAACACCCGGCGCTTGGTCGCGACCAGGGATGCTGCGAGGTTGATGCAGGTGGTGGTTTTACCCACACCACCCTTCTGGTTCGCTATCGCGAATACCTTAGCCATTGTTGCTTGTATTCCCAATCATGCCGTGCGGCGCAGTATCAGCAGATGGCGTTGGCCTTGGCAACCGGGTACGGCCAGGGCGTGTTCGCTATCGAGGTGGAAGTCTGCCGGCAATGCTACCAGCTCATCGGCCGGATGAACGCCCTTCATTGCCAGCCAGCGCGTATCGGCATCGCCCAGGTGGCGAGTCCAGTTGCTGAAGTTTTCCATGCTGCTGAACGCCCGGGAGATGATCCCGTTGAAAGGCTGGGCAGGCTGGAACGCTTCGACGCGGCTGTGGATAACTTGCAGGTTATCCAGTTTGAGTTCGAGTTTGACCTGGGTCAGGAAGCGGGTTTTCTTGCCGTTGCTGTCCAGACAGGTCACTTGCGAGCCAGGAAACAGGATCGCCAGCGGGATACCCGGCATGCCCCCGCCACTGCCGACATCGAGCCAGCGGCCGTCTTCGATGAAGGACATGACGCTGAGGCTGTCGAGCAGATGCCGCGAGACCATTTCATCCGGATCGCGCACCGCGGTCAGGTTGTAGGCCTTGTTCCATTTGATCAACAGGGCCAGATAGCCCAGCAGCTGCGCGTGCTGGGCTTCAGTCAGGCTGACGCCGAGCTGACGGGCACCTGTGGATAACTCTTCGGCGTGTTGCGAGGTGACCATCGAACTCAAGCGCTTTGCTCCAACTGACGGCCCGCGCCGCGTTTTTTCAAATGAATCATCAACAGGGAAATGGCCGCCGGGGTCACACCGGGAATGCGCGAAGCCTGGCCCAGGGTCTCGGGACGAGTTGCACCGAGCTTGCTCTGGATTTCCTTCGACAACCCGGAAATGCCGGTGTAATCGATATCCACAGGCAGTTTGGTGTCTTCACTGGCGCGCAGACGGGCGATTTCGTCTTGCTGACGGTCGATGTAACCGGCGTATTTGGTCTTGATCTCGACCTGCTCGGCCACCTGCGGATCCTCCGCGCCCTGACCGGTCACTTCCACCAGCCCGGCATAATCGATTTCCGGGCGGCTCAACAAGTTGAGCAAGTTGTATTCGTGGGTCAGCGGTGTGCCGAATTTGGTTGCGATGGCATCGCCCTGCTCGGTACCGGGACGAACCCAAGTGCTTTTCAGGCGCTGTTCTTCCAGCTCGATACTCTCGCGTTTCTTGCAGAACGCGGCCCAGCGAACGTCATCGACCAGCCCCAGCTCGCGACCTTTCTCGGTCAGGCGCAGGTCAGCGTTGTCTTCACGCAGGATCAGACGATATTCGGCACGGGAGGTGAACATCCGATACGGTTCCTGGGTACCCAGGGTAATCAAATCATCCACAAGCACACCGATATACGCCTCATCGCGGCGCGGGCACCAGCTGTCTTTGCCCTGGGCGCGCAGCGCTGCGTTGGCGCCAGCCAGCAGGCCTTGGGCACCGGCCTCTTCGTAACCGGTGGTGCCGTTGATTTGTCCGGCAAAGAACAGGCCGCCGATGACTTTGGTTTCCAGGCTGTACTTCAGGTCCCGCGGGTCGAAGTAATCGTATTCGATGGCATAGCCCGGACGAACGATGTGGGCGTTTTCCATGCCGCGAATCGATTGGACGATCTGCAGTTGCACGTCGAACGGCAGGGAAGTGGAAATCCCGTTCGGGTACAGCTCGTGCGTCGTCAGGCCTTCGGGTTCGATGAAGACCTGATGGCTTTCCTTGTCGGCAAACCGATGGATCTTGTCTTCGATCGATGGGCAATAACGCGGGCCGATACCTTCGATCACGCCGGAATACATGGGCGAGCGATCCAGGTTGGCAGCAATGATTTCGTGAGTGCGGGCGTTGGTATGGGTGATCCAGCAGCTCACCTGTTTCGGGTGCTGCGCTTTGGAGCCCATGAACGACATGACCGGAATCGGCGTATCGCCCGGCTGCTCGGTCATCACCGAGAAATCCACAGAGCGGCCATCGATGCGCGGTGGCGTACCGGTTTTCAGGCGACCGACACGCAACGGCAACTCACGCAGGCGCTGGGCCAGTGCGATTGAGGGTGGATCACCTGCGCGACCGCCGGAATAGTTCTGCATGCCGATGTGGATAAGTCCACCGAGGAAGGTCCCGGTGGTCAGCACCACGGAATCAGCGAAGAAGCGCAGGCCCATCTGGGTCACAACACCACGCACCTGGTCCTGCTCGACGATCAGGTCATCGGCTGCCTGTTGAAATATCCACAGGTTCGGCTGGTTTTCCAGGATTTCGCGGACAGCGGCCTTGTACAGGACACGGTCGGCCTGGGCACGAGTAGCCCGCACGGCCGGGCCTTTACGGCTGTTCAATACACGAAACTGAATGCCACCTTTATCCGTGGCCATGGCCATCGCGCCACCGAGGGCATCGATTTCCTTGACCAGATGGCTTTTGCCAATCCCACCAATGGCGGGGTTGCAGCTCATGGCGCCGAGGGTTTCCACGTTATGCGTCAGCAACAGGGTTTTAGCCCCCATGCGTGCTGATGCAAGTGCTGCCTCGGTACCGGCATGACCGCCGCCGATGACGATCACTTCAAAACGGGAAGGGAAATCCACCACGCACCTCGTGCCTGCTTAATTCAGGTAATTCGGAAAATAGGTTTGAGCCTGGCTTTGGGCGTTTTTCGAGCCAGGTCGGCAAGTATAGGGACTTCCCCTTTCCTAAAGAACCCTTTGCACAAAATTTAACCAGCTGTGGAGAAGTCGAGGTAAAAGAAATTAAAAAGAAAGAAATTTATAAAACCTTTGTTTTTATGTTTATTCTTACTGAGCCTCACTTCTGTGGATAAAGCTCTGAAGGCCTTTATATTCAATATGTACAGAGATTCAAAACCCTGTGGTCAGGTGCGGCTGAGGGGCTTGGATAACCGGTGTAAGCCTGTGGATGAATGGGGTGGTTATCCACAGAGGGGGTTATCTTCAGTTTTGAAGGGGGTTTATCAACCGAGCTCAGGGCCAGTTATTCACAGGGCTTAATCCACAGGAAAACTGGCTTTTGATCCAGACACCGCCCACAGGCAAGCCGCCATGCAGGGCAATCGTTCCAGAAAAGGGAAAAAACCGGCTGCATGGACTCGTTGTAGGGTCGATAGCAGCCGGGTTCTTAAGGAATGGGTTATTTACCGATGCAGAAGCTGGAGAAGATTCGACCAAGCAGGTCATCAGAGCTGAAGGCCCCGGTAATTTCCCCGAGAGCTTGCTGGGCCTGACGTAAATCTTCGGCCAGTAGCTCACCGGCTCCGGCAAGGGTCAGTTGCGCGCGACCGTGCTCAAGCGCCGCGCTGGCATGGCGCAGCGCCTCAAGGTGCCGACGACGGGCGCTGAAGCTGCTTTCCGAAGTCTGCTCGTAACCCATGCAGGCCTTTAAATGTTCGCGCAGCAACTCCAGTCCCATATCCGCGGATTTCGCACTGAGGCTAATGGTGACGTGGCCATCAGCGCTGACCTCCAGGGTCACGGGTTCCCCGGTCAGGTCGGCCTTGTTTCGAATCAGCGTGACTTTCGAAGGGTCAGGCCGGGTTTCCAGAAACTCTGGCCACAAAGCGAAAGGATCATCCGCTTCCGGGGCCGTGGCATCGACCACCAACAACACGCGGTCAGCCTCGCCGATGGCTTTGAGCGCACGCTCCACGCCGATTTTTTCCACATGGTCGTCGGTATCCCGCAGGCCGGCCGTGTCGACCACATGCAGGGGCATACCATCGATGTGGATATGTTCGCGCAGAATATCCCGGGTGGTGCCGGCGATCTCGGTAACAATCGCGGCCTCACGGCCTGCCAAGGCGTTGAGGAGGCTGGATTTGCCGGCATTTGGCCTTCCGGCGATCACCACCGTCATCCCATCGCGCAACAAAGCACCCTGCCCGGCTTCGCGCAGTACTGTGGATAACTCATCGCGGACCTTGTCGAGCATGCTGAGCACGTGACCATCGGCGAGAAAGTCGATCTCTTCCTCGGGAAAGTCGATCGCGGCCTCGACGTAGATCCGCAGGCCGATCAGTTGCTCGGTGAGGTTATGCACACGCTGGGAAAAAGCGCCCTGCAGGGATCGCAAGGCATTGCGCGCGGCCTGTGCGGAACTGGCTTCGATCAGATCAGCAATGGCTTCGGCCTGGGCCAGGTCGAGCTTGTCATTGAGGAATGCGCGTTCGCTGAACTCGCCTGGTCGCGCAAGACGACACCCCAGTTCGAGGCAACGCTTGAGCAACATGTCCAGGACGATCGGACCACCATGGCCTTGCAGTTCCAGCACATCTTCGCCGGTGAACGAGTTGGGACCAGGAAAATACAAAGCCAGGCCTTCATCGAGCACCTGCTGGTCATCACTGAAAAAAGGGCCGTAGTGAGCAAACCGCGGTTTGAGTTCTCGACCGCTGATGGCCTTTGCCGCGACGCTGGCCAACGGTCCCGAAATACGGACGATGCCGACTCCGCCGCGACCTTGGGCAGTGGCAACGGCGGCGATGGTTTCACGAGGTGCGCTCATAAACCGGTATCCAGACAAAAGTGGCAGATAGCAAAACGCCCCACTAGGGGGCGTTTTGTGTGGTTATCCACAGAGCAAGTTACGCCTCGGCTTTTTTCGTAGCCGCTTCGATCTTACGCGTGATGTACCACTGCTGGGTAATCGACAACACGTTGTTCACAACCCAGTACAGCACCAGGCCCGCAGGGAACCACAGGAAGAAGAAGGTGAAGATGATCGGCATCATCTTCATGACCTTCGCCTGCATAGGGTCCGGAGGCGTTGGGTTCAGCTGCTGCTGAATGAACATGGTCGCGCCCATGATGATCGGCAGGATGAAGAACGGATCCTTGATCGACAGGTCGGTAATCCACAGCATGAACGGTGCCTGGCGCATCTCGACGCTTTCCAGCAGCACCCAGTACAGCGCCAGGAACACAGGCATTTGGACAAGAATCGGCAAGCAACCACCCAACGGGTTGATCTTCTCTTTCTTGTACAGCTCCATCATGGCCTGGGACATTTTCTGCCGGTCATCGCCATGTTGTTCTTTCAGGGCGGCCAGTTTCGGTGCCACTGCGCGCATGCGAGCCATGGATTTGTAGCTGGCTGCCGACAATGGGAAGAAGATCCCCTTGATCAGCATGGTCAGGAAGATGATCGACCAGCCCCAGTTACCGACGATGCTGTGGATATGTTGCAGCAGCCAGAAGATTGGCTGGGCAATGAACCACAGGAACCCGTAGTCCACGGTCAGTTCCAGACCTGGGGACAACTCTTTCAACACCGCTTGGCTTTTTGGACCGGCATACAGAATCGCGCTGGTCTCGACTTTTGCACCTGGTGCAGCGGTCAATGCCGGGCCGGTATAACCGACGATGTAGTTGCCTTTGCTGTCTTTACGCGTCTGGACGACGTTGTTCTCGCCTTTCTGCGGGATCCAGGCGGTTACAAAATAGTGCTGCAACCAGGCAACCCAGCCACCTTGTACGGTTTCCTTGAGCTGCGCCTTGTCCATGTCTTTCATGGACACTTTCTTGTACGGCTCCGAACTTGTCCACAGGGCAGCGCCCAGGTAAGTCGCGGTACCGGTGGCGGTGCTGGAGGAAGGATCATCGCTGGCGTCACGCTTGAGCTGCGCGAACATCGCACCAGACCAGGGCTGTGCGCTCTGGTTGTCGATCAGATAGGAAACAGTCACGTCATACAGGCCACGTTTCAAAGTGAAACGCTTGATGTAATTGACGCCGTCCTTGCTGAACTTCAGGTCCACGACCAACTGGTCCTGACCGTCAGCCAGTTGATAAGTCTTCTTCTCGGAGGAGTAAACCGGCCGGCCGGCCGGGTTTGCATCCGGGCCGTTGGTGCCGATCAGACCACTTTGGGCCAGATAGGTCCGCTCATTGCCGTTATCGAACAACTGGAATGGAATTTCCGGATGGTCCTGGCGGCGCGGATACAACGGCAGCTTCAACTGAGCGACGTCACCACCTTGTGGATCGATTGCCAGCTCAAGCACGTCAGTCTTGATCTGGATCAGATCCTTGCTTGCAGCCACAGGGGCTTCGGCAGGAGCAGTGGTATCGTTTGCCGCGCGGGGGATGTCGTCATTGCTGGCGGTGCTATTGCCAGTCGTGGTGTCCGGCAAGCTCGGTGCGGTATTGCTGGCTGCAACATTCTGAGTCGGCAGGGCAGCCTGGCCATAGTCCTGGTTCCATTTAAGAACCATTACGTAGGACACGATTGCCAGGGCGACGATCAGGATCGTGCGTTTGATATCCATGATTACTCGGCCATCGAAGAAGAACGGGAGGTAGGGATAGGCGGAACCGGGTCATAACCGCCGGGATTCCACGGATGACAGCGACCTAAACGACGAAAGGTCAGCCAGCCACCGCGCAGAAGGCCATGATTTTCTATGGCTTCATACGCGTAGCAAGAACAACTGGGGTAGAAACGACAGTGACTGGCCATCAGGGGACTAATGGCGTAGCGATAAAACTGGATCGGAACGAGTGCCAGTTTACGCATCGGGACTGTCTACCCCTACAGTTTCGGTGTTGACTGCTGGCGGTGCTGGCTTGTTACGAGCCAAGCGCTTCCAGAGTTTGCCGAAATGCTGAATCAATTCGGGGTTTTCTACGTCACCCAAACCTTTGCGCGCGACGATAACAATGTCCCAACCGACCAGAGAATCCTGGTTCAGGCGAAACGATTCGCGCATCAGACGTTTGAGGCGATTGCGCTGAACGGAGAGCTTGACGCTCTTTTTCCCGATAACCAGCCCTAGTCGGGGGTGATCAAGATCGTTGCTGCGCGCAAGGAGCAGGAGATTATTCCCCGGAACCTTGCCGGTAGGGGAGTCAAAGACTGCCTTGAAATGCCGGGGTGTAAGCAGACGCTTTTCCCGACTGAAGTCCTGACTCACCTCCAGTGCCGGATTATCAAACTGCCAGACGCGCACGACCTTTGGCGCGACGACGCGACAGGACGGCACGACCGTTCTTGGTAGCCATGCGAGCACGGAAACCGTGGGTACGAGCGCGTTTGATAGTGCTTGGTTGGAAAGTACGTTTCATGTCGTGTTACCTGGGTTCGTCCACAACGGGCCGGAATGGCCCCCGTTTTAAGAGACCGGGGATTCTAGAGAAAGCAAGCCTCTAGGTCAATTTCCAACCAGCGTTTACTTCAAATAGATATCGCGCCTGGATAGCGGCTTCATCGCAGGACTCCAGATATAGAAATAAAAAGAAAGGAATTATTTAAAGCTTTTCTGTAAAGCTTATAAAAGCAAGGCTGGCACCTATCTGTGGATAACCATCCCTAGGCCTTGTAGTACGCCATGTACAGAGAATGACAACTACAGGGGAAAGCGGTGTTCAGCCTGTGCTGCGCTGTCGGATAAGCTGTGTGTGGAATGGCTACTTATCCACAGGGAGGTTATCCACCGACTTCAACCCCCACTTGTGCAACGACCTCACGGGCGGTTATCCACAGAGCTTATCCACCGACCGCCTGTCGTCTTGCTCGTTGTTAAGGCATTGATAAATCATGGTGGATGAGCAACCTGCATGTGGATAAGTGGGCGTCCGCTCGCTACAATGGCCGCTTGTTTTTGCCTCACCGGCTTTCAACTTAGGGGATATCCGTGTCAGTGGAACTTTGGCAGCAGTGCGTGGAGCTTTTGCGCGATGAGCTGCCTGCCCAACAATTCAACACTTGGATCCGTCCGCTACAGGTCGAAGCCGAAGGCGACGAGTTGCGCGTCTATGCACCGAACCGTTTCGTTCTTGACTGGGTCAACGAAAAGTACCTGGGACGGGTCATGGAACTGCTCGATGAGCATGGCAATGGCATGGCGCCTGCGCTGTCCTTATTAATAGGCAGCAAACGCAGCTCTGCGCCGCGCGCCGCCCCCAACGCCCCGTTGGCCGCTGCGGCCTCCCAGGCCCAGGCTGTCGCGGCGCCGGTTAACCATGCCGCACCGGCCCCCACGCCGGCACCGAGCAAGCGTAATGCACAAAAAGTGGCCGAGGTCAGCGAAGAGCCCTCGCGGGACAGCTTCGACCCAATGGCCGGCGCCAGCTCCCAACAAGCTCCGGTACGCGCCGAACAGCGCACCGTCCAGGTCGAAGGCGCGCTCAAGCACACCAGTTACCTGAACCGCACCTTTACCTTTGAGAACTTCGTTGAGGGCAAGTCCAACCAACTGGCGCGAGCGGCAGCCTGGCAGGTCGCGGACAACCCAAAGCATGGCTACAACCCACTCTTCCTTTATGGTGGCGTAGGCTTGGGTAAAACCCACTTGATGCACGCGGTGGGTAACCACCTATTAAAGAAGAACCCGAATGCCAAGGTCGTGTACCTGCATTCCGAGCGTTTCGTGGCCGACATGGTCAAGGCGCTGCAGCTGAACGCGATCAACGAGTTCAAGCGCTTCTACCGTTCGGTGGACGCCTTGCTGATCGACGATATTCAGTTCTTCGCCCGCAAGGAGCGTTCCCAGGAAGAGTTTTTCCACACCTTCAACGCATTGCTTGAAGGCGGGCAGCAGGTCATTCTTACCAGTGACCGCTACCCGAAAGAAATCGAAGGTCTGGAAGAACGTCTCAAGTCGCGTTTTGGCTGGGGCCTGACGGTTGCCGTCGAGCCGCCGGAGCTGGAAACCCGGGTGGCGATCCTGATGAAGAAGGCTGATCAGGCCAAGGTCGAACTGCCTCACGATGCCGCATTCTTCATTGCCCAGCGTATCCGCTCGAACGTACGTGAGCTCGAAGGCGCCCTCAAGCGGGTCATCGCTCATTCGCACTTCATGGGCCGCGACATCACCATCGAGTTGATTCGCGAGTCCTTGAAGGATTTGTTAGCGCTCCAGGACAAGTTGGTTTCTGTGGATAACATTCAGCGCACTGTCGCTGAATACTACAAAATCAAGATATCCGACCTGCTGTCCAAACGCCGATCGCGTTCGGTGGCTCGCCCGCGTCAGGTGGCGATGGCCTTGTCCAAGGAGCTGACCAACCACAGTCTGCCGGAAATTGGCGATGTGTTTGGCGGACGCGACCACACCACGGTGTTGCACGCCTGTCGTAAGATCAACGAACTTAAGGAATCCGACGCGGACATCCGCGAGGACTACAAGAACCTGCTGCGAACACTGACCACTTGATGACCACCAGCGCAGCTTATTAAGGCAAGGGACTAGACCATGCATTTCACCATTCAACGCGAAGCCCTGTTGAAACCCCTGCAACTGGTCGCAGGCGTCGTCGAACGCCGCCAGACCTTGCCGGTACTTTCCAACGTGCTGCTGGTTGTCGAAGGCCAGCAATTGTCGCTGACCGGTACCGACCTGGAAGTCGAGCTGGTCGGTCGTGTACAGCTTGAAGAACCGGCCGATCCAGGTTCCATCACCGTGCCGGCGCGCAAGCTGATGGACATCTGCAAAAGCCTGCCCAACGATGCGCTGATCGACATCAAGGTCGATGAGCAGAAGCTCGTGGTCAAGGCCGGTCGCAGCCGTTTCACCTTGTCGACGCTGCCGGCCAACGACTTCCCGACTGTGGAAGAAGGCCCAGGCTCGCTGACCTGCAGCCTCGAGCAAAGCAAATTGCGCCGTTTGATCGAACGCACCAGCTTCGCCATGGCGCAGCAGGACGTGCGTTACTACCTCAACGGCATGCTCCTGGAAGTGTCCGCCGGTATCATCCGCGCCGTCGCCACCGACGGTCACCGTCTGGCCATGTGCTCGATGCAGGCCGATATCGGTCAGCCAGACCGCCACCAAGTCATCGTTCCGCGCAAAGGTATCCTGGAGCTCGCGCGCCTGCTGACCGAGCCGGACGGCAATGTCAGTATCGTGTTGGGCCAGCACCATATCCGCGCCACCACGGGTGAGTTCACCTTCACCTCGAAGCTGGTCGATGGCAAGTTCCCCGACTACGAGCGCGTGCTGCCAAAAGGTGGCGACAAGCTGGTCCTGGGTGACCGCCAAGCCTTGCGCGAGGCGTTCAGTCGTACCGCGATCCTGTCCAACGAGAAGTACCGCGGCATTCGTCTGCAATTGGCCAACGGTCAGCTGAAAATCCAGGCGAACAACCCGGAGCAGGAAGAGGCGGAAGAAGAAGTGGGCGTTGAATACAACGGCGGCTCTCTGGAAATCGGCTTCAACGTCAGCTACCTGCTCGACGTACTGGGCGTGATGACCACTGAGCAAGTGCGTCTGATCCTGTCGGACTCCAACAGCAGTGCGCTGGTGCAGGAATCCGATAACGACGACTCGGCCTACGTTGTCATGCCGATGCGTCTGTAATCAGCTAGATGTCCTTAAGTCGCGTCTCGGTCACCGCGGTGCGCAATCTGCACCCGGTGACCTTCTCCCCTTCCCCCCGCATCAATATCCTTTACGGCGCTAACGGCAGCGGCAAAACCAGTGTTCTGGAAGCTGTTCACCTGCTGGGGCTTGCTCGTTCGTTTCGTAGCACCCGTCTGTTACCGGTCATCCAATACGATCAGTTGGCCTGCACCGTGTTCGGACAGGTGGAGTTGGCGCAAGGCGGTCACAGTGCCTTGGGGATATCACGGGACCGGCAAGGCGAATTCCAGATCCGCATCGATGGGCAGAATGCCCGCAGCGCCGCGCAACTGGCGGAGATCCTGCCGTTGCAGTTGATCAACCCGGACAGTTTCCGTTTGCTGGAAGGCGCGCCGAAGATTCGTCGACAGTTTCTCGACTGGGGCGTGTTCCACGTGGAACCGCGGTTCATGGCCACTTGGCAGCGCTTGCAGAAGGCGCTGCGCCAGCGAAATTCCTGGCTGCGGCATGGTACACTTGACGCCGTTTCGCAAGCGGTTTGGGACAGGGAACTGTGCCAGGCCAGCGCTGAAATAGATGAATACCGCCGCGCTTACATCAAAGCCTTGAAACCGGTCTTCGAGCAGACCTTGAGCGAACTGGTTGAGCTTGAGGGCCTGACGCTCAGCTATTACCGAGGCTGGGACAAGGACCGGGAACTGAGCACCGTACTGGCTGGCTCGCTGCAGCGGGACCAGCAGATGGGCCATACCCAGGCTGGACCGCAACGCGCTGACTTGCGCCTTAGATTGGGCGCACATAATGCCGCGGACATCTTGTCCCGGGGGCAGCAGAAGTTGGTGGTGTGTGCCTTGCGTATTGCCCAGGGCCATTTGGTCAGCCAGGCTCGACGCGGTCAGTGTATTTATCTGGTGGATGACTTGCCGTCCGAATTGGACGAAGCCCACCGCCGCGCACTCTGCCGCTTGCTGGAAGACTTACGCTGCCAGGTTTTTATCACCTGTGTAGATCACGAATTATTGAGGGAAGGCTGGCAGACGGAAACGCCAGTCGCTCTGTTCCACGTGGAACAGGGCCGTATCACCCAGACCCACGACCATCGGGAGTGAAGGCATTGAGCGAAGAAAATACGTACGACTCAACGAGCATTAAAGTGCTGAAAGGCCTGGATGCCGTACGCAAACGTCCCGGTATGTACATTGGTGACACCGACGATGGCAGCGGTCTGCACCACATGGTGTTCGAGGTGGTCGACAACTCCATCGACGAAGCCCTCGCCGGTCATTGCGATGACATCAGCATCATCATCCACCCGGATGAGTCCATCACTGTTCGTGACAACGGTCGTGGCATCCCGGTAGACGTACACAAGGAAGAAGGCGTTTCTGCAGCCGAGGTCATCATGACCGTGCTGCACGCCGGCGGTAAGTTCGATGACAACTCCTACAAGGTTTCCGGCGGTCTGCACGGCGTAGGTGTATCGGTCGTGAACGCACTGTCCGAAGAGCTTGTTCTTACCGTTCGCCGCAGTGGCAAGATCTGGGAACAAACCTACGTCCACGGTGTGCCTCAGGCGCCGATGGCGATCGTAGGCGACAGCGAAACCACCGGCACCCAGATTCACTTCAAGGCTTCCAGCGAAACCTTCAAGAACATCCACTTCAGCTGGGACATCCTGGCCAAGCGGATTCGTGAACTGTCCTTCCTCAACTCCGGTGTCGGTATCGTCCTCAAGGACGAGCGCAGCGGCAAGGAAGAGCTGTTCAAGTACGAAGGGGGCCTGCGTGCATTCGTTGAATACCTGAACACCAACAAGACTGCGGTCAACCAGGTGTTCCACTTCAACGTCCAGCGCGAAGATGGCATCGGCGTGGAAATCGCCCTGCAGTGGAACGACAGCTTCAACGAGAACCTGTTGTGCTTCACCAACAACATTCCACAGCGCGATGGCGGTACTCACCTGGTGGGTTTCCGTTCGGCGCTGACCCGTAACCTGAACAACTACATCGAACAGGAAGGTCTGGCGAAGAAACATAAAGTCGCCACCACCGGTGACGATGCCCGTGAAGGCCTGACGGCGATCATTTCGGTGAAAGTGCCGGATCCGAAGTTCAGTTCCCAGACCAAGGACAAGCTGGTTTCTTCCGAAGTGAAGACTGCGGTCGAACAGGAAATGGGCAAATACTTCTCCGACTTCCTGCTGGAAAACCCCAACGAAGCCAAGCTGGTGGTCGGCAAGATGATCGACGCCGCCCGTGCCCGTGAAGCAGCGCGCAAGGCCCGTGAGATGACCCGCCGCAAAGGCGCGCTGGATATCGCAGGCTTGCCGGGCAAACTGGCCGACTGCCAGGAAAAAGACCCTGCCTTGTCCGAACTGTACCTCGTGGAAGGTGACTCTGCTGGCGGTTCCGCCAAGCAGGGCCGCAACCGCCGCACCCAGGCCATCCTGCCGCTCAAGGGCAAGATCCTGAACGTCGAGAAGGCGCGCTTCGACAAGATGATCTCCTCCCAGGAAGTCGGCACGCTCATCACTGCGCTGGGCTGTGGCATCGGCCGCGATGAGTACAACATCGACAAGCTGCGTTATCACAACATCATCATCATGACCGACGCCGACGTCGACGGTTCGCACATCCGCACCCTGTTGCTGACGTTCTTCTTCCGTCAGTTGCCGGAGCTGATCGAGCGCGGCTACATCTATATCGCCCAGCCTCCGCTGTACAAGGTCAAGAAAGGCAAGCAAGAGCAATACATCAAAGACGACGACGCCATGGAAGAGTACATGACGCAGTCGGCCCTGGAAGATGCGAGTCTGCACCTGAACGAAGAGGCCCCAGGCATTTCCGGCGAAGCCCTTGAGCGCCTGGTCAACGACTTCCGCCTGGTGATGAAGACTCTCAAGCGCCTGTCGCGCCTGTACCCACAGGAGCTGACCGAGCACTTCATCTACCTGCCGGCTGTCAGCATGGAACAGCTGTCCGATCACGCTGCGATGCAGGATTGGCTGGCCCAGTACGAAGTTCGTCTGCGCACCGTAGAGAAGTCTGGCCTGGTGTACAAAGCCAGCCTGCGTGAAGACCGTGAGCGTAACGTCTGGCTGCCAGAGGTCGAACTGATCTCCCACGGCCTGTCCAACTACGTCACCTTCAACCGCGACTTCTTCGGCAGCAACGACTACAAGACAGTCGTCTCCCTGGGTGCGCAACTGAGCACCCTGCTGGACGAAGGCGCGTACATCCAGCGTGGTGAGCGCAAGAAAGCCGTTACCGAGTTCAAGGAAGCCCTTGAGTGGCTGATGGCCGAAAGCACCAAGCGCCACACCATCCAGCGCTATAAAGGTCTGGGTGAAATGAACCCGGACCAGCTATGGGAAACCACCATGGACCCAGGCTCGCGCCGGATGCTGAAAGTCACCATCGAAGACGCCATTGGCGCGGACCAGATCTTCAACACCCTGATGGGTGATGCGGTCGAGCCTCGTCGTGACTTCATCGAGAGCAATGCGTTGGCGGTGTCTAACCTGGATTTCTGATCCACAGCCACCCTGCCCCAACGAAAAAGGCCAACGCATATGCGTTGGCCTTTTTTTTCGCCCGTTGGCCCTAACCCTAACTCGCCACCGAAGCCTCACTTCCCGCCGCCACACTCTCCAACCGATACCCATACCCATAAATCGTCAGCAACTGCCAACCCCGATCTGCCGTCAGCCCGAGTTTGTTGCGCAGACGGTAGATGTGGGTGTCGAGCGGGCGCGACGAGGTCATTTCCTCGTGGGTCCAGAAGCGTTCATAGAAATACTCCCGGGACAGTGGACGGCCCAGGTTGGCGAACAGGCAGCGGGCCAGCCGGTATTCCCGTTCAGTCAGGCTGATGGGCATGCCGGCGCGGGTGACGGTCAGTTCGGCGTCGTCGAATTCCAGGTCGTTGAATACCAGCACGTCGCTGGCTGGAGCACGTTGAAGGTTATGGCGTCGCAACACGGCTGTGACCCGGGCCTTGAGTTCGTTAGGCCTGAAGGGCTTGCTCACGTAGTCGTCGGCTCCGGCATTGAGGGCCTGGACCACATCGTGCTCGCCGTCGCGGCTGGTGAGCATGATGGCGGCCGGGGGCGAGTCCATGTGCTCCCGCGTCCAGCGCAGCAGCGACAACCCGCTGATGTCGGGCAATTGCCAGTCGAGGATCAACAGGTCGAAGGTTTCCCGGCGCAGCTGCCGCAACAGGTCTTCGCCGCGCTCAAAACTGTGCAAGGTCCAGGCTTGCTCGCCCCTGCCGGGGATTTGTTGCAGTGTCTGTTCCACCCGGCGCAGCTCGGCCGGTTCGTCATCCAGTATGGCGACACGCATGGGATGCGATTCCTTGATCTCGAGAGTAACGGACATCATCAGGGTGGCCTGCAATCTGAACAAATATTCCACTTGCCCGATGTAACCTCGGCGGGCCGATAAGTTGTCGGGTTGCAGGTCCCCTGTCGCTGGCAGTGACAATACCGGCTCATGACGCGCAGGGAAAGGTAGCAGCGCGCCACCTATCGAGTCCGCTATAGTCTTTGGTCTTCAGCCTGCTGGTGCGACACGCGACCCCCCATGAAAAAAATCCCCCGTTCCTATGTTCTGTCAGGGTGCTTATGAGCAACCAGCGTCGTCGTGAAAGCCGTGAACCGACCCAAGTCCAACGCATGTTTCGCCAATTGGTACGGGAATGGTTGTGGATAAGTCTTCTTCTATTACCGCTCACCGCGTTGTTGTCGTTCAGTACCCAGCCAACACGCCACGGGCCAGAAGCGGCGTTGTTGTCGGTGTTTGTGGTCGCTGTTGTGCTGGGGTTGCTATTGCTGCGCCCTCGCCTGGCGCTGTGGACGACAGTGGGTGGCATGAGCATGGCCCTGCTGATCAGTGTCGTACTCGCGGCTGAAGGTTGGTGGTGGTCGCCCATGGCGAGCGTGCTGGGCATCGTGTTTGGTTATCTGATCTGGAATTGGCGGCGGCTGAGCGTGGTGCTGGCCTACTTTGGCTGGGAACTGGCGCGCCTGGATGCGGAGCCCAAGGTGT
Organism: Pseudomonas sp. FG-3G; assembly: GCF_901007645.1. NCBI lineage: Bacteria > Pseudomonadati > Pseudomonadota > Gammaproteobacteria > Pseudomonadales > Pseudomonadaceae > Pseudomonas > Pseudomonas sp. FG-3G. The sequence goes on from NZ_CAAKGZ010000034.1 coordinate 171,430, forward strand.
TCCCCGAACGGCGTCGTGCGCCCTACACGGGCAGCGACCGCTTGCAGGGCCAGATCATGGCCCTGGAGCAAGCCATGGGGAGAACCCGGGACACCCGTCGCTTTATTGCCGATGGCCTCGAATACCTGCCGGTGGCAACAATGATCAGCGATCCTCAGGGCAAGATATTGCTGGGTAACCGCAAAGCGCGTGATCTCTTCGGCCGTGGCTTGGCGGGGGGCGATGTATTGGAGCATCTCGCGCAGCTGGGTTACCCAGGACTGGAACGCGGGGTGCCTCACCGGTTATCCACATTACCTCTGGTGGAGTTTCGCGACAGCCGGGAGCGCAGCCTGCGTCTGGAACGAGCCCCGCTATTGCCGGTTGATGGAGAGGCGCCGATAGGCTGGTTACTGAGCCTCATCGACCTGAGCGCGGAGCGCGAAGCCGAAGAGCAGCGCAGCGTCATGCTGCGTTTTTTGTCCCATGATTTGCGCGCGCCCCACTCGGCGATCCTGGCCCTGCTGGATGTGCAGCGGCATCAGGCCGGGGCGAATAATCCGCTCTTCGATCAGATCGAGCGGCAGGTGCGTCGCGCCTTGGAATTGACCGACGGCTTTGTGCAACTGGCCAAGGCCGAGTCTGAGGCGTATCAATTCCAACCGACGCTGTTCGCCATGTTGGTCCTGGATGTACTTGACCAGGCGCTGCCCATCGCCCAGGCAAAACGCATCCAGTTGATTCATGAAATAGAGGATGAAGAGGCGATGGTGAGCGCGGATCAATCATTGCTGACCCGTGCCCTGTTCAATCTGCTGGAAAATGCCATCAAGTACAGCCCGCCCGACGCCTGCATTTCCCTGCAGGTTCATTGCACGCCGGGTTGGTTGACCTGCAACGTCGCCGACCAGGGCAAGGGCATCAGCGCCGAAGAACTACCGGACCTGTTCAGCCAGTATCGACGGTTTTCCTCGGCTCACGGTGTGGATGGCATTGGCTTGGGACTGTCGATGGTCAAGGCCGTGGTGGACCATCACGAGGGGAAAATCGAATGCCATAGCGTGGTAGGCAAAGGCACGACGTTCAGCCTGCGATTCCCGTTGTTGGCGGAGTAAAGATCGTCCGAACGGGGCCCGAGCCTTCGGACGATCTTTTGGTGCTATAAAAAACTTATGCACCTGTCGGCGGCTTTTATGTGTTTATGAAATATGTATTAAAAACAAAGACATAAAACAGAAAAGTAACGAATTTCGAAAAAACGGTGCACAGGTTATCCACAGATATCAAACAGCGGCTTGTTCCGTGGGCACTTCCGCGACAGGACCGGGTGGAAGCGAACCCATCTCCCGTTGGGTCTGTTCGTTCCAGGTTTGTACGCGTTCATTGAGCTCGGCAATGGCGCGGGGCCCACTACCTTCGGCGTACATGGGTTTGCCGATCACCACGGTGATGACGCCCGGTGTCCGGAGCCAGCCACCTTTGGGCCAGAACTTGCCGGCATTGTGTGCAATCGGCAGCACCGGGAGGTCAGCGTTTACCGCCAATGCGCTGCCACTGCGGGAGAATTTGCCGATCGTCCCGTAGGGAACACGGGTACCCTCTGGAAAGATCAAAACCCAAACGTTGTCCTTGAGCAGCTCATCACCTTTTTTCGCCACTTGCTTGAGAGCAACCTTGGGGTTGTCCCGGTCAATGGCGATGGGGCGCAGCATTGCCATGGCCCAGCCGAAGAAAGGTACGAACAGCAGCTCACGTTTGAGCACTTGGCTCAGGGGCTCGAAGTAAGCCGAAAGGAAGAAAGTCTCCCAGGTGCTCTGGTGGTTGGACTGGATCACGCACGGCCGCTCAGGCACGTTTTCGGCGCCTTTTACTTCATACCGTATTCCCAGAAAAACCTTGCTCAGCCACAGCGCGCAACGGCACCAGTACACATTGATAAAACGGTAGCGCGTCCTGAACGACATGAAAGGCGCTACAAAAAAACTCAACGTGCACCACAACAACGAACTGGTGCCCAGCAGCAGGTAAAAGAGAAAGGTTCTGATGGCCTGCAATATCGACATAGCGGCATTTACCGTTGCGGGCAGTGCCCGACTGTTTAAGCGCTTCCCGAACAGTCCTTGATCAGGATGTCTTGGGAGCTCTAATTGTGGATAAGTTCAGCGGCAATCGCCGCCAAGTCTTCAAAAATCAGGGTGCCCACCGGCAGGGTCTTGCCCAGAGTCTTCTCGCCTTTGCCGGTCTTTACCAAAACGGGCTGACAATCGACGGCCTTGGCCGCCTCCAGGTCACCCAGGCTATCGCCGACGAACCACACTCCCGCCAGCGTTACATCGTAGTGAGCGGCAATGGTTTTCAACATGCCCGGCTTGGGCTTGCGGCAATCACAACCTTCGTCCGGCCCGTGCGGGCAGTAGACGATCAGCCCGACTTCACCGCCCTGCTCGGCCACCAATGCGCGCAAGCGCTCATGCATGGCCTCAAGGACCGCGAGGTCGTAGTAACCGCGGGCAATGCCCGACTGGTTGGTGGCAACCGCCACCGTCCAGCCGGCCTTGCTCAACTGCGCGATGGCTTCGATCGAACCGGGGAGCGGCAACCACTCCTCCACCGATTTGATATAAGCGTCGGAGTCGTGGTTGATCACTCCGTCCCGATCGAGAATCAGCAGTTTCAACAGCAGCCCCTCAACCCAGCATGGAAATGTCGGCAATATTGAGGAACAGGCCCCGCAGGCGCGCCAGCAGTGCATAGCGATTCTTGCGAACATCTTCGTTGTCCGCATTCACCATCACGGCTTCAAAGAACGCATCGACAGGATCGCGCAGTGCTGCCAGGCGTGCCAGCGCTTCGGCATACTCGCGCTTTTCCATCAGCGGTTGCACGGACGTAGACGCCTGCTGGATAGCCGAGTTGAGAGAGAACTCCACGGCGTTATCAAAGTACCGCGCCTCAGGTACGGCGAAAATTGTAGGCTCGGCCTTGCTCAGCAGATTCGACACCCGCTTGTTCACCGCCGCCAGCGCTGCTGCTTCCGGCAGTTGGCGGAAAGCCTGCACCGCTTGGACGCGCTGGTCGAAGTCCAGGGCCGAACCGGGCTTCAGGGCCCGCACCGACAGGTAGGTGGCGACATCGACGCCTTCGTCTTCATAACGCGCACGCAGGCGGTCGAAGATGAATTCCAGCACCGCGTCGGCCAGACCGGCAGACTTGACCTTGCTGCCGAACGCATTGACGGCGAACGCCACGGCGTCGTTCAGGTCCAGGTCCAGTTGCTTGTCGATCAGGATCCGCAGCACACCCAGTGCCGCGCGACGCAGGGCGTACGGGTCTTTGCTGCCGGTAGGCAACATGCCGATGCCGAAAATACCGACGAGGGTGTCGAGCTTGTCGGCGATGGCCACGGCCGCACCGGTCAGGGTGGTCGGCAGTTCAGCGCCGGCACCGCGGGGCATGTACTGCTCGTTCAGCGCCAGGGCCACGTCTTGCGGCTCGCCGTCGTTGAGGGCGTAGTAGTAACCGGCAACGCCTTGCATCTCCGGGAACTCACCGACCATTTCGGTGGACAGGTCGCACTTGGACAGGATGCCGGCACGGGCCGCGCGCTGGGCGTCGCCGCCAATGCGTGGAGCGATGAAAGCAGCCAGTTTCGAAACGCGCTCGGCCTTGTCATAGACGCTGCCGAGTTTTTCCTGGAACACCACGTTCTGCAGGCGTTCGTTGAAGCTTTCCAGCGGTTGCTTCTTGTCCTGCTTGAAGAAGAACTCGGCGTCGGTCAGGCGCGGGCGAACGACTTTCTCGTTACCGGCGATGATCTGCTGCGGGTCCTTGCTTTCGATGTTGGCGACGGTGATGAAGCGCGGCAGCAACTTGCCTTCAGCGTCCAGCAGGCAGAAATACTTCTGGTTGTCCTGCATGGTGGTGATCAGCGCTTCCTGCGGCACTTCAAGGAAACGTTCCTCGAACGAGCACACCAGCGGCACTGGCCATTCCACCAGCGCGGTCACTTCGTCCAGCAGACTTGGCGGCACGATGGCGGTGCCTTCCTGCTGGGTGGCCAACTCTTCGGTGCGCTTGCTGATCAGTTCGCGACGCTCGTTGGCGTCAGCCAATACGTAGGCGGCACGCAGGTCGGCCAGGTAATTGGCCGGCGAGGTGATGCGCACGCTCTGCGGATGATGGAAGCGGTGACCGCGGGAATCGCGACCGGCCTTCTGGGCCAGGATCGTGCAGTCGATGACTTGGTCACCCAGCAGCATCACCAGCCATTGGGTCGGACGCACAAACTCTTCCTTGCGCGCGGCCCAGCGCATGCGCTTGGGAATCGGCAGGTCGTTCAGGGAATCTTCGACGATGGTCGGCAACAGGCTGGCGGTCGGCTTGCCCTTGATGCTCTGGCTGTAACGCAGCTTCGGACCGCTCTGGTCGATTTCGCTCAGGTCCACGCCACATTTCTTGGCGAAACCGAGGGCGGCTTGGGTTGGGTTGCCGTCGGCATCGAACGCGGCCTGGCGTGGCGGGCCGTCGAGGTTGATGCTGCGGTCCGGCTGCTGGGTCGCCAGGGCGGTGATTAGCACGGCCAAACGACGCGGCGCGGCGTAGACATGCTTGGCTTCGAAGTTCAGGCCAGCGGCTTGCAGGCCCTTTTCGATACCGGCCAGGAACGCATCGGCCAGGGTGTTCAGGGCTTTGGGTGGCAGTTCTTCGGTGCCCAGTTCAACCAGAAAATCTTGAGCACTCATTGTGCAGCCTCCAGCTTAGCCAACACTTCATCACGCAAATCCGGGGTCGCCATCGGGAAGCCCAGCTTGGCACGGGCCAGCAGGTAGGCTTGCGCAACGGAACGCGCCAGGGTGCGTACACGCAGGATGTATTGCTGGCGCGCAGTCACGGAAATCGCCCGGCGTGCGTCCAGCAGGTTGAAGGTGTGGGACGCCTTCAACACCATTTCGTAGCTCGGCAACGGCAGCGGCTGGTCCAGCTCGATCAGGCGCTTGGCTTCGCTTTCATAGAAATCGAACAGCTCGAACAGTTTGTCGACGTTGGCGTGTTCGAAGTTGTAGGTCGATTGCTCCACTTCGTTCTGGTGGAACACGTCGCCGTAGGTCACTTTGCCGAACGGGCCGTCGGCCCATACCAGGTCGTAGACCGAGTCCACGCCTTGCAGGTACATGGCCAGGCGTTCCAGGCCATAGGTGATTTCGCCGGTCACCGGGTAGCACTCGATGCCACCCGCTTGCTGGAAGTAAGTGAACTGGGTCACTTCCATGCCGTTGAGCCAGACTTCCCAGCCCAGGCCCCAGGCGCCCAGGGTTGGCGATTCCCAGTTGTCTTCAACGAAACGAATGTCGTGCACCAGCGGGTCGAGGCCGACGTGCTTGAGCGAGCCCAAGTACAGCTCCTGGAAGTTTTCCGGGTTCGGTTTCAGGACCACCTGGAACTGGTAGTAGTGCTGCAGACGGTTCGGGTTTTCGCCGTAGCGGCCGTCAGTCGGGCGGCGGCTGGGCTGCACATAAGCGGCGTTCCAGGTTTCCGGGCCGATGGCACGCAGAAACGTGGCAGTGTGGAAAGTGCCGGCGCCTACTTCCATATCGTAGGGCTGAAGTACCACGCAACCTTGCTCGGCCCAGTATTGCTGGAGGGCGAGGATCAAGTCTTGGAAGGTACGCACGGCTGGCGTAGGCTGGCTCACGAAATTCACCTGTTTCTTGGGCTGCGATTTAAAGAGCGGGAGTATACCCGATTCGTTCGTGCGCACGCCCCCTGGAGCCTTATGCCACGCTGCTTTTGGTGTTCTGACGATCCTTTGTACATGGCTTATCACGATCAGGAGTGGGGCACGCCGCTGCGCGATGCGCAGGGTTTGTTCGAGTTGCTTTTGCTCGAAGGGTTCCAGGCCGGGTTGTCCTGGATCACCGTTTTGCGCAAACGCGAGCGCTACCGGCAAGTGCTGTTCGGCTTTGACGTGCAGCGCGTGGCGCAGATGAGCGATGCAGAAATCGATGAGCTGATGCTCGACCCCGGCATCATCCGCAACCGCCTCAAGCTCAATGCGGCCCGGCGCAATGCCCAAGCCTGGCTGGCCCTGGAGGATCCGGTGGCGTTCCTCTGGTCGTTCGTGGACGGCAAGCCGGTCATCAACCACTTCAAGGACCGCTCCGAAGTGCCGGCCATCACGCCCCAGGCCGTGCAGATGAGCAAGGGCCTGAAAAAAGCCGGCTTCACCTTTGTCGGGCCGACCATTTGTTACGCCTTGATGCAGGCCTCGGGAATGGTCATGGACCACACCCAGGACTGCGACCGCTACGCGGAGCTGGCAAACGGCGGTTAGAATAGCCGGCTCGCAAAACGCCCATGAATTCAGGAGTGACCTGTGGATAAGTTGAAAGGCGCCTTGCTGGTCGGCGCTCTGCGGTTGTTTGCGATGCTGCCTTGGCGCGCGGTGCAGGCGTCGGGTTCGGCCATCGGCTGGCTCATGTGGAAGCTGCCCAATCGTTCCCGCGACGTGGTGCGGATCAACCTCGCCAAGTGTTTCCCCGAGATGGACCCGGCCGAGCGCGAACGCCTGGTGGGCCAAAGCCTCAAGGACATCGGCAAATCCCTGACCGAAAGCGCCTGCGCCTGGATCTGGCCGGCCCAGCGTTCCATCGACCTGGTGCGGGAAGTCGAAGGCCTGGACGTATTAAAAGAAGCGCTCGCTTCCGGCAAAGGCGTGGTGGGCATCACCAGCCACCTGGGCAACTGGGAAGTGCTCAACCACTTCTATTGCAGCCAGTGCAAACCGATCATTTTCTACCGCCCGCCCAAGCTCAAAGCGGTGGATGAATTGCTGCGCAAACAGCGCGTGCAACTGGGCAACAAAGTCGCGGCGTCCACCAAAGAAGGCATCCTCAGCGTCATTAAAGAGGTCCGAAAGGGCGGCCAAGTGGGCATTCCCGCCGACCCGGAACCGGCCGAGTCTGCCGGCATCTTCGTACCCTTCTTCGCCACTCAGGCCCTGACCAGCAAGTTCGTACCGAACATGCTCGCCGGCGGCAAGGCCGTCGGCGTATTCCTCCACGCCCTGCGCCTGCCGGACGGCTCCGGCTACAAAGTCATCCTCGAAGCCGCCCCAGACGCCATGTACAGCACCGACACCGAAACCGCCTGCGCCGCCATGAGCCAGGTTGTGGAGCGTTATGTACGGGCCTACCCGAGCCAGTACATGTGGAGCATGAAACGCTTCAAAAAACGCCCGCCAGGCGAGGCGCGGTGGTACTGAAGGCCTGTTGCTGCATATGAGTGACACAGGGATTTGTGGTGAATGCAGGATATGCGAACACCCAAGAACCCATGTGGGAGCCGATCTTGCTCGCGATGGCGGCGGCCCATTCAACATCAGTGCAAGCTGACCCACCGCTATCGCGAGCAAGCTCAGCTCCCACGGGGATTTGTGATGGATGCGATATCTGTGAACAACCCGGAAAAACTGTGGGAGCGAGCCTGACAGACAACACATATCCAACCGAACGGCTCACCCTGTGGCGAGGGAGCTTGCTCCCGCTGGGTTGCGCAGCAGCCCCAACCAAGCTGACACATTCTTTCAGGCACAGAGGTCGATTTTTCCAAGCACGGTGCGGGCTGAATGTCCTAAGCTCGCCTATCCCCAATCAGCCAAGGACGCGTCAATGGGCATTCGAGGTAATGACCGCCAGATCGATAACATCGAGCTCAATGTCAGCGACATCGCCCGAAGCAAAGCCTTCTATGCGAGCGCATTCGGCTGGAGTTTCGTCGACTACGGCCCGACCTACACCGAATTCAGCGACGGTCGTCTGACCGGTGGCTTCACGACCGGTGAACCTGTGCGCCCGGGCGGTCCGTTGATCATCCTGTACGCGGATGACCTCGAAGGCACCCAACTCAGACTCCAAGCCGCAGGGGCGATCATCAGCCGTGAGGTGTTCTCTTTCCCCGGTGGCCGACGTTTCCACTTTATCGATCCGGATGGCTATGAGCTGGCGGTGTGGTCGGCTTCCTGATGGCTGATTGATCAAGAGGAGGCGCAAAGCCTCAATCGTGTCCATGATTAAGAACCTGCGATATCGGTGACGTTTGAATGGCAAAGCCATCTCTAAATCCGTCGGACTACCCTCCATTCAGAAATATCGCACTTCCTCTGGTTCATTAATCAAGGAGTCCCCTCATGAAAATCGACTTCACCGGACGCCACGTCTTAGTCACCGGCTCCTCCAGCGGCATTGGTTTCGCCACAGCCAAAGGCTTCCTCGAGTCCGGCGCCCACGTGGTCATCAATGGTCGCAGCGAGAGCAGCGTGGAGGACGCGTTGCAGCGGTTGGGCGACCTTGCTTCAAATGCCGCTGGCTTTGTGGGTGACCTTAGTCATGAGGCTGGCTGCCAGGCACTGATCGCCAAGCACCCAAGCTTCGATATCGTCATCAACAACCTGGGCATTTTCAAACAGGAAGACTTTTTCGAAACGCCGGACAGCGAATGGCAGCGCTTTTTCGAAACCAACGTGATGTCGGGCGTGCGGGTTTCCAGGGCCTACGCGCCGGGCATGGTCGAGCGCGGTTGGGGGCGGATTGTGTTTGTCTCGTCGGAATCGGGTCTGAACATCCCCGCCGACATGATCCACTACGGCTTTACCAAAACCGCCCAACTGTCCATTGCTCGCGGCCTGGCCAAGCGCCTCGCCGGCACCGGCGTTACGGTGAATTCGGTACTGCCTGGGCCGACGCTTTCCGAAGGAGTTGCCCAGATGCTCCAGGCAGACGTTGAGCGTAGCGGGGAAAGCCTGGAAAAGGTCGCGGCGGATTTCGTCAACCAGCACCGCAGCACCTCGATCATCCAGCGTGCGGCGCGCGTCGAGGAAGTCGCCAACATGATCATCTATGCCAGCTCGGAACAGGCCTCGGCCACCACCGGTGCGGCGTTGCGTGTGGATGGTGGTGTGGTGGATAGCATCGTTTAGGGCTCTATGACACGTTGCAAAAAAACGCCGCTTCCTCATGAGAGATAAGCGGCGTTTTTTCTTTTGGAAGCAACATGGGTTGATTTGACCCGTTTTCGGAGCGTTGAAGGGTTTGTTCAGCCTACCCGGTTTTCGATCAAGCGATCCGAGCCGCCTTCGGCTAAACGTTTTTCAATCAGTCGATCCGAACCACCTTCAGCGACACGTTTATCGATCAGCCGATCTGAACCACCTTCAGCGACACGTTTATCGATCAGCCGATCCGAACCGCCTTCGGCGACACGTTTTTCGATCAGTCGATCTGAACCACCTTCAGCGACACGTTTATCGATCAGCCGATCCGAACCACCTTCGGCGACACGTTTATCGATCAGCCGATCCGAACCGCCTTCGGCGACACGTTTTTCGATCAGCCGGTCCGAGCCGCCTTCGGCGACACGTTTATCGATCAGTCGATCCGAACCACCTTCGGCGACACGTTTTTCGATCAGCCGATCCGAACCACCTTCAGCGACACGTTTATCGATCAGCCGGTCCGAGCCGCCTTCGGCGACACGTTTATCGATCAGTCGATCCGAGCCACCCTCAGCGACCGTAGGTTGAACAAAAGAAGTTGCGAATGCATTGCCGAGCGCCAGTGCGAGAAGCGAGCCAACGAGCGTTTTGCTGAAAGTGTTCATGTCCTGATCCTTTTTATTCGTAGAGGAAGTGAGTTAGACGGTGACGTGCAAACGGACGTCGACGTTGCCGCGTGTCGCGTTGGAGTACGGGCAGACCTGGTGAGCCGCGTCGACCAGCGCTTGAGCATCGGCTTGATCCAGACCCGGCAGATTGATGTGCAGGTCAATGTCCAGACCGAAACCGCCAGGGATCTGGCCGATGCCGACGTGTGCCGTGATCGAGGCGTCAGCAGGGATGCTGCGTTTGCTTTGGCTGGCGACAAACTTCAATGCGCCGATAAAGCAGGCCGAGTAACCGGCGGCGAACAACTGCTCAGGGTTGGTGGCTTCACCACCGGCGCCGCCCAGGGCTTTTGGTGTGGCCAGTTTCACGTCGAGAATCTTGTCGGTGGAAACAGCACGGCCATCACGGCCACCGGTGGAGGTTGCGACTGCGGTATAGAGAACGTTCATGGTGTTTCCTCGCTTGCTGATTGGTTTGACCGATTTGGTTTGCGCTAAATGTTTGTGCGCTAACCAGTTGAGATAAAGTTAACGGACAAATAGTTTGCGCGCAAGATAAATTTTTGAAAATTTGCCGAATTTGAATTAACCAGTTGATCCGAAAGGAAATTTATTTTTAAGCGCCGCCGTGTCGACAGAGCGTGTGGGCGAAGTGATTCAAGGGGAAGGAGGTGCTAGGGAGTATCAGCAGGGCCAGCGCAATTGCAGGCCTTCGAAGAGAGGGGCTTCACCAGCAGAATGGTGGGTTTCTCGATCATTCCCACGCTCCTGCGTGGCAATGTCGTCAGGGACGCTTCTGATCAAACCCTTTCCGACGGCGTTGCAGATGCTCCAAGTAGACGTCGAGCGCAGCGAGGAAAGCCCTGGAAAGGGTGGCGGTAGATTTCGTCAACCAGCGTCGCACCTCGATCATCCAGCGCGAGACGCGCGTCGAGGAAGTCGCCAGGTCGGAGCAGACCTCGGCGACCACGCCGGAGGCCGCTCACTTGTGTGCTTGCCCCGAGTTATTCCGTCTTCCCGCCATTGCTCATCAATGCTCGTGTTTAGTCGCCCGTGGTTATCTGGAGAGGCTGTCATCTGAGCAAATTGCTTTCAGAGCGAGGAAGGTGGTTGGAGTGGGACCAATCTGAGTCGGCATGCTGACGAGCGTAAGAGTGTCCGAATTACCTTCCAGGCGGTACGGCTTTCCGTTACACAGCTTTTTGGCTTTCTGATTTATATCTTCCAACATGCCTTCCCTTGAATTGAAGACACTCCCACTGTTGGTAAGCATATATTCGCCTGGACCCACCTTGTCAACGGAGGTGAAGGTACACCCTGCTAGGGAGGAAAAGATAAATCCGATTAATGCTGTTTTTTTCAACTGTTCAATCTCCGGTGCAAGTTTATACCGCCGAAACGGCCTTCTTCTAAGCAACAGCAACCTGATTACGCCCCAACGCCTTTGCTCGATACAGAGCTTTGTCCGCATCGTTCATCAGGCTGTGAAGGTCCTTATTACAAGCCTCCGTCGACGCGACGCCGAGGCTGGCTGATATGCAGTGAACAGGCTCGATCATCAAACCCGCAATCGTATCGATGAGCTGTTCTGCAATCTGGGTAGCGACTTCGATGGAAGTGTCCGGAAGCAGGATGGCGAACTCTTCCCCGCCTAGCCGGCCATGAATATCCGTTCCCCGAAACGACGAACTGATGACCGCCCCCATCTGGCGCAGAACCTGATCCCCCACCTGATGGCCGTAGGTGTCGTTGATGTGCTTGAAGTGATCCATGTCCAGCATGACGGCGCACAACCCTACTCGCTTGGCCTTGCATTCGTCGTAGAGCTGTTGGGCATGCTCGAAAAAAGCCCGACGGCTCTTCAGGCCGGTCAGTTCATCGGTTTGGGCTGCGCGAGTTGAAATGCTGTTGGCCTGTTCCATTTCGCGGGTGAGTCGAAAAGCGGTTTCCAGTGCCTGGGACATTTTGTGTGTAGCACGGGCGGCAAATGCTGCGAACACCAAAATCGAGAGTGCGATGCCCACTTGAATGGGCGACGGTTGAAACAGCAGCCAGGCGGTGCACGGCAACAGCACCAGGCCAATGGAGACGAGAGTCATATCACGGTAGGCGGAGTAGCAGGACACCGCGCTGACGGACATGCCGACAGTAAAAAGCATGACCAATGCCTGGGACAACAGATCGTCCGCCGGCATGACCGCTAATGCGCCTCCTCCCCAGATGCTGGCGGACAATACCAGTGTGATCCAGTATTTGCGCTCCCAGCGTTGGGGGGTGCGCTCGCTTTCGTCGCTGCGAACATAGGCAACGAACAACGAAATGCGCAACAGCGTCGAGCCAGTCAAGATGGCCAACCACCAAAAGATGACGCTGTGTTCAAAGCGATCCCAGCACAGCCAACACAGCATGATGGCAGCGAGGTAGCTCCCGAACACCGCAGAAACCGATTGGCGAAACAGTTGCTGCAGTCGGTCAGTTCGCACCTGCTCGGCTATGAAGAAAGCCTGGTCATTCCGAGATCCTGGGCAATCCATGTGATCCACCTGATCGTGACGCAACTGAAAGAGAGCGATTGTGGCACCCTGCCAGTAAGGCGAACAACTGAATTACACCCACCGCCCCGATATCCCGATTAAACCGAGCCCCGTGGCGAGAGAGCTTGTTCCCGCTGGGCTGCGAAGCAGCGCCAACCATTCCTACAGACAAATCGCATCGTCTGCTTTACCGGATCAGGCAGGCAGCAATCCCGCCTCCTGATAGCTCGATATCAAATCATCGAACAGGCTCACATCCGCCCGAGTTCGCGCGATTAACTGAGCACCCGCCACAGCGGTGTAAATAGCGAGGGCTCGGCGTTCACATTCTTGCGTGCTGCCAGTTCCGGCATCTGCCAATACCTGGGCAAGCCACGTTACGTTACCGTCCACAAAGGTCCTGATCTCTCGCGACACCTCATCGGGAAGGTCTTCGTATTCGGCTGCCATGAAGCTGGACAGACAAAGCTTGTTGCCGTCCTGAAGCGACGTTCGAAAAATGGCGGCGTACAGCTGCACGCACTCCTTAGGATCAGTATTGGCGGCCCGGATCCCTTCAAGCACCCGCCGCGTGTCCTGCCAGTAGCGTTCAGCAACCGCCGCGGCCAGGCCGGCCTTGCTCGGGAAGTGGTAATAAATGCTGGCGTTCTTGATGCCCACCTCTTCGGCAATGTTACGGAAATTTATCCCATTGTAACCGTGCAGTTGTGCAGCGGATTTCGCTGCCGCCAAGATGGCTTCTCGAGCATTTTCGTTCACGTTGTGGCCTCGTTTCGAAATTCGATTCACTCATGTCGTCGCGATTCTACGCCCGGATTTGCTTACCTGCCAATTGTCAGGTAGGGGGTTGACAGCGCCCGATCTCCAGCCCAATCTTTTACCTACCAATTGACAGGCAGGTAACCGAATCATGACTTCTTCACAACAGAGCGCTGATGTTTACACCGTTCCTACGATGAAAATTTACGATTGGTTCAACGGCCCTTACCCCGCCCGAGTGCGCATAGCGCTGGCGGAGAAGGGATTGCTCTCGAAAATCGAATTCGTGTCGGTGAATCTCTGGAGCGGCGAACATAAGCAACCCGAGTTCCTGGCCCTCAATTACTCCGGGACACTGCCCGTGCTGGAGCTGAGCGATGGGACGCTGATTGCCGAGTGCACGGCGATTACCCAATACCTGGATAGCCTGGTCGGCGAACCGACGCTGACGGGCGAAACACCTGTTGAAAAAGGCCTCATCCACATGATGACCAAGCGCGCCGAGATCGAGTTTCTCGATGCGGTCAGCATGTACTTCCACCATGCAACGCCGGGCCTGGGCCCAAAGGTCGAGCTGTACCAGAATGCAGAATGGGGCGGCCGAATGGGCGACAAGGCGATCAGAGGCATGCGCTATTTCGACAACCTGCTCAAAGACCGGCCTTTTGTAGCGGGTGACAAGTTCTCGATGGCCGATATTGCGGTGCTGGGCGGCATGATCTTCGCCTCGCTGGTGCAGCTCTCCGTTCCTGAAGAATGTGTCGCATTGCGCGCATGGCATGCCAGGATGCAGGAACGTCCCAGCGTGCAGACATGGCGTGCCATGGTCGAGCGTGGCGTTGAGCCGCGATAGTGGGTAAACCCGCCAAAGAAAAACCCGACGCTTTAGGTCGGGTTTTCCTGGGTATTCCGACCTGCAAGTGAGTCACGGGTGCAAAAGGGATGGAGCGTAATCTTGAAAGAGCACGAGCAAGCCCGACGTGCTCATTGTTTACGGGTTACTCGACTCGCGACAGCTTAGCGTCGTCGCAACCGGCAGCACGGCACTCGCGCTCGACAGCCTTGAGTATGACGATACGCGCCTCTGTCTTCTCATTGGCACAGTCCAGGTAGAGCAGGCCATCGTTGGAACAGGCGTTGTCACGGATTTTGATCCACTGGATTTGAGCGGCTTTCACTTTTTTCTTTTGCTCCGGGTTCAGAGCACTCATCGTCTTCTTGTATTGCTCGTTGATTTCCTGATCCGACTGAACCATTTTCAGCGACGCGCAATATGTCCTGTCATAGGCGTTTCTAGGGTTATCGCAACTCATCGCAGATGCCGATGCTGATGCCATTGCCAGCAATGTCCCAACCAACAAAGACTTGATCACTCACTTCACTCCTTGAATGCCCTCTATTCATTAGAGGTCGCGGCGGGGAATTTATCATGAGGGTTGTAGAACAATGAAGCAGATCCTAGGGTTCATTCGGTCTGAACAATGGGCAAATGCTGATAGGGGTTGGGGAGCAAGTGATTTCTGAAAAAGGCTGCGTAGCTCCCGCTAACCTGCGTACAGCTGCCACCCCTTGTTTAGTAGCTAGAGGGTTACGGCTTCACTTACAGGACTTAGTACATGTTCAAACCTACACCGAATCCGCCTGAAACAGACCATACCGCCTCGCGCAGCAAATCCAAGGGCAAAAAACACGACGAAGCCGCCAAACGCACCTTGGATTACTACCTGCTACCCAAACCGGAAAAGTCCGAAGATGCGTCCCAACCGGACCAACTCTTCACCGTCGCAAAAAACGCCGCCAACGAATCCCTCCTCGCCAACCTCAGCGAAACCCTGGCGGCAGCCTGGCCTTTGACCTGGAAGGACCGCGCCGTCATATCCTTCTCGGCATCCAGCAATTGATCGAATTGAGTTCATTGCTGACGAATCGGGTGTTGGATAACGTCGATACGCGATAGCAGGTAAATATCCTCCCGAAAAGCAAACCCGACATCTTGTGTCGGGTTTGCTTTACTAACGCCCTATGGGCCTTACATGAGGGACATTAGTCGCCTGCGAGGGCACCAGTTGCATCGGGCATAGTCTCTCCGGCCTGCTCGGCGGGTACCTCAGCGGTCTTCTGATGTTCCAGGCCGCTGCTTGGCATTGTGACTTTGGCGATACGATCAGAAAAGTATTTGTCGAATGGTTCCAGCTCCGGATATTCATCAGGGGCAACCAACAAGGCCGTCAGGCGCCCGATAAGGCCGCAGATCCAGTCGGCGCACTGGATGGTTTGGAACAGATGGCTTTCGGCCTGAATTGGCGGCTCAATGAGTGCCCTGCATTTTTGCGAGGCATCCTCGAACATGGCCAGCGTGCAGACCTCCACGTTGGTTTCCCGCCATTCGTTACCGCAGCGTTGTTCATCGAGCATCAACATGAAGGTTGAGCCGCTCTGTACGCAGAATCGGTCTATTTTGCGCACGGCCTGCAGAAGCTGCCGTTTGAACGTCTCGGTGGAGTCATGGGCACCAGGATCAGTGGTCTTGTGCTCTCCTGTGTAGAACACGTGACCGCCGATTTTCTCAATGTGGCTCAGGAGACGGAACGTGGAGCGCCGGAGTTGCTCATATTTGGTGACGTTGCGGAGGGCGTATAGCTGAGAGCCCTTCTTTTCCCACTGATAGGCGGGCAGATTCTTGGGGTTATCGTTGGCAAGGTCGAACGCAAGGAGGTGGCATTTTAGCTTGTAGAAATAGATTGCGAACTCGCGGATTTCGGTAGCTGGAAGGATCAGCCCAGCAAACCCGAAAGCGGGATGCGTTTTGTACCTTGGATGGTGGCGTGAGACGTACTGGCCG